>DASUVX010000031.1:0-104417 GCA_036378735.1 Pseudonocardiaceae bacterium | reverse complement strand
GGAGGCCTCCGCAACCCCGATATGTCTCCATGTCGGGAGCGGGAGGAGGGTCGGGAGCGGGCCTGGGATGGTGGAAGGTGACATGAGTGCGCTGCCGTTGGTGTTCGAGGCCCCTCGCCGGGGAAAGCCGCCGCGGCACCTCGCCGACCTCGACCGGGTACAGCGCCGCGCTGCGGTGACGGAGCTGGGCGAGCCGGCCTTTCGGGCCGACCAGCTGGCCCGGCACTATTTCGCCCGGCTGAGCACTGATCCGGCCGTGATGACCGACCTCCCTGCCGCAGCTCGCAACCGGCTCGTGGCGGCACTGCTGCCGCAGCTGGCCACCCCGGTGCGGCACGTCAGCTGCGATAGCGGCACCACCCGCAAGACTCTGTGGCGGGCGGCCGACGGGGTTCTCACCGAAAGCGTGCTGATGCGGTACCCGGACCGCGCCACGGTGTGCATCTCCAGCCAGGCCGGCTGCGGGATGGCGTGCCCGTTCTGCGCTACTGGCCAAGGTGGGCTGACCCGCAACCTGTCCACCGCGGAGATCGTCGATCAGGTGCGCGCGGCCGCGGCCGCGATGCGTGATGGCGAGCTCAGTGGCGGTCCGGGGCGGCTGTCCAATGTCGTGTTCATGGGCATGGGCGAGCCGCTGGCCAACTACTCGCGGGTAGTCACCGCCGTACGCCGGATCACCGACCCTGCACCGGAGGGGTTGGGGCTGTCCCAGCGCTCGGTGACGGTGTCTACCGTGGGCTTGGTACCGGCGATCCGGCAGTTGGCTGCCGAGGGGCTTCAGGTCACGCTCGCGGTGTCGTTGCACACCCCGGATGACGAATTGCGCGACACCCTCGTCCCGGTGAACCGACGGTGGAAGGTCGCCGAAGTGCTCGACGCGGCGCGGCACTATGCCGACACCACGCGACGCCGGGTGTCCATCGAGTACGCGCTGATTCGTGACATCAACGATCAGCCATGGCGCGCTGAGCTGCTCGGGCGGCTCCTGCGCGACCGGCTGGGCACCCTGGTGCATGTCAATCTCATCCCACTCAACCCCACCCCGGGCAGCGCGTGGGACGCCAGCCCGCTGCCCGTGCAAGAACAGTTCGTAGCGCGGGTGCGCGCGGCTGGGGTGGCCTGCACTGTCCGCGACACCCGCGGCCGTGAGATCGCCGCCGCATGCGGCCAACTCGCGGCGACGACTCCATCACCCGAGGTCACAGGCCGGACTCACGGAGTGTGATGTTGAGCCGGCCGCCGCGAAGCCCGATGCCCAGTTCTGCCGCGGCCGGCAACGTCTTGGGCACACCATGGAAGGCAAACCTCGACGGGCCGCCGAAGACGACGACATCCCCCGACTCCAGCACGACGTCACGCCATGGCCGGCCACGACTTTCGGTATTGCCGAAGCGGAACACGCAGCTGTCGCCGAGGCTCAGCGATACGACCGGTGCGGGACTGCGCTCGTCGCGGTCCTGATGCATGCCCATCCGGGCCGCCGGGTCATAGTAGTTGATCAGGGCGATATCCGGCTGGTATCGAAGGCTCGCCGCGGAATCGCCGTAAGCATCACCCACCGCCTGCCGTCCGAGATCACCCAGCCAATCCGGGAAGGGCTTCACCCGAGATCCATCGCCGTCATCCACGGTTCGGGAATACCGGTAGGGATACCAGTGCCAGCCCAGGCAGACGGTACGCACGGACATCACAGCGCCGTTGGGCAACCGCGTAGCACGCATGCCGGCAGGCGGTAGGGCCCATTCTCGGCATGCCACGACCAGCCGCCGCTGCTTGTCCGTGCTGAGCCAGCCGGGCAGGTGTACCGCACCCGGCGCGATCTCGGTGGGCGGTTTGGCGAACATGGCCACGCTCACCGCGCGTCGATACCCGAGGACACAACCATCAAGAACACCAGACGCTACCTCGGCTGAGGCGCTTGGGCCCACACCAGGAACGCGCGTCGAGGACGGTCTTCGGAAACGGCAGCACACTGGCGGACATCCACGCGATCGAAGCCGCTGTCGAGCGCGGTCCTGGCCGCCTGCGATGCTTCGAACGGGATGACCGGCTCATCGACGACGAGCGGGCGAAACGACGGTGACGGTGTGAAGTCGGCTGCGCATGGCAGGCTGAACGCGATCCGGCCGCCCGGTCGAGCATGCGGGGTGAGATGTCCAGGGCCACCACCCGGCTCGGCCGCAGTTGCCGCACGGCCGGGTCGGCCACGCCAGCACGCTACCGGTTGGCCGGAAGTGACCGCGCGGTTGGAGGCACACTCAAGCTTGTGCACCTTCCCGTCATGCCACCCGTCGCGCCGATGCTCGCCAAGCCTGCCGCCGGCATCCCTGCGGGCCAGCATTACGAACCCAAGTGGGACGGTTTCCGGTCCATCGTCTTCCGCGACGGTGACGAGGTGGAGATCGGTAGCCGTAACGAGCGGCCGATGACTCGCTACTTCCCCGACGTCGTCGCAGCCGTGCTGGCCAACTTTCCACCCCGTGCGGTGATCGACGGCGAGATCGTCATCGCTGACACCGAACGCAACACGCTCGACTTCGAGGCCTTGCAGCAGCGCATCCATCCGGCCGCCAGCCGGGTCAAGCTGTTGTCGGAGCAGACCCCGGCAAGCTTTATCGCCTTCGACCTGCTGGCCCTTGGCGACGAAGACCTCACCCAGCAACCGCTACGCCAACGCTGGGCCGCGCTGCAACAGGCCCTAGCCGGAGCCGCGGCGCCGGTGCACCTCACCCCGGCGACTGAGGACCTCGAGGTGGCCCGGCAGTGGTTCGAACAGTTCGAGGGTGCGGGCCTGGACGGCCTGATCGCCAAGCAACTCGATCTGACCTACCAACCGGACAAGCGGGTGATGACCAAGATCAAGCACGAACGCACCGCCGACTGTGTCGTCGCCGGTTACCGGCTACACAAATCCGGACCTGACGCCCTCGGTTCCCTGCTACTCGGTCTTTACGACGACCAGGACGTGCTGGCGTCCGTCGGAGTTGTCGGGGCCTTTCCGATGGCGACGCGGCGCAGATTGCTCACCGAGCTTCGGCCGCTGGTCACCACATTCGATGAACATCCCTGGAACTGGGCGGCCCATGAGCGGGGGGAGCGCACTCCGCGCAAGAACGAGACGAGCCGGTGGAACGCCGGCAAGGACCTGTCATTCGTCCCGCTGCGTCCCGAGCGCGTGGTCGAGGTTCGCTACGACTACATGGAAGGTCCGCGGTTTCGTCACACCACTCAATTCGTCCGCTGGCGACCCGACCGCGACCCGCATTCCTGTACCTACGACCAGCTCGAGCGCCCCGTCCGGTTCAGCATCGCCGAGGTGCTGCTCGGCTAATGCGACAAAGCCTGATCAGTCCGCGTCGCGGTCGGCCCACTCGAGGAGCGGTTCCAGGGAGAACACCGCGTCGTCGATGCCGGCGTGGACGTCGCCCAGGCGTGCGAACCGTTCGGGCACGGTGGCCAGCGTGAAATCGCCGGGCTCGGCGTCGGGCACCTCATCCCACCGCAGTGGGGTGGACACCACCGCTTCAGGTACGCCCCGCACCGAGTAGGCGCTGCGAATCGTGTGGTCCCGGGTGTTCTGGTTCCAATCCACGAAGACGGCGGCGATCCGGTCCCGTTTCCACCACGCGGTCGTGACCAGGTCGGGTGCGCGCCGTTCCACCTCGCGGGCGAAGGCGCGCGCCGCGCGGCGCACGTCGGCGAAGCTCCAGCGCGGTTCGATCCGCACGTAGACGTGCATCCCGCGACCACCGGAGGTCTTCGGCCACCCCACCGCGCCGACGTCGGCGAGTACCTCCTGCACCACCAAGGCCACCTGGCGGGCTTGCGGGTATCCGGTGCCCGGTTGCGGGTCCAGGTCGATGCGCCACTCGTCGGGGAATTCGACGCGCCTGCTGCGGGTATTCCACGGGTGGAACTCCACGGTGCTCATCTGCACCGCCCAAATCACATCAGCGATGTCCGTCACGCACAACTCATCCGCCGAACGCCCCGAAGGGAAATCCACCCGCACAGTTTGCACCCAGGGTGGAGCACCGGCCGGCAGTCTTTTCTGGTGTACTTTGGGCCCGGTGACTCCGCTGGGGAAGCGGTGCAACATGCATGGACGCTCCCGCAGCGCACGCACGATGCCGTCGCCGACCGACAGGTAATAGCGGACCAGATCGATCTTGGTCTCGCTGCGGGCGGGAAAGTAAATCCGGTCCGGGTTGGTGATCCGGACCCTCCGGTGGCCGATCTCCAGCTCGACGGCCGGTGAATCGCTCAATCGCGCCAGCGTCGTTTTTGCTTGTAGGCCTTCAAATGGCTGCCGACGAGCATCACCACAAGCACAGTGCCAAGGCAGACCAGGTACGCGTCCTCAACATGGCTTTGGTGATTACCGATGAGCATGGCGAATAGCGTGAAGGCGGTGACCCACCCGGCGGTCTTGCCGGCCCGGGGGAAGCTGCCGTGCCAGCCCCAGTCGGCGGAGGGTTCTCGCTCGTCATCGCCGAAAGCTGAGTGGGTCGAGTGATCGTCGGTGGAATGCTGGTCTGTCACAGCCACAGCGGCATCATCGCATACCGCCGGCGAGCTGGCGGGATCCGGCCACAGGGGTCCCGATGAAGCCACCAATGATGGCTCCAACGATGCCCAACAATAACGATGCCCAACAATAGGGTGACGATGAACCCGCCGGGTCATTACCCAGGAATGATCAACTTCGCGATGGTGCTCGCAACCAATCCGAGAACAATCCAACCGAGAATGCCCATGCCCGACTCGCTGGCGTGAGCGTTCACGATCAGTGTGATCGGTGTGAGGTCACCTCGCAGGCATAAACACCACGTGGTCGGGAACAATGACCTAGATGGACCTGTCGGCTCGGCCTCGCACGGTGCTGCTGCTGGGTAGCACCGGATCGATCGGCGTCCAGGCGCTGGACGTGGTGCGGCGTAACCCGGGCCGGTTCCGGGTGGCCGGGTTGGCGGCGGGCGGGGCTGATCCGCAAGCGCTGGCCGCGCAAGTGCTGCAAACCGGCGCACCTGCCGTCGCCGTGGCGCGGGGCCGGGCAGCGCAGGATCTGCAGCTGGCGATCTTCGCCGAGGCGCAACGATGCGGGTACAACCAGGGTGGCTACCGGATGCCGCGGATCCTGGTCGGCCCCGACGCCGTTGCTGAGCTCGTCGCGACCCAGCCGGCCGACGTGGTGCTCAACGGTGTGACCGGTTCCCGCGGCCTGGCCCCGACGCTGGCCGCCCTGCGCAGCGGCGCCACCCTGGCGCTAGCCAACAAGGAATCTCTGGTAGCGGGCGGCACCCTGGTCACCCGGGCGGCTGCGCCCGGCCAGATCGTGCCGGTGGATTCCGAGCACTCCGCGCTGGCCCAGTGCCTGCGCGCCGGCAGCCGGGCTGAGGTGTCGCGGCTGGTGCTGACCGCGTCCGGAGGCCCGTTCCGCGGTCGCCGACGAGAGCAACTCGACGGGGTCACCGCCGAGCAGGCGCTGGCCCACCCGACCTGGCGGATGGGTCCGGTGGTCACGGTGAACTCAGCCACCCTGGTGAACAAGGGCCTGGAACTCATCGAGACCCACCTGCTGTTCGACATCCCCTACGACCGCATCGACGTGGTGGTGCACCCGCAGTCGGTGATTCACTCGATGGTCACCTTCACCGACGGTTCGACGATCGCCCAAGCCAGCCCGCCGGACATGCGGTTGCCGATCGCGCTGGCACTGGGCTGGCCGGACCGGGTCGCCGACGCGGCTCCGGCGTGTGACTTCGGCACTCCGGCGAGCTGGACGTTCGAACCGGTGGACGCCGAGACCTTCCCCGCGATCGAGCTGGCCAAGGCGGCGGGTGCCGCCGGTGGCTGCGTGCCGGCGGTGTTCAATGCAGCGAACGAGGAGGCGGTGGCCGCCTTCCTGGCCGGCCGCATCCCCTTTCGTGGCATCGTCGACTCGGTATCAGCTGTGGTGGACGAGTCGTCGGGGTGGCAAACCGACCCGACTACCGTGGAGGACGTGCTGGCCGCCGAGGACTGGGCTCGGAGCAGGGCAACCGAGTTGCTGGGTGGTCGGCTTGCCCGAGCCGAGTAAGGGGTCAACATGAGGAGCCCTAAATGAGGAGGAGCACAGCGTGACGTTCGTGCTGGGGGTAGTGCTGTTCGCGGCTGGTATCGGGATTTCGATCGCCTTGCATGAGGCCGGCCACCTGGGCAGTGCAAAGGCCTTCGGGATGAAGGTGCGTCGCTACTTCGTCGGCTTCGGCCCAACATTGTTCTCTTTCCGGCGGGGCGAGACCGAGTACGGGCTGAAATTGATCCCCGCCGGTGGTTTCTGCGATATCGCCGGCATGACCGCGATGGAGGAGCTGTCCGACCCGGACGACCGCAGACGCGCGTTCATCCGGTTCCCCACCTGGCAGCGGGTGGTGGTGTTATCCGCGGGCGCGCTGACCCATTTCGTCCTCGGCATCGTGCTCATCTACGCGATGGCGGTATCAACCGGCCTGCCGATCCTCAACCCGGGGCCGACCCCCGCGGTGGTGTCCGCGGTCAGCCCGTGTATCGCGGTGCGGGCCGACGGTTCCTGCCCGCCGGGCTCCCCGGCGCCGGCCCGGGAGGCGGGGCTGCGGCCTGGGGACCGGGTGCTGGCGGTGGCGGGCACACCGGTGCACGACTTCGGTGATCTGGTCGACGCTGTCCACAGTCGTTCCGGGCCGACCGAGGTGCGGTTCGACCGCAACGGGCAGCAACGCACTGTGGTGATTGACGTCGTCCGGGTGCCGATATCAGCGTTGGGTGGCAAGGGCGACGAGGTTGTCGGGGCGATCGGCGTATCGCCGCCCCCCCTGCGTGCGGTGACGCCGCGCTATGGCCCGGTGGAGGCAGTAGGCAAGACCGTCGCCTTCACCGGCACGATGTTCGCCAATACCTGGCAAGGCGTGAAGGAGTTCCCGCAACGTGTGCCGGCTTTGCTGGACCGCATCGCCGGGCAGGACCGGCCGGATACCCCGTTCAGCGTGATCGGGGCCAGCGTGCTCGGTGGCGACGCGGCGGGTATCGGGGTGTGGTGGTTTTTCCTGCTTCTGCTCGTGGCGATGAACCTGTTCCTCGGCGTGTTCAATCTTTTGCCGCTGCTTCCGCTGGATGGCGGGCACATCGCAGTCAACGTCTACGAAGGCACCCGCAACGCCATCCGGCGGGCTACCGGGCGCCCGAATGGACCTCCGGTCGACTACTCCCGGCTGATGCCGCTGACGTACGCGGTTGTGCTCGTCTTCATCGGGGTAAGCCTGCTGACGATCACCGCAGACATCGTCAATCCGATCCGGCTACATCGATAGAGGCCTCATCATGATGATCGGTATGCCCGCCGTGCCGCCGGTGCTGGCACCGCGCCGCAGGACCCGCCAGCTGCAAGTCGGAACCGTGGGGGTGGGCAGTGAGCACCCGGTATCCGTGCAGTCCATGACCACCACTCTGACCGCTGACATCAACGCCACGTTGCAGCAGATCGCCGAACTCACCGCGGCGGGCTGCGACATCGTGCGGGTGGCCGTCCCCAGCGCCGACGACGCTGAGGCGCTGCCGGCCATCGCGCGCAAGTCCCGCATCCCGGTGATCGCCGACATTCACTTCCAGCCCAAGTACGTCTTCGCCGCCATCGACGCAGGGTGCGCGGCGGTCCGAGTCAACCCCGGCAACATCAAGAAGTTCGACGACCGGGTCGCCGAGATCGCCAAGGCGGCCAAGGACGCCGGTATCCCGATCCGCATTGGCGTCAACGCCGGCTCGCTGGACCCCAAGATCCTGACCAAGTACGGCAGGGCAACCCCGGAGGCGCTCGTCGAATCCGCGTTGTGGGAGGCGAGCCTATTCGCCGAGCACGACTTTCACGACATCAAGATCTCGGTGAAACACCACGACCCGGTCGTCATGGTGCGGGCCTACGAGCAGCTCGCGGCGCAATGCGACTACCCGCTGCATCTCGGGGTCACCGAGGCCGGCCCGGCCTTCCAGGGCACCATCAAGTCGGCTACCGCGTTCGGAGCGTTGCTCAGCCAGGGCATCGGCGACACCATCCGGGTCTCGCTGTCCGCGCCGCCGGTAGAGGAGGTCAAGGTCGGCCTCCAGATCCTGGAGTCGCTGAACCTCCGGACCCGCCGGCTGGAGATCGTGTCCTGCCCGTCGTGCGGGCGCGCCCAGGTGGATGTCTACAAGCTCGCCGAGGAGGTGACCGCAGGCCTGCAGGGCATGGAGGTGCCGCTGCGGGTGGCGGTGATGGGCTGCGTGGTCAACGGGCCGGGAGAGGCCCGCGAAGCCGATCTCGGCGTGGCTTCGGGCAACGGCAAGGGTCAGATCTTCGTCCGCGGCGAGGTGATCAAGACCGTGCCCGAGGCGCAGATCGTCGAAACGCTCATCGAGGAAGCCTTCCGGTTGGCCGAGGAAAGTTCGCAGCAGGGTTCCTGACCCGTCCGGTGAACGTTCTGGCAGGCTATGCGGGTGCTCAAGCACGCGAGCGCGCACCTGCTGGACGATCGCCATGCACGCAGTGTCCATGCGGTGCTGGCCACGGATCCGGTGATGTCCTGCATGGTCGCAGCGCGCATCGAAAACGGCGGGCTGGATCCTTGGCGGCTCGGTGGGGAGCTGTGGGGTTTCACCAGTGACCCGGACCGGGGACGCGACGCGCGGTTGGCGGGGCTGTGCTTCTCTGGCGCTAACTTCGTGCCGCTGTGCGGGGGACGCTCGGCGATCCGCGCCTTCGCTGACCGGGCAGCCGGCCGGGCCAGGTGCTGTTCGTCGATGGTGGGACCCGCCGACCAGGTGCTCGCTCTGTGGTCCCGGCTGGGTGAGTGCTGGGGACCGGCCCGCGAGGAGCGGCCGAACCAGCCGCTGCTGGTGCTCGCCGGACCGCCCATGGTGGCGGCCGATCCGCTGGTGCGGTCGGTGCGTCCGGATGAGTTGGACCGGTACCTGCCGGCCGCCGTGGCGATGTTCACCGAGGAGGTGGGGATCGATCCACGACTTCCCGATGGCGGCGCCGGGTACCGGGCCCGGGTCGCGGAGTTGATCGCGGCGGGTCGGGCATTCGCCCGGTTCGAGGCCGGCGAGGTGGTGTTCAAGGCGGAAATCGGGGCGATGTCGTCCACAGTCGGTCAGATCCAAGGCGTCTGGGTGCATCCCGATCGGCGTGGGCAGGGACTGGCGGCGGCCGCGACGGCGGCCGTGGTGCTGCGCCTACAGCGGCTGGGCCGGATCGCCAGCCTCTACGTCAACGCCTACAACCAGCCGGCCCGCGCCGCGTACCGGCGGGTCGGTTTCACCCAGGTGGGCTGCTTCGCCACGGTGCTGTTCTGAACCGTCGCTGTGGTGAACCGACTAGGGGCATACTCGCGGCCGTGCGCCGACAACGTCCGGTAACCGCCATGCTGGCGGCCCTGACGGTGACGCTTACCCTGATAGCGTCGCTGCTGGCCGGTTGCGGGCTTTTCGGGGCCGATCCGCGGGACGCGGCGGCCGCGTTCCTCAATGCGCTGGCCCGAGGTGATGCTGCCGCAGCCGGGAAGCTTACCGACGACCCTGCTGCCGCGACCACGCTGATCCGGCAGGTCCGCGACGAACTCAAACCGCAGAGCGTCCAGCTCACTCTGGGTGATACCCATACCGGCGACCAACTCGCGTCGGCCTCCTTCTCCGCGGTTTGGAACCTGGGTCGCAACCGGGTATGGCGGTATGCGGGTGGTTTCGATCTCGTACCGGCGGAGACTTCCGAGGGTTGGGCGGTGCGGTGGAATCCAGCGGTGCTGCACCCGCGCTTGTCCGCGCAACAACGGCTGGCGCTGCGCGACATCCCGGTCGACCCGCCCACCGTCGTCGACCGGACTGGGGCGCCCCTGCTCACTTGGCAAACTGTGGTCACCGTCGCGCTGGACCGCAGCAAGACTCCCAATCTGGCCGCGGTCGCCGCCCCGCTGGCAGCTGCCCTGGGGCAATTCGATCCCATGATTACCGAGCAGTCGATCATCGCAGGCGCCAACGCTGCTCCGGCCGGACAGCCCAGCGCGGTGGCGGTGCTGCGGGAGCCCGACTACCAATCAGTGCGGGATCGCATCTACGACCTGCCCGGGGTGAGTTTTCCCACCCAACGGCAGCTGCTGGCACCCGACCGGGGTTTCGCCACCCAGCTGGTGCCCGGCATTCGTGCAGTGGTCGAGCGGCAACTCGACAACGCCGCCGGGTGGCGCATCGTCACGGTGAGCCCGATGGGCGAGGAAGTCGAAACCCTCGCCTCCCAGCAGCCACATTCGGTACCGACCATGAATACCACGGTCGATCATGCTGTGCAGGCTGCCGCAGAACGCGCTGTCGACACGGTATCCAACGCGGCGGTGATCGTGGCCCTCCAGCCGTCCACCGGGGAGATCCTCGGGGTGGCGCAGAACGGCGCCGCCGACGCCCAGGGCCCGCTGGCGCTGATCGGGCGCTACCCACCCGGCTCCACTTTCAAGATCGTCACCGCGGTGGCGGCGCTGGAGGCCAAGCAGGTCACCGTGGATTCACCGGTGGCCTGCCCCGCGACCACCATCGTCGGGGAGCGGGTGGTGCCCAATGACCACATGTTCGACCTGGGGACGGTGCCCCTGCACACCGCGTTTGCGCGCTCCTGCAACACCACCTTCGCACAGCTGGCGGCCCGGCTGGGAGCTGGTGCGCTGACCGATGCTGCGGACCAGATGGGCATCGGCATGGATTACGGCATCGCCGGCATCACCACCGTCACCGGTCAGGTCCCCCCCTCGGAGTCGATGGTGCGGCGCGCGGAGAACGGCTTCGGGCAGGGACGGGTACTCGCCAGCCCGTTCGGCATGGCACTGGTCGCCTCCACTGTGGCGGCCGGCGGCAAGGTTCCCAACCCGGTGCTGATCAGAGGCATACCGACCCATGTGGCGCTGGGACCGGTGGCACCGGTGCCGCGTCAGGTCGCCGATGCACTGCGCGTGATGATGCGAGAGACGGTGACCCAGGGCACCGCGCAGTCCCTGGTCGGCCAGGGTGAGCTCTACGGCAAGACCGGGACCGCGGAGGACAACCCTACTGACGCGCACGGCTGGTTCGTCGGTTTCCGTGGCGATATCGCCTTCGCGACCCTGGTCGTCGGCGCGGGTTCATCCGGTCCAGCCCTGGATGTCTCCGGGCGCTTCCTGTCCGCACTGCCTACGCCGTGACCGTCGCGACCAGGCATAGAGTGGGCGTATGCCCGTGAGAACTCCGTTGCGCCCTGGCTTGCAGACACCGATGCGTGCGGTGCCACCGGAGATCCGACGACCGGAATACGTCGGCAAGGCTGCGCCCGCCCCGTGCACCGAATCCTGCACTCAGCCACCCGAGGTTATCGATGCGATGCGGGTGGCGGGCAGGATCGCCGCGCAGGCACTCGCCGAGGGCGGCCGGGTGGTGGCTCCCGGCGTCACCACCGATGAGGTGGACCGGGTGGTGCACGAGGTCCTGCTCGACCACGGCGCCTATCCCTCGACCCTTGGATACAAGCGTTTTCCCAAGTCTTGCTGCACCTCACTGAACGAGGTGATCTGCCACGGCATCCCTGACTCGACCGTGATCGAGGACGGCGACATCGTCAACATCGACGTCACCGCCTTCATCGGTGGCGTCCACGGCGACACCAACGCCACCTTCCTCGCCGGGGATGTCTCAGAAGAGGACCGATTGCTGGTGGAGCGCACCCACGAAGCGATGATGCGCGGCATCCGCGCGGTGCGCCCGGGCCGGCAGCTCAACGTGATCGGGCGGGTCATCGAGGCGTACGCCAAGCGCTTCGGCTATGGCGTGGTCCGCGACTTCACCGGTCACGGGATCGGCCGCTCCTTCCACGGCAAGCTGGTCGTGCTGCACTACGACGAGCCCGCCGTGGACACCGTGCTGGAGGAGGGCATGACCTTCACCATCGAGCCGATGATCACGCTGGGCACGGTCGACTACGACGTGTGGCCCGACGGCTGGACGGTGACCACCAAGGACAAGAAGCGCACCGCCCAGTTCGAGCACACGCTGGTCGTCACGGCGGATGGGGCGGAGATCCTGACTGTGCGCTAACCCCTGCCCTGGACATCGCTAGTCATGCGTGGCGCGTTGCTCGTCGCGGGCACCACTTCGGACGCGGGGAAAAGCGTTCTGGTCGCCGGAATCTGCCGGTGGCTGGCCCGCCGCGGAGTGTCGGTGGCGCCGTTCAAGGCGCAGAACATGTCCAACAACTCAGTCGTCACGCCCGACGGTGGGGAGATCGGTCGGGCGCAGGCGATGCAGGCCGCGGCTTGCGGCATCGAGGCCGGGGTGCGGCTCAACCCGATCTTGCTCAAACCGGGCTCCGACCGGTGCGCCCAGGTAGTGGTGCTCGGACGGGCGTGCGGCACGGTGTCGGCGTCGTCCTACCGCAACCGTAAAGCTGAGCTACTCGATGTTGCGCTGAGCGCGCTGGCCGCGCTGCGGGCCGAGTATGAAGTGGTGATCTGCGAGGGCGCCGGATCGCCCACTGAGATCAACCTGCGGGCCACCGACATCGCCAACATGGGCTTGGCCCGGGCCGCCGGGCTGCCGGTGGTCGTGGTGGGGGACATCGACCGCGGCGGTGTGCTCGCACACCTGTTCGGCACCGTGGCCCTGCTGTCGGCTGCCGACCAGGCCTTGGTGGCCGGATTCGTGATCAACAAGTTCCGCGGTGATCCGGACCTGCTCGCTCCCGGTGTGGCGCAGTTGCAGGCGTTGACCGGTCGTGGCAGCTACGGGGTATTGCCGTTTTCCCGCGATCTGTGGCTCGATGCGGAGGATTCGCTGGGGTATGCCGCCGACGGCGTGGTCGGCCGACCGGCTCCGCCGGTGGGCGCCCAGTGGCTGCGGGTGGCCGCGGTGCGGCTACCGCGGATATCCAACGGCACCGACGTCGACGCGCTGGCCTGCGAGCCGGGAGTGGCGGTGCGGTACGTCACCGAGCCTTCCCGGTTGGCCGACGCTGACCTGGTGGTGCTGCCCGGTTCCAAGTCCACCGTGGCCGATCTGTCCTGGCTACGCCGGACCGGGTTGGCCGCTGCCGTGGCTGCCCACGCCGGAGCGGGACGCCCGGTACTGGGCATCTGCGGCGGCTACCAGATGCTCGGCCGCACGATCGTCGATGACGTCGAATGTCACGCCGGGAAGGTGGCCGGTCTGGGATTGCTGGACCTGGAGGTGGTCTTCGACCCGGCCAAACACTTGGGGCGCCCGTCGGGTACCGCATTAGGCGAGCCGGTCAGCGGCTACGAGATCCACCACGGCCAGGTGGTACATCGCGGTGAGCCTGCTCTGGTGTCCGGTCCCGACGAAGGCTCCGACGGCGGCCATGTGCTTGGTACCCACTGGCACGGCTTGCTGGAAAACGACGCCTTCCGCCGAGCACTGCTGCGCCGGGTAGCCCAGCATGCTGGCCGGTCCGGCTTCCAGCCCGCGCCGGATACCGACTTCGCCGTTGCCCGCGCTGCCCAGCTGGATCTGCTCGGCGATCTGGTTTCAGCACACTTGGACACCAGCGCGTTAGCCGATCTGATCGACCACGGTCCCCCGCCCGGACTGCCGTTCATCCCCCCGGGCACCGCCGATCGTTAACTGGTGGGAGTGCAACGCCGATGGCTGGATCCGTGTTCGGGGTGCGGGCGCGCGGTTCCACGGTCGGTCGCGAGCTGCGCGGCGGGCTGGTCACATTCGTCACGATGTCCTACATCGTGGTGCTCAACCCATTGATCCTGGGCAGCTTCGATGCCAGCAGCCCGGGGGCCAAGCGGGATGTGCTCGGAGCAGTGCTGCCGGTGGCGCAGGTTGCCGCGGTCACCGCGCTGGTTGCCGGGGTGATGACGCTGCTGTTCGGGGCGATCGCCAACTATCCCTTCGCGATCGCCACCGGGTTGGGCATCAACACGCTGGTCGCGGTCACCATCGCGCCGCAGGTCAGCTGGCCCGAGGCGATGGGCCTGGTGGTGGTCGACGGGCTGATCATCATGCTGCTGGCGGCCACCGGGTTTCGCACGGCGGTGTTCAACGCGGTGCCGGCCGAGCTCAAGGCCGCGATCGCGGTCGGCATCGGGTTGTTCATCAGCTTCATCGGGCTGGTCGACGCCGGGTTCGTCCGCCGGATCCCGGACGCCGCGCACACCACGGTGCCGGTGAGCCTAGGCATCGGCGGCTCGATCGCGTCCTGGCCGACGGTGGTGTTCGTGGTCGGACTGGTGCTCACCGGGGTGCTGGTGGCTCGCCGGGTGCGAGCGGCGATCCTCATCGGGGTGCTCGCCAGCACCGTGCTCGCGATCGTGATCGAGGCCATCGCCAAGGTCGGGCCGTCCAACGGCACCAACCCGAAGGGCTGGAACCTGGGCTACCCTGCGCTGCCGAGCCGAGTGATCGGCCTGCCCGACCTCTCACTTGTCGGCGACGTCTCGCTGGGCGCTTTCACGCGCCTTCCGGCACTGACCGTCAGCCTGCTGGTGTTCACCCTGGTGCTGGCCAACTTCTTCGACGCGATGGGCACCATGACCGGGCTCGGTCAGCAGGCCGGACTGCTGCGCCCGGACGGCCAACTGCCGCGGGTAGGCCGGGCGCTGCTGGTCGAGGGTTTCGGCGCGATGGCCGGTGGTGCGGCATCCAGCTCGTCGAACACCGTCTACGTCGAATCCGCGTCCGGGATCGCGGAGGGCGCCCGGACGGGGCTGGCCAACCTGGTCACCGGGTTGCTGTTCCTGGCCGCGATGTTCTTCACCCCGCTGTATGCGGTGGTGCCGATCGAGGCGGCCGCACCGGCGCTGGTGGTGGTCGGGGCGCTGATGGTGCGCCAGATCGGCGGTATCGACTTCACCGACTTCTCGATCGCGCTGCCGGCGTTTCTGACCATTGTGGTGATGCCGTTCACCTACTCGATCGCCAACGGGATCGGCGCCGGTTTCATCAGCTACGTGCTGCTGCGGACCGCAACTGGCCGGGCTCGGCAGGTGCATCCGCTGATGTGGGTAGTGGCGGTGGCTTTCCTCGGGTATTTCGCGGTCGGGCCCATCCAGTCTCTGGTCTAGTCAGATCTGACTAGTACAGTTGCAGGAATGGCCAAACAGGTGAACGTCTACGAAGCCAAGACGCAGCTCTCCAAGTTGCTGGAGCAGGTGGAGGCCGGGGAAGAGATCGTCATTGCCCGCCACGGCAGGCCGGTGGCGCGGCTCGTGCCGTTGCAACGGACGCCCGTGCACCGAGTGCCCGGAGCGTGGAAGGGCAAAGTCTGGATGTCGCCTGACTTCGATGAGCCGGACCCGGAGCTCGAGGACTTGTTCTACGACAGTCCAATCTTTCCTGACGAGGACGATCGCTTGTGAGCCTGTTGCTCGATACGAGTGTGCTGATCTGGTGGCTGGAGGAGTCGTCGCGGCTGGGCAAGCAGGCACGCGAGATGATCACGGGCGAGCCCGAGGTCGTCGTGTCGGCGGTCAGTGCAGTGGAGATCGCAGCCAAGGCAGCGATCGGCAAGCTGCGAGTGCCCGGCGACCTTTCTGAACAGATCGCCGAACAGGCGATGATCGAACTGCCGGTGACGGTGCGCCACGGTTTGGTCGTGGGACAGCTGCCGCTACACCACAGAGACCCATTCGACCGGTTGCTCATCGCACAGGCGCGGTGCGAGAAGCTCACGATCGTCACCGCCGACCGCGCATTCGCCGCCTACGACGTCCCTATCATGCCCGCCGGTCTCTAGCCGGCCACCTTCCTCGCATCCAGACTGCGGAGGGAACTGGGAGGTGAGGTTAGCTTCACGGGGTGCGGATCCTGCTGCTGTCTACTGCGGACACCGACCTGCTCGCTGCTCGAGCCTGCGGTGCTGATTACCGGCTCGCCAACCCGGCCCGGACCGAGCTCACCGAACTACCCAGGTTGCTCGACGGCGTGGACGTGGTACTGCTGCGGTTGCTCGGCGGCCGGCGGACCTGGGAATCCGGGCTTGAGACGCTGCGGCGCGCTGGGGTTCCGTTGGTGTGCCTGGGTGGCGAGGCCACCCCCGATGCGGAGTTGATGGCGGTCTCCACGGTCCCCGCCGGGGTGGCCGCCGAGGCGCTGCGCTACCTGGTCGCCGGCGGGCCGGCCAACCTGGCCCAGCTGGCCCGGTTCCTGTCCGACACCGTGCTGCTCACCGGGGAGGGCTTCGAGCCGCCGGCGCCTACCCCAGACTACGGCGTGTACGACGCGCGCGAGCCCGAACCGGGGCGCCCGACGGTCGGCATCGTGTTCTACCGGGCGCATGCGCTGGCCGGGAACACCGGCTTCGTCGACATTCTGGCCGACGCCCTGCACACCGCGGGAGCGAACGCGCTGCCGGTGTTCTGCGGCTCGCTGCGCGGGTTGGGTGAGACCCAAGCCAGTGGGTTGAAGGCGCTGCTGGGTCGCTGCGACGCGGTGGTGACCACGGTGCTGGCTGCCGGCGGCAGCGCCGGAGCCGACGACTGGGATGCCGGCGCGCTGGCCGCGCTGGACGTGCCCATCGTGCAGGGCCTGTGCCTGACCTCGACGCGGGCGGCCTGGCAGGCCAGCGACGCGGCATTGTCCCCGCTGGATGCCGCCATGCAGGTGGCGATCCCGGAGTTCGACGGCCGGCTGGTGTCGGTGCCGTTCTCCTTCAAGGAGCCAGGGCCGGAGGGGATCCCGGTCTACGTCGCCGATCCGGAGCGGTCCGCCCGGGTGGCCGGCACCGCGGTGGCGCTGGCCCGGTTGCGGCATGTCCCTGCGGCGGGCAAGCGGCTGGGCATCGTGCTGTCCGCCTACCCGACCAAGCACGCCCGGATCGGCAACGCGGTGGGGCTGGACACCCCGGCATCGGCTGTGGTGCTGCTGCGGACGCTGGCCGAGGCCGGCTACGACCTCGGCGGTTTGGATGTCGAGTCGCTTGACGGTGACGCCTTGATTCACCAGCTGATCGCCGCCGGTGGGCATGACGTCGAATGGCTCACCGAGGAGCAGATGGATGGCGCCGCCATCTGCGTGCCCGCCGCGCAGTACGCCGAGTGGTTCGCCGAGCTGCCGGCCCCGTTGCGGGAGTCGGTGGTGCGGGCCTGGGGTGAACCGCCCGGGCAGCTTTATGTGGCCGACGGCGTGATCTATGTCGGCTCGCTGCGGTTCGGGAACTTGATGCTGCTGATCCAGCCGCCGCGCGGGTTCGGCGAGAACCCGGTGGCGATCTACCACGATCCCGAGCTGCCCCCCTCCCACCAGTACCTGGCCGCCTACCGCTGGTTGGAGCATTCGTTCCAGGCGCATGCGCTGGTCCACCTAGGCAAGCACGGCAACGTGGAATGGCTGCCCGGTAAGGGGCTGGGGCTGGCTGCGGCCGACGCCCCGGACGGGGTGCTGGGCGACCTGCCGCTGGTGTACCCGTTCATTGTCAATGACCCCGGCGAGGGCACCCAGGCCAAGCGCCGGGCGCACGCCACCATCGTCGACCATCTGATCCCGCCGATGGCCCGCGCCGACACCTACGGTGACCTGGCCCGCTTGGAGCAGCTGCTCGACGAGTACGCCACCATGGCGGCGCTGGACCCGGACAAGCTGCCCACCCTGCGCGGGCAAATCTGGACGCTGATCCAAAGCGCCCAGCTGCACCATGATCTGGGTGCGCAGGCGCCGCCGGGGGAGGAGGACTTCGACGAGTTCGTGCTGCACCTCGACGGCTACCTGTGCGAGATCAAGGATGTGCAGATCCGTGACGGGCTGCACGTGCTGGGACGCGCACCCGTGGGCGATGAGCTGGTCAACGACGTGCTCGCGGTACTGCGTGCCCGCCAGGTGTTCGGTTCCGGGGCGGCGCTACCCGGCTTGCGGGCAGCCATCGCCGCATTTCAAGGCTTAGACGAGCAGGGCGCGCTCGCCCACGTCGACCGCTTGGAATCCCTGGCGCGCAGGCTCGTACAGGGTGTCCAGGCGGCCGGCTGGGATGCGACGAAGGTGCCCACCGTGGTCGCTGACGTCCTCGGCCAGCCCGACCCAGCGGTGGTGTCGGTGCTGCGCTTCGCCTGCACCGAGCTGGTGCCCCGGCTAGCCGGCACCCCTGCGGAGATCACCAATGTGCTGCGCGCGCTGGAGGGTCGGTTCGTCGAACCCGGACCGTCCGGTTCGCCGACCCGCGGGCTGATCTCCGTGCTGCCGACCGGACGCAACTTCTACTCGGTGGATCCGAAGTCGATCCCGACTCGCAACGCCTTCGACGTCGGCGCCGCGCTGGCTGACTCATTGCTGGAACGCCACCGCGCCGACACCGGTGGTTGGCCCGACTCGGTGGGCCTCACGGTCTGGGGCACATCCGCGATGCGCACGCAAGGTGACGACATTGGCGAGGTGCTGTCCCTGCTCGGGGTCCGCCCGGTGTGGGACGACGCCTCCCGCCGCGTCACCGGCATCGAGGTGGTGGGGTTGCGGGAGCTCGGCCGGCCCCGCATTGATGTGGTGGTGCGGATCTCCGGGTTCTTCCGGGACGCGTTCCCGCACGTGGTGGCGCTGGTTGATGACGCCATTGCCGCCGTGGCCACGCTGGACGAGCCGGTGGAGCAGAATTTCGTTGCCGCGCATTACCGGGCCGATGTCGCTGACCACGGGGACGGCCGGCGCGCCCGGACTCGGATCTTCGGGTCCAAGCCCGGCGCCTACGGCGCCGGGCTGCTGCCGCTGATCGACAGCCGGAACTGGCGTACTGATGCTGACCTCGCCGAGGTCTACGCCACCTGGGGCGGTTACGCCTACGGGCGGGACCTCGACGGAGCCGCCGCGCGCCAAGACATGGAGCATGCCTTCCGGCGTATCACGGTCGCCGCCAAGAACGTCGACACCCGCGAGCACGACATCGCCGATTCCGATGACTACTTCCAGTACCACGGCGGGATGGTGGCGATGGTGCGGTCCCTAACTGGACACAATCCGGCCGCCTACGTCGGTGACTCCGCGGTGCCGCACGCCGTCAAGACCCGTTCGCTGGCCGAGGAGACCCGCCGGGTCTTCCGGTCCCGGGTGGTCAACCCGCGCTGGATCGCCGCCATGCAGCGGCACGGCTACAAGGGCGCGTTCGAGCTGGCCGCCACCGTTGACTATCTGTTCGGCTTCGATGCCACGGCGGGGGTGGTCGACGACTGGATGTACCACCAGCTCGCCGAGTCCTACGTCTTCGATTCCGGCGTGCAACAGTTCCTGCGGCGGTCCAACCCCTGGGCGCTGCGCGGGATGACCGAACGGCTGCTCGAGGCCGCGGATCGGGGTTTGTGGGCGCAGCCCGACCCCGCCGATCTCGACGCGCTGCGGGCGGTCTACCTGGACCTGGAAGCTGATCTGGAAGGGCCGTGAAGTCGGTCTGTGCCGCGTCTGTGCCACGTTGATGCCGCGTCTATGCCGCTCAGGGCGGCGTCAGTGCCCATTGGTGCTGAAGTGTGCGAAGTTCACCGGGCCCGGCCAGCGCCCACCCCATTTCCACCCCGCCGACTCGAATGCGGTCACGGCCGGTCCGCCGTCGGACGCCATGCCCGACCGCTTCCAGTCGCGCGCAAGGTAGGAGGAAGCCAGCTCGGGTACCACCAGGTCGCCGTTGACGTACGGGTTGTGGAACGGGTTGAGGTTGATGGCCAGCCCGAAGGCCTGCGCCGGCCACTGAGTCTGACCGCGTCTCGGGCGGCAGATGAACCCCTCGGTGTTGTTACGGTCTCCGGTCGGTGGCAGGTTTAGCTCGGCTTCCGATGAGATCCCCATGTCCTCCACCGGAAAACCGGCCGTGAACAGCTTTTTGAACACATCCACCACGGTTTGCGCGACCTCGGCGTTGACCAGCATCTCGCCGGTATGGGGGCGGGCGTCGAAACCTCGGAAGGACATGGTGAGGTAGCGCAGCTGCTCAGGCTTTACCGGGCAGGCCGGTTTCCAGGTGCTGCGGGCCAGCACCGCCGGAGGCACCGCAGCGATCGTGGACACAAACGCATTTGAGGTGGGTGGTGGGAGCCGATCGATGGTGGCCAGCTGCCGGTTCACCAGCGCGGGAGGCGTCGATCGGACCACGCCGTAGCCGTCTTTGCGCCGTGGTAGCGGCGTCGCGCCCAAGATCCACGGCTCCACCGGGCGGGGCGCGGTCTTCGGCTGCGGGGCCGGCATCCGCACGGCTACCGCGGGCGTCCGCTGCGCAGCAGGAACCTCGTGGTAGGCGGCGCCATGACCGCCCACCAGAAGAGCACCTGCGAGCAACCCGTTCAGGTACCTCCTGACGATGAGCCGCTGGCCCTGGTGCTGCGCCACCGTGCCACGATGTCAGATGGTCTGGTAGGCAGGAGCGGTGGACCACACTGTGCTACACCGCAAGCTCGCAGCGGACCTGTCGACTGCCATGATCTACGCCCTGCTGCGGCTGCGGCTCGAGGTGTTCGTCGTCGAGCAAAGCCGTTCCTACCAGGAGCTCGACGGGCATGACCTGGACCGGCTGACCCGGCATTACTGGCTCGCGCCGCCCGACGCGATCGAGGACCCGCAGGCCACCCTGCGGCTGCTCGAGCCCGCCGACCGCCAGTTCCGAATCGACCGGGTGTGCACTGCCCCCAAGGCCCGAGGCATAGGTGGGATGAGGCGGCTGATCGAGGCCGCGCTCGGGGAGGTCGGCGACGCCCCCTGTGTGGTCGACGTACCGCTGGACTGTGTCGAGTTGTTCAGTGTTTTCGGCTTTGTGGAGGATGGAGCGCATACCACCGAAGGCGGCATCGTGCAGGTGCCGATGCACCGCGATGCATCGGCGCGGATGCGCTGAGCATGACTACGGTCCGCTACCCGTTCTCGGCGATCGTCGGGCACGACGAGCTTCGGCTGGCGTTGCTGCTGACCGCCGTGCACCCGGGCATCGGCGGGGTGCTCATCCGCGGGGAGAAGGGCACCGCGAAATCGACCGTGGTGCGGGCGCTGGCCGCGCTGCTGCCCACGGTGACCGCGGTATCGGGCTGCCGGTTCGGTTGTGACCCGCTGTCTCCGGATCTGCTGTGCCCGGACGGTCCGCACGCCGCGGCAACCGGACGCGACATTCGCCCGGCGAAACTGGTTGAGCTGCCGGTGGGCGCCACCGAGGACCGCCTGGTGGGCTCGCTGGACCTGCAACGCGCGCTGACCGAGGGCGTCTCGGCGTACCAACCCGGGTTGCTCGCCGCGGCGCACCGCGGCGTGCTGTACGTCGACGAGGTCAACCTGCTGGCCGACCATCTCGTTGACGTGCTGCTCGACGCCGCCGCGATGGGCCGCGCGTTTGTCGAGCGCGATGGCGTGTCCATCTCGCATGCGGCGTCGTTCCTGCTGGTCGGCACGATGAATCCGGAGGAGGGCGAGCTGCGCCCGCAATTGCTCGACCGCTTCGGGCTGACTGTCGAGGTAACGGCCTCTCGCGATGTCGAGACGCGGGCGGAGGTGATCCGGCGGCGGCTGAGCTATGAGGCCGACCCGGCCGGTTTCGCGGTGAACTGGCGAGCCCACGACGTTGCGCTGGCCGAGCAGATCCTGGCGGCCCGCTGCGCATTGCCTCGGGTGGTGTTGCCGGACAGCGAGCTGCGCCGGATCGCCGCGGTGTGCGCCGCGTTTGAGGTCGACGGGATGCGCGCGGACCTGGTCATGGCCCGGACCGCGCTGGCGCACGCGGCCTGGCGGAGAGCCGACACGGTCGCTGAGGATGACATTCGCGTCGCCGCGACGCTGGCGTTGCCGCATCGCCGCCGCCGTGACCCGTTCGACCAACCAGGCTTGGACCACGACCAACTAGAAGATGCTCTCCGCAACCCCGAACCCCCGCCCGACGACCCTCCCGACCAGCCACCCCCCGGCGGCGCCCCTCCCGACATGGAGACATATCGGGGTTCCGGGGCCGCTGAAAACCCCGATATGTCTCCATGTCGGGCGGATGAGCCGGGGAAGGCGTTCCGGGCGCGGGTGATGGTGGTGCCTGGGGTGGGGGCAGGGGCTCCGGGGCGACGGTCGGTGGGGCGGACCAGCACCGGGCGCACGATCCGGGCCGCGACGTCCGAGGGTAACGGGCTGCACCTGCTGGGCACCTTGATTGCGGCCGCGCCGCACCAGCGGGACCGGGGGCGCCACGGCCCGGGATTGCTGCTGCACCGCAGTGATGTCCGGTTGGCGGTGCGCGAGGGCAGGGAATCCAACCTGGTGCTCTTCACTGTCGATGCATCCGGCTCGATGGCCGCCCGCTCCCGGATGTCTGCGGTCAGCGGCGCGGTGCTGTCTTTGCTGCTGGATGCCTACCAGCGCCGGGACAAGGTCGGCCTGATCAGTTTCCGGGGTGCCGAGGCGCAGGTGGTGCTCCCACCGACGTCAGCAGTGGATGCCGCGGTCGCCCGGCTGCGTTCCCTGCGCACCGGCGGGCGCACCCCGTTGGCTGCCGGCTTGCTGTGCGCGGCGCGGGTGCTGGCCGCGGAGAGGTTGCGCGATCCCGCCCGCAGGGCGCTGCTCGTGGTACTCACCGACGGCCGGGCCACCTACGGCGGGATGGACGCGGCGATGGCGGCGGCGGCCCTGCTGCGCCGCGATGGCGTGGCCTCGATCGTGGTGGACTGCGAATCGGGGCCGATCCGGCTCGGCCTACCTGACCGGATCGCGATCGCGATGGGCGGCGGGTGTGTGCGGTTGGACCAGCTGTCTGCCGATGCGGTGGCCGGAGTGGTCCGCGCTGCCCGGGGAGCTGCTTAGTATGCCCATTTCTTGAGGGAGTCCAGATGCCCCAAGGTGTACCGGTCAGAATACCCGACGATGGTTTGAGTACCCGGCAGCGGCGCAACCGGCCGCTGCTGATCGTCCACACCGGGGTGATGAAGGGCAAGTCCACGGCTGCCTTCGGCCTGGCGTTGCGCGGCTGGAGCGCCGGCTGGTCGATCGGCGTATTCCAGTTCGTCAAGTCCGCGAAGTGGAAGGTGGGCGAAGAGGCCGCGTTCCGGGCGCTGCACGAGGTGCACCAGCGGACCGGGCAGGGCGGGCCGGTCGAGTGGCACAAGATGGGTGAGGGCTGGTCATGGGCGCGCAAGCAGGGCACCCCAGAAGACCATGCGACCACGGCGGCGCAGGGCTGGACGGAGATAGCCCGCAGGCTGGCCGCGCAGGTCCACGACCTGTACGTGCTCGACGAGTTCAGCTACCCGCTGCACTGGGGATGGGTGGACACCGCCGAGGTGCTGGCCACCCTGGCTGACCGCCCCGGCCGGCAGCATGTCGTGATCACCGGCCGGAACGCGCCGCCGGCGCTGCTCGACGCCGCCGACCTGGTGGTGGAGATGACCAAGGTCAAGCACCCGATGGACGCCGGGCAGAAGGGCCAGCGGGGGATCGAGTGGTGAATCTCGTGGTCGTGGCGGCCCCGGCGTCCGGCGCCGGTAAGACCACCGTCGCCACTGGGTTGATGGCCGCGCTGCGCCGGCGGGGCACCACCGTGGCCGCCTTCAAGGTCGGTCCGGACTACATCGACCCGGGCTACCACGCGCTGGCCACCGGGCGCCCGGGCCGCAACCTCGACCCGGTGCTGCTGGGCGAGCAGCGCATCGCGCCGCTGGCCGCTCACGGCGCCGCCGGCGCGCAGCTGGCCGTCGTGGAGGGCGTGATGGGGCTGTTCGACGGCCGCAGCGGGACGGCCGGCCACGGATCGACCGCGCACGTCGCCGCCGTGCTGGATGCACCGGTGCTGCTGGTCGTCGACGTGCGCGGGCAGGGGCGCAGCCTCGCGGCGCTGCTGCACGGGTTCCGATCCTTCGATGCCGCCGTCCGCATCGCCGGGGTGGTGCTCAACCAGGTCGGCTCGGCGCGTCACGAGCACGTCTGCCGGGAAGCGTGCGCCGAGGTGGGCCTGCCGGTGCTGGGGGCGTTGCGCCGGGACGACGCGCTGGCGGTGCCGTCGCGGCATCTGGGGTTGGTCACCGCCGCCGAGCACGCCGCCGCGGCGGGTGTGGTGGCCCGGTGGGCCGACGCGGTGGCCGCGCAGGTCGATCTGGACGTGGTGGTGTCTCTCGCCGCGCCCGCGCAGGCAGCGCCGCACTGGGATGCGGAGGCTGAGGTCACCCGAACAGCCGGGGATCCGGTGGTCGCGATGGCCGGCGGGCCGGCGTTCACCTTCGGCTACGCCGAGCATGCCGAATTGCTCGTCGCGGCAGGGGCCACCGTCGCGGTCTTCGACCCGTTGCGCGACGAGTCGCTGCCACCGGGTACGGCGGGCGTGGTGCTGCCCGGCGGATTCCCGGAGTGTCACACCGAGGCGCTGTCGGCCAATGTGGCCCTGCGCGCCGACATTGCCACCCTCGTTGGCCGCGGAGCGCCCGTGCACGCCGAATGCGGCGGGCTGCTCTACCTGTGCCGGTCGGTGGACGGCGCTCCGATGTGCGGGGTGCTCGATGCGCAAGCGTCGATGACGGGCCAGCTGGTGCTGGGTTACCGCGACGCGGTCGCGTTGCGGGACTCGGTGCTGCACGGCGAGGGCGACCGGGTCAGCGGCCACGAATTTCACCGCACCACCGTCACGCCCCGCGCCGGCGAACCCGCCTGGGGATGGCAGGGCGCACAGCCCGAGGGGTTCGTCCAAAGGGGGGTGCATGCGTCGTTCCTGCACACCCACCCAGTTGCGCAGCCGGCGGCGGTGGCACGCTTTGTAGCGAGCTGCGCGAAGGGCGGGCAGTGACGGTGGAGCTGATCGGCATCGGAGTAGGTCCGGGCGATCCGGACCTGCTGACCGTTGCCGCGGTGCGCGAGCTGTCCGTCGCCGGGCGGGTGTTCGTGCCGGTGATGGCCTCCGATGTGCCCGGGCGCGCCGAGGCGGTGGTGCGGGCGCACCTGACCCACGACCGCGTCGAACGGCTGGTGTTCGCGCTCAACGACGGCGTCGACGGGCCGCAGCGCCGCCGCCACGACTGCTGGGATGCCGCCGCTACCCGCCTGGTGACCTACCTGCGCGAGCGCGCCGGTAGCGCCGCTTTCGCCACCCTTGGGGATCCCTCCGTTTATTCGACCTTCGGTTACCTCGCGGACACCGTGCGGTCAATGCTGCCCGGGGTGCGGATCCGCACCATCCCAGGCATCACCGCGATGCAAGCCGCCGCCAGCGCCGCCGGTGTAACCCTGGTCGAGGGCGCCGAACCGCTCACCCTGCTGCCGCTGGCCCGTGACCTCGCAGCGCTCGACGACGCGCTGACCCGGGGTGGGACGGTGATCGCCTACAAGGGCGGTCGCCGGCTGGCGCAACTGCGCGAGCGAGTGGCAGCCGCCGGTGCGCTGGACCGAGCCTGGTGCGCCGAGCACCTCGGCACCGCCGACGAGCGGATCACCCCGCTGGCGCAGACCCGCACCGCGGGCTACCTGTCGACGGTGCTGGTCCTGCCGCTGCGCAACGGGAGGGGAGCGCAGCTGTGACCGGGCCACCGCTGCGCGAGCCGGATCTGCCGCGGACCGCGAAGGAGAGGACGAAGGCGCTGCGCACCGGGTTCAGCACCGGCGCCTGTGCCGCGGCCGCGGCCAAGGCTGCGGTGGCCGCGTTGGGCGGCACGCTGGTGCGGGCAGTGACCATCGGCTTCCCTTCGGGGGAACGCCATGAGTTTGCCGTGCACTCGCTGCGTCGCCAGGGCGGCACCGCCACCGCGGTGGTGGTCAAAGACGCCGGCGACGACCCTGACGTCACGCACGGCGCGCACCTGACCGTCACTGCCAGCTGGCGCAACGACGGCGAGGTCGTGTTGCACCGTGGCGAGGGAGTCGGGATGGTCACTCTCCCTGGGCTCGGGCTACCGGTCGGCGAGCCGGCAATCAACCCGGTACCCCGGCAGATGATCACCGATGCGGTGTACGAAGCCTCCGGCGGGCGGGGTGCCGACGTCACGATCAGCGTGCCCGGCGGGGAGCGGATGGCGCGCAAGACGACCAACCGCCGGCTGGGCATCGAAGGCGGGATTTCCATCCTGGGCACCACCGGGATCGTCCGCCCGTTCTCCACCGCCTCCTGGCGGGCTTCGGTGGAGCAGGCCGTCGCGGTGATGGCCGCACAGAACGTGTCCACCCTGGTGTTGGCGACCGGCGGGCGCACCGAGCGCGGCGCGATGGCGCTGCTGCCGCACCTGCCGGAGGTAGCCTTCGTGGAGGTGGGTGACTTCACCGGGGCGGCGCTGCGCCGCGCGGTCGAGCATGGCTTGGCCGAGGTGGTGTTCGTCGGCATGATCGGCAAGCTGACCAAGCTCGCCACCGGGGTGCTGATGACCCACTACACCCGGTCGAAGGTGGACACCGGCCTGCTGGCCGAGATCACCACCGCGCACGGCGGTCGCCCCGAGGACGTCGAGGAGATCCGCGGCGCTCCGACTGCCCGGCGCGCCTACGAGATCTGGGAGGCCGGAGGGCTGCTGCGGGCCTGCGGCGATGACGTGTGTGCCCGGGTGGCCGACACGCTGCGCCGGTTCACCGCCGAGGTCGGTGCCGCGCTGCCCGCGAAGGTGGCGATGGTAGACTTCACTGGGCTGCGGGTGGTCGCCGCGACCGAGCCGGGCTGGGTGCAGTGACGGTTACCGTCGTCGGTCTGGACGGCGGGGCACTGCCGCCCGGTGCGGCCCACGCGCTGGCCGCGGCGAAAGTCGTGGTCGGCGCACCTCACCAGCTCGCCGCTGTGCCGGTGCCGACGGTGGCCCGGGTGCTCGGCCCGACTCAGCTGGACGAACTGCCCGGCGCGTCCCCCACCGTGGTGCTGGCCAGCGGCGATCCGGGATTCTTCGGCATCGTGCGGCTGCTGCGGGCCCGGGGTCTGCAGCCCGTGGTGCTGCCGGCCCGATCCACCGTTGCTCAAGCGTTCGCGCTGCTGGGCCGGTCCTGGGATGACGTCGCCGTCGTTTCGGCGCACGGCCGGTCACTGCGCCGGGCGCTCAACGTGTGCCGGGCACACCCGGCGGTCGCGGTGCTGACCGGACCGGAGGCGGGGGCCGTGGAGATCACCGACGGGTTGGCCGGCTGGCGGCGCAGCGTGCTGGTCGCCGAGGACCTCGGCGGTCCCGACGAACGGGTGCGACGCTTCAACGGCGGGCCGGTCCGCGATCCGCATCTGGTGTTGTGCCTGGCCGATGAGAACGCGGTACCAGAGCGCGGCTGGATCGCCGGCGGTGAACCAGTACCGCCCGCGACCGGTTGGGCGCTGGCGGAGGCAGAGTTCTCGCACCGCGCCGGAATGATCACCAAGTCGGAGGTGCGGGCGCTGGCCTTGGCCCGGCTGGTCCCCGGACCCGGGCGGTTGGTGTGGGATCTGGGAGCCGGTTGCGGCTCGATTGGAGTGGAATGCGCCCGGCTCGGGGCCGCCGTCATCGCCGTCGAGCGGGACCCCGGGCAGTGCGCCCGGCTGGTGGCCAACGCGCACGCGCACGGCGTGGACGTCCGGATGGTCGAAGGGCATGCACCGGCGGCGCTCAAGGGCCTCCCCGAACCTGATGCGGTGTTCGTCGGCGGGGGAGGACCTGATGTCGTGCGGGTCGCGGCGCAGCTGTCGCCGCGCGTCGTCGTCGCCTTGGTCGCACTGGACCGTGTTGCGCCGTGCCGGGCGGCGCTGCGAGAGGCGGGCCACCGTGTGGAAGGCGTCCAGCTGGCCGCGTCGAGGTTTGCGGAGTTGCCCGATGGCACGGTGCGATTGGCCGCCACCAACCCGGTTCTCGTGCTTTGGGGCAGCCGATGAAGCTGGTAGTGGGTGTTGGGTCGTCCCGCGGGGTGTGTAGCGCGGCGGTGTGGTCAGCGCTTCGGCGAGCCGTGCCGGATCTGACGGCGATCACCGCGTTCGCCACGGTCGACCGGCGCCGCGACGAGGCCGGGTTGCTCGCGGTGATCCGGGAACACGGCGCGCCGCTGCACTGCTACCCGGCCGATGAGCTCGATGCCGTCGACGTGCCATGCCCCAGCGAGTCGGTTCGCGACCACGTCGGCACCCGCAGCGTCGCCGAGGCCGCCGCGCTGCTCGCGGCTCGCGATCTGGGGGGTGGTTCGCTGATCGTGCCCAAGCAGCGCGGCCAGCACGTCACCGTCGCGGTCGCTGCGCTGCACCCGCTGTGGATCAGCTCAGCCTGCACTGCGTGCGGGGCGTGCCTGCGCACCTGCCCGGAGCACGCCCTGCGCCCCGCCCCCGCACGCCCCACAGTGATCGCGCTCCGCTGCACCTCCTGCGCCGAGTGCGTCGAAATCTGCCCCACCGACGCCATCACCCTGCGTGATCCCTGACCCCCTAATCCGCAGACTGCGCCGGCGGTGCCAGCCTTACAGGACCCAGGTCAGTGGGTGGGGCGGGTGGTAGCGGCAGGTGGTGCCAGTGATCACTGATCGGTCGAGGTGCGCGCCGAGCTCGGGCAGCACCGCCTCGACGCGGCGGATCGCCCCTCGCAGCCGGGCGGTGACGGCTTTCCGGGCCCGTTCGGTGGTGCTGACGCCGAGCGCTCGAGACCGCCCACCGAGTCCGGTTGCTCGACCCAGTTCGGCGATCAGCGCGGCGCGCTGCGCGGCCAGGAGCTGGATGCGCCCGTTGTCCTGGTCGGCGTGCGCGCCGGCCAGGTCCTCGTCGAGCTCGGCGAGGCGGCGGCGGTAGGCGGCCCGGGCCGTGGCGTCCAGCAGCGGTCCGGAGTCGCGATCGTGGGTGCCTGCGCCGGCCAGCTCCAGCACATGCACGTCGATACCGGGACGGTCCAGCAGCATCGCGAGATCGGCGAGTCCCTTGAGGTCGGGCAGATACGCCGAACTGCCGCGGTAACGGACCCGCCACAGCTCCCCATCGCGGCACAGCTCAGCGTCGGCTCCGCGGCCCGCCGGTTGCTCACCCGCCGAGGTCCCCAGCCGCGCGGCGACGCCGGGTAGGCCCAGCTCGGCGGCCAGCAGGGCGGCTCGCTCGGCGTAATCTGCGCCCGCGCCGAGCGCCGCGAGTTCCAGACTCGTCTCGGCTTCCCACGCCCGCGCGCCGAGGCGGCGGTGCACGGTCAGCGCGTGTTCCAGCCAGTGCTGGGCGTCCTCAGTCCGGCCAAGGGCGCCAGCAAGGATACCGGCCCAGTGCCCGTTGCTGCCCATGAAGCAGACCAACGCACCGTTGACCCCGGACGCTCCTGCTACCGGCTCCAGCTCGGCGAGCAACTCGGCGCAGATCGCTCGATCGCCCAGCCGGACCGCCGCGGTCGCCATGCCCCCGGCGAAGACCGGCCACAGGTAGGAGCGGTCGTCGCGCCACAGACCGAGCGACACCACGGTGTCGAGGGCTCGTTGAGCGGACTCGAGATCGCCGGCCTGGGCCAGCAACCCCGCCGCCACCGCCTGCGCGTGCGACGGCACGCCGACCCACCAGGTAACCGCCTCGGCGGCGGTGGCGCGCAATTGCTCAGGGTCGCCGCGGGCCCGCACCAACCCCAGCAGCTGCGATAGGCGCACGTTGCCGGTGTCCGGCTCGCCGATCCGGTCACCGAGCGCGCTCGCCTGGTCGATGAGCCGCCCTGCCTCATCCAACTGTCCGTCGATCAGCGCGAGCGCGCCACGCCGGGTCAGCGCCAGGTAGTCGTAACGGGGCTGGCCGAAGGCTTCGGCGGCCGAGAGGTATTCCGTCAGCACCGCCCGGAACGCCGCCGAGCCGTCCTCCAGCAGCGCATTAGCGGTCAGCAGCAGGCCTTCGGCGTACCGTTCGGCGTCCCCGGTCTGTTCGGCCAGCTTCGCGATCTCCCGGGATAGCTCGATGCGCTCGGCTGCCCGACCCGGTGTCCACAGCACGTCATGGCGAGCCAGCAGGCACGCGGCCAGTGTCGCCGGGTCGTGCAGCGTGCGCGCCAGCGCCAGCGCCTGCTCTGACAGTGGCCGGGCCCGCGGCCGGTGCGCGGGCACCGAGTGATGCAGCTCCCGGGCCAGGCTTGCGGTGAGTTGGGCTTCCAGCGCGGTGCCGCTGCCCTGGAGCGCGGCACGTGCGGTTTCGAGCACCTCGACGACGGCGTCGCGGGGCATCGCGAACCGAGCGCCCAGTCGCTGCACGGCCAGCGCCACTCGTCCGCGCCGCTCGGCGTCGCCCAGCGCCGCGGTCCGGTCCGCCGCGTCGTCCAGCAGGGCCCGGGCACCGTTCGAATCGCCGGCGCGGGCGCGGGCGTCGGCCTCCTCGACGAGCAGATCGACGAGCAGCCCGCCGGCGTCGGCGTCCCCGCTGTGCTCGATCGCCCGGCGGGCCCGCGCGAGGTACGCCGCGGCCTCGCCGAAGGCCAGTCGCGTTCGCTCGGCACGGGCCGCCACCCGGGCCCATCGGACGGCCCGCCCGGCACCGTCCAGCGCCACCGTTGCTGCACAGTGCCGGGCCAGGTCGGCCGCCACCACGGGAGCGCCGCGGGCGTGCCGGTGTTCTAGCGCATCGGCGATGCGCTGGTGCAGCGCCAACCGCTGCGGCAACAGCAGCGCCAGGTAGATGGTTTCGCGGAACAAGTCGTGGGCCAGCCTGGCCTGGCCGCCGTCGGCATCGCGGGTCAGGACTCCGGCCTGCACCCCGTCTTCGATGAGCGTTGCGACGGCCGCCGGGTCGATGCCGCACACCTCGCCGAGCACGTCCGGCAGCAGCTCGTTTCCGGCTACCGCGGCGGCCTGCACGAGTGCCCGGCAGCCGGTGGACAGCCGTTGTACCCGCCTGGCAAGCAGGTCGCGCACCGCGGCTGGCACCACCCCCGGCGACTCGGCAGCGTCGTGGAGCAGCTCAGCGAGTTGGCGGGTGAAAAACGGGTGGCCCCCCGTGCGCCGGTGAATCTCACCGGCCCAGCGGTCCGCCGTCGCGGGCCCGAAGGCGTCCGCAACGAGATCGTGCACCTCCTGCGGGCTCAGGCCGGACAGGTGTACCGACTCGCCGTGCGCGGCCAGCTCGGCTAGCGACCGGGTGGTGCCCGCGAGCTCATCGTGCCGGTACGCACCGATGACGACCAGCGGGACCGGACGGTAGGGCTGGGTGACGAATCGCAGCAGCTGCAGTGACGACTCGTCGGCCCACTGCAGATCGTCGAGCACTACGACGGTGGCCTGCCGCTGGGCTAGCCGTTCCAGGAAGCGGGCGACCGCGTCGAACAGCCGCAACCGGGCGACATCGGCGTCGCTCGGGTCGTCCGCAGGCTCCCGGGCAATTAGTTCCGGCAGCAGCCTGGCCAGCTCGTTGGCGTCGGCCCGGGTCAGAGTGTGTGCCTCGGCCGGGTCCAGCGCACCGAGCAGCCCACGCAACGCGGTGGTCCACGGCCAAAACGCCGGCGTGCGTTTCGCGTCTGCGCACGTGCTCCAGCCCACCCGCAGCCCGGCGTGCCTGGTCACGGCGCTGACTAGGGCAGTCTTGCCGATCCCGGCCTCTCCGCTGACCAGCAGGAGCCGCGCATGGCCGCGTGACGCCTCCTCGATCACGGCGAGCAGGCGGGACAACGCCTTAGTACGGCCCACGAAGGCCATCTGCGAAGTCTGCCTGGTTCGCTCGCCGGCATCGAGCGAAATCGCTTGCCGCATTCTGGCGGCGTACAGACGATTCTAGCGCCACACCGGTCAGCAAGGCCCGGAATCCTGATCAGCTGGAGTACGCCATGACCGTCACTTTCGATCCAATCCAGTACAAGGACACCACCCGCGCCCAGTGGGAGAACGCGGCTGCTGCCTGGCACACCTGGGGCCCGACGCTAGAGGACTGGCTCGGTGAGGCCACCACCTTGATGCTCGACGCCGCCGGCGTGCACACCGGCAGCGTGCTGCTTGACGTCGCCGCCGGTGCCGGTGGGCAGTCGTTGATCGCGGCCCGGCGGGCCGGATCGTCCGGTCAGGTGCTGGCCACCGACATCTCACCGGCGATCCTGACCTACGCCGCCGACGAAGCCGCCCGCGCCGGGCTGACCAACGTGCGCACCAGGACAGTCGATGGAGAGGAGCTGAACGTCGAGCCCGCCGCATTCGATGCGGTGATCTGCCGGCTCGGCCTGATGTACTTCCCCGATCTGGGGCGCGCGCTGGCCGGTATGTACCGCGCGCTGCGGCCCGGCGGCCGGCTTTCTGCCATCGTCTTTTCCATCGCCGAGCGCAACCCGTTCTTCTCGATCCCGGTGTCGATCATTCGCCGGCGCGCCAAGCTGCCGCCGCCCGCAGCCGGCCAACCCGGACCGTTCAGCCTGGGCCGTCCCGGCGCGATCGAGGACTCGTTGCGCCAGGCCGGGTTCCGGGATATCGGTGCTCAGGCACTGCTCGCTCCACTGCGGATGCCGCGCGTCGCAGACTGCATCCGGTTCGAGCGGGAGTCCTTCGGCGCGTTGCACCAGATGCTGGCTGGGCTCACGCCCGCCGAGCGTGACCAAACCTGGCAGGAGATCCACTGCGAGCTGGCCCGCTTTGAGACAACCAACGGATTCGAGGGGCCATGCGAGCTGATCGTCGCGTGGGCGGTGAAGTGACGGAGATTCGGCGCTTGCCGGACCCGCCGTTAGGTTCCCAGCGGGTTGAAGCCGGCGGGGAGCTCCAGCCGGTGGGCGCTCATGAATCCGGGGTCGGCGAGCACTTCCCGGGTGGGCCCATCGGCGACGATCTGCCCGTGGTCGATGACCAGCGTGCGCGGGCACAGTTCCAGCGCGTAGGGCAGGTCGTGGGTGACCAGCAGGGTCGTCATACCCAGGCGTTTGATCAGATCGGCGAACTCCCGCCGGGCCGCCGGATCGAGATTGGCGGTGGGTTCGTCGAGCACCAGCACCTCGGGATGCATGGCCAGCACCGTGGCCACGGCGGCACGCCGCCGCTCGCCCACAGACAGCCGGTGTGGTGGGCGGTCCACCGCTTCCGACAAGCCGACATAGGACAGCGCCTCGGTGACTCGAGCCTGCAACGCGTCCCCGGACAGCCCCAGATGTGCCGGTCCGAACGCCACATCGCGGCCCACCGTGGGGCTGAACAGCTGATCATCGGGGTCTTGGAACACCACGCCGACCCGCCTACGCACCTCGGTCAATGTGCGCCGCCCCACCTGGACACCGCCGATAGACACCGACCCGGCCGACGGGGTGAGAACTCCATTGAGCTGCAGCACCAGGGACGTTTTGCCGGCACCGTTCGGGCCGAGCAGCGCGACCCGCTCACCGAGTTCGACACGCATCGAGACCCCGGACAGCGCTTGGCGGCCATCCGGGTAGGCGAAGCTGACGTCGCACATCTCGATCGCGGCATGGTCGGTGCGACGCGAGCCGGCCTGCGAGCCGACGAACCGGCCGTGCCGGATCGGCACTGCCGGGGTAGGCGCCCGGGTGGTCCGGCGGGGCCGCCGGGAACCAGCAGCCGGGCCGTCACCGTGCGGGGTCAGCGAGATCGGCGTGCCGACCTTGGACTCGTAGCCGGGGAGCTGCACCCGGTAGGCGCACAGGTCGCAGTTCATCCGCACATCACCGGCCCGCGCCTCGCGGTATCGCTCGAGCACCAACCTGGCCAGCCGCGCGTCGGGCCCCAGATGGGCCGCGCCGCGGACTTCGACCTCCGGGTGGTCCTGCGCCCACCTGGCGGCCTCGGCGTAGATCCGGTTCAGCAATACCCCGGAGAACAGGAAGAACGGGGCAACCACCGCAGTTCCGGCGCCGAGCAGGCGCAGCCGCTCCAGGGTTTCGGGGACCGAGGGCGTGGCGACGGACACGAAGCCGGGCTCGACCGTGCCCAGCCCCCGGCCATCGGCGAGCAACCGGCCGACCTTCCACAAGTCAGCACACGCGTCCGGATCGCTACAACCTCGACCGATGAGCGCTACCCCCAGTTTCTCCGGGTCCGCGTCACCGGTCATGTCCCGGACCCGATCCGTGACGACCTCGAGCACGTTCGGTTCGATGCCGAGGTCGCGAGCCAGGGCGAAGCGCACCTGCGGATGCCGCTGCCGAGCCCGGGCCAGCGCAGCGGGGCCGTCGTTTTTCAAGTGCCCGGCGGCCAGCAACACCAGCGGCACGCTGACGATTTCGGTGGCGCCGCGCGCAACCAGGTCGTCGATGGCCTCGTCGACGCTGGGCCGGGCCAGCTCGATGAAACCGAATCTGGTCAGCAGCTCACCCGCTGCGGCGCGGATCGCGCCCGCCAGCGTCCAGAACTCATCCACCCCGTCTGCGTCCCGGCTGCCGTGCCCCACTACCAGCATGGCTCGGTTCATGCCAGGGCCAGCCCGATCGCGGCCAGCGCAGGCACGGCCAGCGAACCGGCCCACGCACGTCGAGGCGCCGCAGCCCCGGTCAGCGCGGCCGGCAAGGTTGCGGTGTACCCGCGGGAGGCCATCGCGAGATGCACCCGCTCGCCTCGCTCGAAGGAGCGCACGACGAGTGCGCCGAGCCCGGCTGTCACGTCGCGGATGTGCCAGAGCCATCGCGGATCGCCCCCTCGGCACAGCGCCGCGGTACGCATCCGAGCCAGCTCGGCCGCCAGTACGTCGAGGTAACGCACCATGAACGCGGCGACCGCGGTGAACACCCGCGGCACCCGCAACCGCTCCAGCCCCGTGATGATCTCCGGCAGTGGCGTGGTGGCGGCCAGGATCCCGGTGGCGAGCAGCCCGAACGTCGCCTTGAGCGTGATGGTTGCCGCAGCGTGCAGCCCGGGCACCGACAAGGCGATACCGACTACCGTCAGCCGCGGTGGCCCGTCGAGCACCGGCAATACCAGCACAAACAGTACGAACGGCACTTCCACCAGCAGCCGGCGTGCCAGGGTCAACGGTGGCAGCCGGGCCAGCGTGGCGACCGCGGTGAGCAGCAGCAGGTCGCACAGGTAGGGCCGGTACGCGCCAGCCGGCGTGCACGCGACGGTCAGCACGAACAGCACGGTGGCAGCCACCTTGCACTGTGGTGCCAGCCGGTGCACCGGGGTGTCGGCGGGGACGAGCAGGCCTTGGTGCGTCGCACTCACAACGCCACCAAGCGGCTGTCAGGACTGCGCATAGTTCACCCCGGCCGCGACGGTCGAAGCGATGACGTCCAGAGCCGCGACCTCGCCGATCACCACGGTCAGCGGCGCAGGCAGCCGGGCCGATGGCGGCTGCGCCAAGGTGCCGCGGACGGTGCGCTGTTGCGGGCGGGTGGCGGCGCTGATCGCGGCGACCGGAGTGTCGGGCGCCATCCCACCCGCGCGTAGCGCGGCGAGCACGTGATGCAGCACCGCGCGCCCGGTGAGCAGCACCACCGTGCCGCCCAGGCGGGCCACCGCGTCCCAATCCACCTGTTCGACGTCGTCATTGCCGGCGATCACGGTCAGCGTGCGGGTGCGCTGGCGGATCATCACCGGGATGCCAGCCGCGGCCGGTGCGGCCACCGCAGCGGACACCCCGGGCACCACGTCGACGTCCACTCCGGCGTTGGCCAGTGCCACCGCTTCTTCCCCGCCGCGGGACACCACGAACGGGTCACCTGATTTCAGCCGCACCACGCAGGCCCCGGTCCTGCCGAGCTCGATGAGCAGGGCGTTGATCTCGTGCTGCGGTGGTGCCGGGGTGGCGCCCTGCTTGCCGACGCAGTGCCTTGTGGCGCCCGGCGCGAGTGCCAAAATCTCGGCCATCGAGGGACGGTCGTACACCACGTGCTCGGCTGCGGCCAGTAACGCCGCACCGCGGCGGGTGAGCAACTCTGGATCGCCGGGTCCGGCACCCACCAGGTAAACGGTCATGATGCCGCCTCCGCGGCGGTCACGGCTGCGCACCGAGGGACCGGGCGGTCACCAGCCAGTCACCGAGCCGGCGGGTGGTGGCGCCGCCGACGATCACGACCGTGTGCATCCCGGCCTTGGCTGGGTCCAGCGTGGCCAGCGTGGTCAGCTCCACCTGCTCACTGTCCCGTCCCGCGTTGGTGACCAGCCCGACCGGGGTGTGACCGGGCCGGTATTCGGCCAGGACATCGCATGCCCGGCCCAGTTGCCACGACCGGTCCCGGGAGCGGGGGTTGTACAACGCCAGTACCAGGTCCGCGGCGGCCACCGCGCGCAGTCGCGTTTCGACGGCTTCCCAGGGGGCGAGCAGATCGGACAGGGTCAAGCAGGCGAAGTCGCGGGCTAGCGGAGCGCCTAGCAACGCCGCAGCCGCGACTGCCGCGGTAATACCGGGTACCACGCGCACTGCAGGACGCCGCTCCGGCGGTAGCGCGGCGGCGGTGGTCAGGGCCAGTGAAGCCATCCCGTAGATCCCGGCGTCACCGGAGGACACCAGCGCCACTCTGGCGCCGCCAGCCGCGGCACGCACCGCATCGTCGACGCGTTGCTGCTCGGCGCCGATGCCACTGGGCACCACGCTCTGGTGTGGGCCGGTGAGATCCGTGCAAGCCGCCAGGTAAGCCTGGTATCCGAGCACAACCTGGGCGTCCCGGACAGCGTCCTCTGCGGCCCGGGTGCGATGGGCAGGACCACCCGGACCCAGACCGACGACGGCAAGCGCGCCCGTCACGGTAGCCGCACGATCGCTGCGTCCAGGAGCGTCGCGTACATCCAAGGCACCTGATCCAGCGTCACGCCCGCCCATCTCCCCGGCGAAGGGTATGATCATCGCACCCGTGATGGTGCGCTCGCCCAACCAGCGCACAAAGTGTAGCCGTGCTTCGGTAACTCCAACCCGTCACAAAAGCCGTCGCGGGTCCGCCGCCTCTCCAGGCGCTCACCATGAACAATCGCGCCGGAAAAGGCGGTCTACCCGATGGAGGCGACGTGCTGCACCCGTATCGCCGGCTGGAGTGGGCGGCGTCGGACCGCGCCGGCCGGTGACCAACGCCGTTGTGGTCGGCGCCGGCCCGAACGGGTTGGCGGCGGCCGTGGCGCTGGCGCGGGGTGGTATCGAGGTCACTGTTCTGGAGGCCGACGACCGGATCGGCGGTGGGGCCAAAAGCAGTGAGCTCACCGTCCCCGGTGTGCTGCACGACGAGTGTGCCGGCATTCATCCCATGGGCGCGGCCTCGCCGTTCCTGCGCAGCCTGGGGCTGGAGCGCTTCGGACTTACCTGGCTCTGGCCCGAGATCGACTGCGCACATCCGCTGGACTGTGGATCGGCGGCCGCGCTGTATCGGTCGATCGATCAGACCGCGGCTGGTCTCGGGGCCGACGGTGACACCTGGCTGCGCCTGTTCGGTCCGCTGGTACCCGCAGTCGACGATCTTCTAGTCGAGGTTCTCCAGCCGATCATGCATGTCCCACGCCATACCGTGACGTTGGCCCGTTTCGCCCTGCGGGTGCTGCCTTCGGCCACATCGGTTGCCAGGTTGCTGACCACGGCCCAGGCACGAGCGCTGTACAGCGGGAACGTCGCGCATGCGTTCCATCCTTTCAACCGGCTACTGGTGCCCTCGATCGGTACGATGATCATCTCCGTCGGGCATCGTTACGGCTGGCCGGTCGCTGAGGGCGGCTCCCAGGCGATCACGAACGCGCTGGCGGCCGTGCTGCGCACGCTCGGCGCCGAGATCGAGACCGGGGTCCGGGTGCGCTCGCTGGCGGAACTCTTACCAGCGGAGATCGTTATGCTGGACCTCATGCCCGGCACGGTGCTCGAGGTCGCCGGCGATCTCCTTCCGCCGCAGGTGCGCCGCGCCTACCGGCGCTGGCGGCACGGCCCGGCCGCGTTCAAGGTCGATTTCGCGGTGCAGGGCGGGGTGCCCTGGAAAAACGAGGACTGCCGTCGCGCCGGGACCGTGCATCTCGGTGGCACCTTCGAGCAGGTCGCGGCGGCCGAGCGGACAACCCACCGAGGTGGGATGCCGGCGCGGCCGTTTGTCCTGGTGGGGCAGCAGTACTTGGCTGATCCCAGCCGGTCGGCCGGCGACGTCCACCCTGTCTACGCCTACGCCCACGTTCCGCACGCCTACCCGGGCGACGCGACTGAGGCCATAACCAATCAGATCGAGCGGTTCGCGCCGGGTTTCCGGGCTCGTGTGATCGCCCGCACCAGCCGGTCGACGGCCGCACTGGCTACCCACAACGCCAATCTCATCGGCGGCGACATTGTCGGTGGCCTCAACAGCGCACGGCAACTCGTGCTGCGACCCAGGGCCGCACTCGACCCCTACTGGACCGGAATCCCCGGCGTCTACCTCTGCTCCGCAGCCACCCCACCAGGCGCCGGCGTGCACTGCATGAGCGGGTTCAACGCCGCCCAGTCCGCGCTGTGCGCGCTGAGCCAAGGCCGTTGACTTGCGCCGGGCCGAACTACGGGGACTTGCGCTTTGCCGGCGGGATGGGCCGCCCCGACGTGCTGCCCGGTGCCGAGCGGCGGCGGCATCCGTGCGAGTAGCTGGGGTCGTAGAGCCGGCTGCGGGAACCGGCGCCTGCCAGCGCCGGCCCTACCAGTACCAGCGCGGCGGTGCGGATCCCCGATCCGCCGAGCGCTTCGGCTAGGCCGTCCACCGTCGTGGTGATCACGGTCTCGTCCGGCCAGCTGGCTTTCGCGACCACAACGGCGGGTGTCTGCGGTGGGTAGCCGGCCAGCAGCTCCTGGCGCAACGTGTCTGGCCGGGCCGCCGACAGATAGATGGCCATGGTGGTCGCATGGCGGGCGAAGCCGGCGACACTCTCGCCGGACGGCATCGACGTTGCGGTCCGGCCCCCACCGAGCCGGGTGAGCACGGTGCTCTGGGCCACTCCGGGCACCGTGAGCTCTACCCCGGCGGTGGCCGCAGCGGCGGCCAGCGAGCCGACCCCCGGGACTATCTCGAATGCCCGGTGCTGTTCCCGGCACCAGGACAGCTGCTCGGTCAGCGCGGAATACAGCGAGACATCTCCCGAATGCAGCCGCACGATCATGGCGTCCGGGTGCGCCGCGTACACCGCCAGAACGTCCTCCAACGTCATGCCCGCCGAGTCGTGGACTTCGACCCCGTCGCGGCAGTGGGTCAGCACCTCGGCGGGCACCAGCGACGACGCCCAGATCACCAGATCCGCAGCGGCGAGCCGGTTCGCGCCGCGGAGGGTGAGCAGGTCGGCTGCGCCGGGTCCGGCACCCACGAACGAGATCAGTCCAGTGGCCGGTGGCATGAGGCCATCCCATTCACCGCGGAGACAGGGTGAGGCAGGCGATGCGGGCACCGGTGTCCGCTGCGTGCGCAGGGTCTTTGGGGGTGTGCATCGCGTCGTGCACCACGAACGAACGCGGTACGCGGTCGGTGAGGACGAAGGGAATGGTGGTGGCCGAGGTGCCGGTTCCGGCGTCGTCGGTCCGCACGTCGAGCCAGATCTCGTTGTCCGGGTTGTCGTATTCGGGGTCAGCCGATAGCGCTGCAGACGTCGCCGCAGGATCAAGGTGATACTGGAAACGCGCGCCGGCCGCGCCAGGAGTGGCCCCGCAAGCCTTGTCGTAGGCGTACACCGTGTACCCGCGGTCAGGCAGCAGCCCGAGCACCGTGAGCTGAGCCGTGGACCCTTCCGAGGTCGGGATGATGGTGGCCGTCATGGCGGCTCCGATGGGCGCCAGATCGGGGTCGTAAGTGATCGCCTTTGAGGTGCGGTTCGGCATGGTGAGGGTGCCGCTGCCGAACACGACGACCGGTTTCGGACTGCTGTACCAGGCCACGGGCGCGAGCCGGCTGAATTCGGGGTCCAGATGGCCGATCGGCAGCAGGACCAGGACAGCGCCGACCGCGACTAACGTCGGCCGTCGCCGACGCCTGCCAGATCGATCACCCCCGGCTTGCATGGCTGTATCGTGCCACCCGGAATGTGCAGAGCGAGAGAGATTCCTTACCCGTCGGGGTCACTTTCCATAGCGAGCACGAAGTTCTTTACGTAGTGCATCGCCAATTCTTGACGGTCGGTCGGGTGCTGTGCCCATGTCAGCGCGTCCCCGGCGAGGTTCAGTAGCTGATCCTCGTCGAGTCTAGAGACGATCAGGCGGGCGAGTTCTTCTCCCTCGAGGTCCGGACGCAGGCGCCGGGCCAGCACATACTGGGTGGCAAGGTCGTCGTCGTGATCATCGAGATCCATCCACGGTCTCCGTTCAGCCCGCCACCTTCAATGCAGCACCATTGTGACGGCAAGCTGTACGCGGTGCCGAGGCGTCGCCAGAGAACTACCAGAGGAGGCGACATGGCGTGGACCGCGCACCCGATCGAGGTCGAGTCATACCGGATACTCCGGTCCCAGGTGGACACCACGCGGCTACCGCGAGTCAGCCGTGCGGTGACCGAGCGCGTGATCCACGCCAGCGCGGACCTGGCCTACGCGACCGATCTGTGCTGTGACGAGGACGCCCTGCGGGCGGGGCAGCAGGCGCTGGCTATGGGCGCGCCGTTGGTGGTTGATGTCCGGATGCTCGCTGCCGGTGTCACTTCGCGCGAAAGTGTGGTCGCGCTGGACCTGGCGCCGGCGCCGATGCCCGGACTGACGCGCTCCGCGGCGGGAATCCGGGCGGCCGCGGCGCGGCATCCCCAGGACGCGGTGTGGGCGGTAGGCAACGCGCCGACCGCGCTGCGCGAGCTGATCCGCCTCGCCGCGGAGGGAGTGCTCCATCCTGTGCTGGTGATCGGGCTGCCGGTCGGGTTCGTCGACGCGGCCGCTGCGAAGGCGGCTTTGCGGGAGTCGGGCCTGCCGGCGCTGTCCAACCGCAGCGCCAAGGGCGGCACCGCGGTCGCTGCCGCGGTGGTCAATGCGCTGCTGTGCCGGCAGCCGGTGCCGTGACGCCATACCTGGTCGGGCTGGATCTGACCGGGCGCCGGGTCGTGGTGGTCGGCGCCGGCACGGTTGCGCAGCGGCGGCTACCGCGGCTGATCGGGGCCGGCGCAGACGTGCTGCTCGTCGCTCCTGAGGCCACCCCAGCGGTGGAGGCGATGGCCACTGCGGGGGAGCTGCGCTGGGAGGTGCGCGGCTACGCCGACGGAGACCTGGAGGGCGCCTGGTATGCGCTGGCATGTAGCTCCGATCGCGCGGTGAACGCAGCGGTGGCCGCCGAGGCGCAGCGGCGGCGGGTGTTCTGCGTGCGCGCGGACGACGCCACCGGTGGTAGTGCGGTCACCGCCGCCACCGGCGAACACGACGGGTTGCTCATCGGTGTGCTGGCCGGGCGCCGCCCGCGCCGTTCCGCCGCCGTCCGGGATGCGCTGGTCGACGCTCTGCGCACCGGGATAGTGGACGACGCGCCGGACGCCGAAGACCACGTCACGACGCCGGGAGTGGCGCTGGTGGGCGCTGGGCCCGGCGATCCGGATTTGATCACCGTGCGGGGGCGCCGGCTGCTGGCCCGCGCCGACGTGGTGCTGGCAGATCGGCTCGCGCCCCGCGAACTGCTCGACGAGCTCGGCGGGCACGTCACGGTGATCGACGCGGCGAAGGTGCCCTACGGCCGCGCGATGGCCCAGGAGCAGATCAACGCTCAATTGATCGAACACGCCCGAGCCGGCCGGTTCGTGGTGCGCCTCAAAGGCGGTGACCCCTACGTCTTCGGGCGCGGCTTCGAGGAAGTGCTGGCCTGCGCGGACGCCGGGGTACCGGTCACCGTGGTCCCCGGGATCACCAGCGCCATCGCCGTGCCGGCCGCGGCGGGGATCCCGGTGACGCACCGCGCGGTGACCCACGAGTTCGTCGTCGTGTCTGGGCATGTGGCGCCAGACGATCCGACCTGCCTGGTGGACTGGCCGGCGCTCGGCCGGCTGCGCGGCACCCTGGTGCTGCTGATGGCGGTGGAGCGAATCGGCGTGTTCGCCGAGACGCTGATCACCTGCGGCAGGCCGCCGGACACCCCGGTCGCGGTCATCGCCGACGGCACCCTGCGTGGCCAGCGGGTGGTGCGCTGCACGCTGCGCGAAGCGGCCGACCGCGTCGCCGCAGCCGTTATCCGCCCGCCCGCCATCGTGGTGATCGGCCCTGTCGTGGCGCTGCGCAACCCCTCAAACGCCTGACGCCCGCTGTGAACAAGCTGGAGGTACCCAGATCGAATTCCCCGCCGCTCACTGGTGCTTACCGCCTCAGCATGGGTAGATAATTTTGGTGGGATTCGATGCGCTCAGTCTTGAGGCCCTCCGCGCGCGCCGGACGATGAAGTGGTCCCGTTACCCACCCGACGTGCTGCCTGCCTGGGTTGCGGAGATGGATTTTCCGCTGGCCCGCCCGGTATTCGAGGCGGCCCGTGGGGCACTCGATGCACACGACCTGGGTTATTCCGAACCGGTGGGTCTGGCCGAGGCATTCGCCAGCTGGGCGGCGCGCTATCAGGGCTGGTGGCCCGATCCCGCGCTGGCCTGCCCGGTAGCCGATGTGATGGCCGGGATCGAAGCGTCCCTGCGGGTGTTGACCGAGCCGGGCGACGGCGTCGTGCTGCTCACTCCGGCGTACCCACCGTTTTTCGCTCTGCTCCAGGCGCTGGGCCGCGTCGCGGTGCCGTGGCCGCTGCTGGACCGGCCGCAGGGCTGGGCATTGGACCTGCAGCGGCTGGATGACGCGCTAAGTGGCAGCGCGCGCGGGTTATTGCTGTGCCACCCGCACAATCCGACCGGCCGGGTGTTCAGCAGCGAAGAGCTGGCGGCCGTTTCGGAGATCGTGGAGACGCGAGGCGCTCAGGTGGTGTCCGATGAGGTGCACGCTCCGTTGCTGGCCAGCGACCTCAAGTTCACCCCGTACGCGGCCAGCTCGCCACCGGCTGCTGCCCACGCGGTGACCGTCACCAGCATCTCCAAGGGTTGGAACGTGCCCGGGTTGAAGTGCGCGCTGCTTCAAGCCCAGCCGGGTACCGCGCGGGTCGTCGACGCGGTGCCGCGGTACGAGCGGCTGCGCGCGTCGGTACCTGGAGTCGCCGCCAGCATCGCCGCCTGGGTCGATGATGGTGGCTGGCTCGACGAGCTGCGGCTGCACCTGGATCGGACTCGCGCCGAGCTGGCCGCCTGGGTGCGGCGCACGCCTGGGGTACGGGCGCATCCCGGCATGGCGGGTTACCTGGCCTGGTTGGATCTGCGCGATGCCGGGCTCGGTGACGACCCAGCCCGGCTGTTGCTCGAACAAGGGCGCCTCGCGGTCAGCCCAGGACACGAATTCGCGCTGCCCGCCGACCAGGGAGTTGGGCGGATCCGGCTCAATCACGGCACCTCGTTGCCTCTCCTGCGCGAGGCCCTGCGCCGCGTCGAGCGCACTATCGAGGGTTAGTTGCCTTGCCGGGTAGCGCCACGCGATGAAGCTGCTCTGTGAGGTGTGTATCTCACCCCGGGGTTTGCTGGGCCGGCACGGAACGCGGCGTGAATTGATGGATGTCACCATGGGGCATGGACCGCCAACAGCTCCGGGCCCTTCAGGATCCGCTCAAGCGGCAGTACCGGGACGACGCCACGGCCGCTCTCGTCACGTTGCGAGCTCAGGGCAGTCTCGGTGAGGGCATTACCTGCTCGGTACAGACCGGCCGGGCCCTGGCCGAGGCCGGCCTGCATCCGGCCACCGGAGGCGATGGGTTGTCGCTGTGCTCAGGCGACATGTTGCTGGAGGCGCTAGCTGCGTGCGCGGGTGTGACGCTGCGGGCGGTGGCCACCTCACTCGACATCCCCGTCGCCGGTGGCACCGTGCACGTCGAAGGTGACCTCGATTTCCGCGGCACACTGGCGGTCTGCCGCGAAGCGCCCGTCGGCTTCCGGTCCATCCGCCTGCAGTACAGCTTGGATACCACCGCCACCACCGAGCAGCTCGACACCCTGATCCGGCTCACCGAGCGCTACTGCGTCGTCTACCAGACCCTCGCCGGCGCGCCAGAACTGTCCTCGAACTGGGAAACTGCATAGGGGCACCATCGGCATGTCCTGCGGGGGGATACGCTGCGACCCCCGTGATTCATCTGTTTGAGGAGTCCCCGAAGTCATGATCACCAGGTTGTCGGCGCTGTTCCTGCGCACCCTGCGCGAGGACCCGGCGGACGCCGAAGTGCCCAGCCATCGGCTGCTGGTCCGCGCCGGGTACGTGCGGCGCGTCGGCCCGGGGATCTATTCGTGGCTGCCGCTGGGCTTGCGTGTGCTGCGCAACATCGAGGCCGTGGTGCGCCAGGAGATGGACGCCATCGGCGCCCAGGAGATCCAGTTCCCGGCGTTGTTGCCCCGGGAGCCCTACCAGGCCACCGGTCGCTGGACCGAGTACGGCGCCAACGTGTTCCGGCTGCGCGACCGCAAGGGTGCCGACTACCTGCTCGGGCCCACTCACGAGGAGCTGTTCACGCTCACCGTCAAGGGCGAGTACAGCTCCTACAAGGACTACCCGGTGATTCTCTACCAGGTGCAGACCAAGTACCGGGACGAGGAACGCCCCCGCGCCGGTATCCTGCGCGGCCGGGAGTTCCTGATGAAGGACTCGTACTCCTTCGACCTGTCGGATGACGGGCTGGCGCGCTCCTACCAGCTGCACCGGGACGCCTACGTCAAGATCTTCGACCGGCTGGGGTTGCGCTATGTGATCGTGTCGGCGGTGTCCGGCGCGATGGGCGGCTCCGCCAGCGAGGAGTTCCTCGCCGAGGCAGAAACCGGCGAGGACACCTTCGTGCGCAGCACGGAGTCCGGATACGCGGCGAACGTCGAAGCGGTGACCACCCCAGCGCCCCCGGAGCTGCCCGTCGACGGCCTGCCACCGGCCCGGGTGTTGCACACGCCGGACACCCCGACCATCGACACGCTGGTCGACCACCTCAACGGAGCAGGTCTAGGTCGCACCTTCAGCGCCGCGGACGCCCTGAAGAACGTCATGGTCAAGACCAGGCAACCCGGCGCGGCAGGCTGGGTGCTGGTCGGCGTGGGGGTGCCGGGCGACCGCGAGGTCGACATGAAACGCCTACAAGCCTCGCTGGATCCGGTCGACGTGGCGCTGCTCGACGACGCCGACTTCGCCGCGCACCCGTTCCTGGTCAAGGGCTACATCGGGCCGGGCTCGCTGGCTGAACACGGGGTGCGCTACCTCGTCGATCCCCGGGTGGTCCGGGGTACTGCATGGGCTACCGGCGCGGACCGCCCCGATCATCACGTTGTCGATCTGGTGTGCGGGCGCGACTTCACCCCGGACGGCACGATCGAGGCCGCCGAGGTGCGCGCCGGCGACCCGTCGCCGGACGGGGCCGGCACCCTGGTCGCCGCCCGGGGGATCGAGATCGGGCACATCTTCCAGCTCGGGCGCAAGTACACCGACGCCTTCGGGTTGGACGCGCTGGGACCCGACGGCAAGCCGATCCGGATCACCATGGGTTCTTACGGCATCGGGGTCTCCCGGTTGGTCGGCGCCATTGCCGAGCAGAGCCACGACCAGCACGGGCTGGTCTGGCCCCGCGAGGTCGCCCCAGCCGACGTGCACGTCGTGATCGCGGGTAAGGACGAGAAGATCCGTGCCACCGGTGAGCAGCTGGCCGCTGAGCTGGACGCCGCCGGCGTGCGGGTGATCCTCGACGACCGTACGGCCACTCCAGGGGTGAAGTTCGCCGACGCCGAGCTGATCGGCGTGCCGACCATCCTGGTGGTCGGCCGTGGCCTCGCCTCGGGTGTCGTGGAGGTCAAGGACCGCGCCACCGGCGAGCGCACCGAGGTGCCGGTGGACGGCGCGGTGGCGCACCTGCAGGAGTTATGTAGCAAGTAGCCCGTCAGCCGGCCAGAAAACTCAACCGCACGGTGCGGTCCGGGTTATCGACGTTGATGTCCACCAAGCAGATCGACTGCCAGGTGCCCAACGCGAGCTGTCCACCGAACACCGGGAGGCTGGCGTAGGGAGGCACCAGCGCCGGCAGTATGTGGCACCTGCCGTGTCCGGCTGAGCCATGCTGGTGGCGCCACCGGTCGTCGGCCGGGAGCAACTCGCGTAACGCTGCGAGCAGGTCAGCCTCACTACCGGAGCCCGTCTCGATCACGGCCAGGCCGGCGGTCGCGTGCGGCACCCACAGGTGCAGCAGTCCATCGCCGGCCTCGATCCGGTCGAGAAAGTCCCGGCACTGGTTCGTCAGATCGGATACCTGTTCTCGCGAGCCGGTCTGGATACGAATCTGCTCGGTTTTCACCTCGTTGCGATCCTTCCTCTACGGCGCTCCAGGAAACGGCACTGTCAGTGGGGTGGCGCCGGCGGTGGCGCGCCACCGGGTGGCTCGTACGGCCGCTGCCGTCAGCGCCTCCAGCGCGGTCCCGCGCAGATCCGGATCGGCCGGGCTGCGTTCCACCACTGAGCGCCATGCCCCGGCTGCGTCCATCTCGGCGGTGATCATCAGCCGGAGTGCTGAGGCGGCGTCGGTGACCGGCTCCGGGCCGAGATATCCCGGTTCCGGTGGCACCGGCGTCACGCCCGCATCGATGAGCAATCGCTGCGTGGCGTCGCGCCGAGCCTGGTGCGCGGTCGCGGCCTCGTCCAGCCGGCGCGCCAACCCGCTGGACACGAACGCACCCGCCACCCCGTATACCCACACCGCCGCATGCTCCGCCGCCAGTGCCCCCTGCAGCGCCCCCACCGGCACCTGCACACCCGCCCGACATGGAGCCATATCGGGCCTAAAGACACCCCGCTTACCCCGATATGTCTCCATGTCGGGGTGGGGCGCGGAAGGGTGATGGCGCGTCATGTGAGCAGGGCGGTGTGAGTGGCGCAGCAGGCTGCGACCGATGCGAGGAGGGCCGCTCGGTAGCCGGGCAGCGTGATGACGAGTGCGGCTGCTTCGTCTTGTGCCGCGCGCATCGCCTCGGTCAGAGCCGTCCGCGCGGCGGCCGCATCGGGGCTGGCGGGCGGGGGCACGACCGGTGGCACCGGCTGGGCGGTGCTGGTAGGCACCGGATCCGGGTGTACCCGGTGCAGCTCGGCGCGCAGCGTGGCGGCATGCGCCGCCCGGTCGGCGGCGAGTGCTCTGGCCGTCGCGGCCAATGTCGAGTGTGCCTGCGCCACGGCGGCGGCCAGCGCCACGTCAGATTCGGCGCGCCGGGCGGGTGCCTCCAGCGGATCGGGTCCCTCCGGGGCGGGCGCAGATGCCGTGCATCCGGCCAGCGCCGTCGGACCGGCCAGGAACAGAGCCGCGGTGGTGACCCCGGCGGCCAGCGCGCGGCGACGGCTGGGACGGGCCTGGAACACGGTCGACCATCTTGCCAGGCCGCTGTTTTGCCGCAGGCTCGTACACCGTGATCCACTTGGCGCGGGCCGGGCGCGCAAACGCGATACCCTAGGTGATCCCGACCGGGGCGCGCCGCGCCGGCGCCGCCCGCATCGCCACATCTTCAGCAAGCATGACCTCACCAACCAGCACTTCAGACAAACGAGAAAACCAGGACGTCGAACCCAGGAGGCCACGGTGAGCGCGCAATCAGCGAATCCCGACTCTGCAATCGAGTCGGTGGTTCGCGACGCGGTGGCCGGCACCGGGTTCGAGCTCGAAAACTTGGAGGAAGTGCGCGCCGGCCAGCGCCGGTTGATCCGGGTGGTCATCGATTCGGATACCGGTGTCGGACTCGACGACATCGCCGCGGTAAGCCGCGCGGTATCGCTGGCGCTGGACCAGCACGACAAGCTCATCGCCGCGCCTTACCACCTCGAGGTGACTTCGCCGGGGGTGGATCGGCCGCTCACTGCGCCCCGGCATTGGCGACGAAACCGGCTACGGATGGTCCGCGCTTCCCTGGTAGCCGGTGGCGAGCTGATCGGCCGGATTGGCGACTGCGACGACGACGGAGTCACACTGCTGACGTCGGGAGCCCTACGCCGAGTGCGGTACACGGAGCTGCGTCGCGCGGTGGTGGAAGTGGAATTCCGCCCACCGCCGGCCGACGAGCTCGCGGCCCTCGGCGGCGCACGACGGCATGATTTGGAGGAACGGTGAACGTCGATATCGCCGCGCTGCGCGCCATTGAACGCGACAAGGACGTCTCCTTCGAGACGGTACTCGAGGCCATCGAGACGGCGCTGCTTACCGCGTACAAGCACACCGATGGTCATCAACCGAACGTGCGTATCGACGTCGACCGCAAGACCGGATTGGTCCGGGTGCTGGCGCAGGAACTCGACGCGGCCGGCAATGTCGTGCAGGAATGGGACGACACTCCCGAGGGGTTCGGCCGGATCGCGGCCACCACGGCCCGGCAAGTCATCCTGCAACGCCTGCGCGACGCCGAGCACGAGCGCACCTTCGGCGAGTTCTCGGCCAAGGAGGGCGAGATCGTGGCCGGTGTCGTGCAACGCGACGCCAGGGCCAACGCCCGCGGCGTAGTGGTGGTCAAGATCGGCGAGACCGAGGGCGTCATTCCGCCGGTTGAGCAGGCACCGCGGGAGACCTACCGCCACGGTGAGCGGATCAAATGTTACGTGGTGGGCGTGTCCCGCGGCCTGCGCGGACCGCAGATCACCCTGTCCCGGACGCACCCCAATCTGGTCCGCCGGCTGTTCGCCCTGGAGGTTCCCGAGATCGCTGACGGCACCGTGGAGATCCCGGCGGTGGCCAGGGAGGCAGGGCATCGATCGAAGATCGCGGTCAGGTCCACCGTCGCGGGGGTCAACGCCAAGGGCGCCTGCATCGGACCGATGGGCCAGCGGGTGCGCAACGTCATGAGTGAGCTGGGTGGAGAGAAGATCGACATCATCGACTATTCCGACGATCCGGCGACGTTCGTGGGAAATGCGCTGTCCCCGTCGAAGGTTGTCTCTGTACAGGTGGTCGATGCCCGCGCCAAGACAGCGCGGGTCGTGGTCCCCGATTTTCAGCTGTCGCTGGCGATCGGTAAAGAAGGACAGAACGCCAGGTTGGCCGCCCGGTTAACCGGATGGAAGATCGATATTCGAAGCGATGCGGGGCCCGCAGCGACGCAGCCGGCCCGTGTCTCGCGTGCCGAGGTACCGGTGACCAATGCCGGTTCTCCGCCCGCTGCGCCGACGCGCTAGAATCATGATGGCGCGCCGTCGGGGGACGGTCCACGCCTGCCCGGATGAAATCCGGCGCGGTCGCCACGAGCGGCCCGCCGAGCCAGTCCGGACCTGCGTGGGGTGCCGGACCAGGGCGGCGGCTTCCGGATTGCTGCGTGTGGTGGCGGTGGAGGGGATCCTGGTCCCCGACCCGCGGCGACGGCATCCTGGTCGGGGCGCGTGGGTGCATCCCGAACTCGGATGTCTGCGTCTGGCCGAGCGGCGCCGGGCCTTCCCGCGGGCGCTGCGCTCCCCGGGTGAGCTCGACACCGCCGCGGTGCGCGCTTTTGTCACGTGAGCTGTTCGGAGACGGTAGTAGGTCCTCGGTGCGCCGGGGACATACCCCGCCCGGGACCGCCCCGGCGCGTGGTCAACGCAGAGAGCAGGTCGATTCCGAAATGTACCCGCAGTCGTGAAGCTCTGACAGCGATGGACATGCACTAGTAACGGGGTCGAGCGGGATTGCCGCCGGCTCCACCAGTGAGGAGAGCAGTGGCAGGCAAGGCCCGTGTGCACGAGCTCGCGAAAGAGCTCGGCGTCACCAGTAAAGATGTACTCAAGAAACTCGCCGATCTTGGTGAGTATGTGAAGTCTGCCTCCTCAACGGTGGAGGCACCGGTCGCCCGCAAGCTTCGGGACTCGTTCCCTTCCGACACCGCCAAGGCGCCTTACGCCAACGGCGCACCAGCCAGTGGCCCCGCCAGCGGTGGTGCCGCCACCGGCACTTTTCCCGCCGTCGGTGGAGCCGCCGCCAAGCCTGGTCCGGTCCCTTCGCCCGGTCGCCTGCCGCAACCTGTGCCTGACAGCGGGTCTGGAACTGGGCCGACTAGCGGGTCCGGTAGTGGGTCCGGTAGCGAAGCTCCGGTAGTCCCGCCACGGGTCTCTCCCGCAGGAGTTCCGCAGCGTCCGGCCCCGGTCGAGCGGCGCAGCGCCCCGGACCGTCCTGCTGTCGGTGAGCCGGCGGTCCGCCCGCCCGCGCCCACCGAGCCGCACCGTCCTGCGGCAGAGCATCGGGTGGCGTCACCGGGCCCGGCGACCGAGCAGCGCTCGGTTCCCCGGCCTGACGAAGGCGGTGCCCCTGGAACGCCCCGTCCCCGGTTGCCCAAACCAGGTCCACGCTCGCCGCGGGTTGGCAACAACCCGTTCGGTGTCGGCAGTACCGCGCCGCCGCGTTCATCGGGACAGCGCCCCGGTGCCCCGGCGAGTCCAGCCGGGCCGAGCAACATGCCGCCGCGTCCGGGTGGCGCCAACCGCCCGAGCACCGGCCGCACCGGCTCGCCCGGTAGCGGCGGACCGCGGCCGAATCCCGGCATGATGCCGCCGCGTCCACCGAGCCCAGGCGCGATGCCCAGCCGGCCGGGGCGCCCCGCTACCGGTGAGGGTGGTCGCGGTGGTCCTAGCAGTCCCGGTGGTGGCCGCGGTGGACCTGGCGGGTCCGGTAGCCGTGGCGGTGGGGGCGGTTTCCGTGGCGGTGCGGCTCCTGCTGGTCCCGCGGGTGCCGGCGCTCCGGCCGGCGGTGGTTTCCGCGGTGGCCCGGCGCGCCCCGGTGCCGGTGGTCGTGGCCGTGGCGGCGCGGCGGGTGCTTTCGGCCGGCCTGGTGGCCCCGCGCGCAAGGGTCGCAAGTCCAAGCGGCAGAAGCGCCAGGAGTTCGACAACATGCAGGCCCCGTCGGTCGGCGGGGTGCGGCTCCCGCGCGGTAGCGGCGAGATCGTCCGGCTACGTCGCGGCTCCTCGCTCACCGACTTCGCGGAAAAGATCGACGCCAATCCGGCCGCGCTGGTGCAGGCGTTGTTCCACCTCGGCGAGATGGTGACGGCCACCCAATCGGTGTCAGACGACGTACTCGAGCTGCTCGGCCAGGAGATGAACTACCGGATCCAGGTCGTCAGTCCCGAGGACGAGGACCGCGAGCTGCTCGAGTCGTTCGACCTGTCCTACGGCGAGGACTCGGGTGGCGAGGAGGACCTCGAGATCCGGCCGCCAGTGGTCACCGTGATGGGTCACGTGGACCACGGCAAGACCCGCCTGCTGGACACCATCCGCAAGGCCAACGTGATGGGTGGTGAGGCCGGCGGGATCACCCAGCACATCGGTGCCTACCAGGTCGCCACCGAGCTCGAAGGCGTGGAGCGGCTGATCACCTTCATCGACACTCCCGGTCACGAGGCGTTCACCGCGATGCGAGCCCGTGGTGCCCGGTCGACCGACATTGCGGTGCTGGTGGTCGCCGCCGACGACGGCGTCATGCCGCAGACGGTGGAGGCGATCAACCACGCGAAGGCGGCCGGCGTGCCGATCGTGGTCGCGGTGAACAAGATCGACAAGGCGGGCGCGGACCCGACCCGGATCCGCGGCCAGCTCACCGAGTACGGGCTGGTTCCCGAGGAGTACGGCGGCGACACCATGTTCGTCGACATCTCCGCCAAGGAGGGCACCAACATCGACGCGCTGCTGGAGGCGATCCTGCTCACCGCAGATGCGTCCCTGGACTTGCGGGCCAACCCGGAGATGGAGGCTCAGGGGGTGGCGATCGAGGCGCATCTGGACCGCGGTCGCGGGCCGGTGGCTACCGTGCTGGTGCAGCGCGGCACGCTGCGGGTTGGCGACTCGGTGGTCGCCGGCGACGCGTATGGCCGGGTCCGGCGCATGGTCGACGAGCACGGCGATGACGTCATCGAGGCGCTGCCCTCACGGCCGGTGCAGGTCATCGGGTTCACCTCGGTACCCGGTGCAGGCGATAACTTCCTCGTCGTCGACGAGGACCGCATCGCCCGGCAGATCGCCGACCGCAGGCGCACCAGGGAGCGCAACGCCGACCTCGCCTCCCGCCGCCGCCGGGTCAGCTTGGAGGACCTGGACCAGGCGCTAAAGGAGACCAGCGAGCTCAACCTGATCCTCAAGGGCGACAACGCCGGCACGGTGGAGGCGCTGGAAGATGCCCTGCTGAAGATCGACGTCGGCGACGAGGTGGAGCTGCGGGTCATCTCCCGCGGCGTCGGAGGTATCACCGAAAGCGATATCAACCTAGCCATCGCGGACAACACCATCGTGCTCGGCTTCAACGTCCGGGCCGACGGTAAGGCCACCGCACTGGCCAACCGCGAGGGTGTTGAGATTCGCTACTACTCGGTGATCTACCAGGCGATCGAAGACATCGAGCAGGCCCTCAAGGGCATGCTCAAACCGATCTACGAGGAGGTGTCGCTGGGCCGCGCCGAGGTCCGCGAGGTGTTCCGGTCCTCCAAGGTCGGCACCATCGCCGGCTGCATGGTCACGTCAGGGGAGATCCGGCGCAACGCCAAGGCCCGGCTGCTTCGGGACAACGTGGTGGTCCGCGAGGACCTTACGGTGTCGTCGCTGCGACGGTTCAAGGATGACGCCTCGTCGGTTCGGGAGGGCTTCGAATGCGGCCTGACCCTGTCGAACTACCACGACCTGCGGGTCGGCGACGAGGTAGAGACCTACGAGCTGCGGGAAAAGCCCCGCACCTGACCCCTCGCGGGGGTTGGTGGCCGTTCAAGGGCCACCAACCCCCGTGAGGGTGGTCGTCAACAGCTACCAACCTAGCTACCAACCCAGTGGTGATAAGTGGTGTACGTCGGTGCTCTGGAGCTGGACATCGTGTTCGGCGATGTGCATTCGTTGAAGCACAAGCGCTCACTCGTCCGGCCGGTGATCGCGGAACTGCGGCGACGCTTCGACGTCGCGGCGGCCGAGGCCGGTCACGCAGACTTACACCGCCGGGCGCTGATCGGCGTGGCCGCCGTGGCCACCGATGGCGGCCACGTGCGTGCAGTGCTCGAGGCGTGCGAGCGCTTGGTGGCCGGACGGCCCGAGCTGGAGTTGCTGGCCGCCAGGCACCGGATGCTGGGCCCAGACGACGACTAGCGTGGGCAGCTGCGGCGAGCGCTCGACGCGTCCCGCAAAGCCGCACGAACGAATTCGACAGACTGCTGAGGAGAACGCTGCGATGGCCGACCAAGCACGGGCCCGGCGGCTCGCCAAACGGATCGCCCAGGTCGTCGCATCCGGGCTGGAGCACGAGGTCAAGGATCCCCGGTTGACGATGGTGACGATCACCGACGCGCGAGTCACCGCGGATTTGCGGGACGCGACGGTCTACTACACGGTGCTCGGCGAGACCGTCGATGCTCCACCGGACACCGCCGCGGCGGCGGCCGCGCTGGCCAGCGCAACCGGAGTACTGCGATCGCTGGTCGGCCGCGCGACAGGCGTCCGGTTCACCCCTACCCTCACCTTCCGCTGCGACGACCTTCCGGACGGGGCGCGGCGCATCGACGAGTTGCTGGCCCGAGCGCACGACGCCGACGCCGAGGTGGCCCGCATCGCGGCGGACGCGTCGCCCGCTGGTGACCCCGATCCGTACCGGAGTCGTGAGTGAGTAACAGTGTGATCGCACCCGACGCTATCTACGAGGCAGCCGCGCTGCTCGCGGCGGCCCAGGACGTCACCCTCATCGCGCACGTGCAGCCGGACGCCGACGCGCTGGGCAGCGCGCTGGCTCTCGGACTGGCACTGTCCCGGCGGGGCGCGACGGTGCGGGTGAGCTTCGGCGCGCCGGCGCAGACGCCGGAGTCGCTGCGTGGGCTGGACGTAGCCGGTCTTATCGTGCCGCCGGACCAGGTACCTGCCCGGCCGGAGGTGTTGGTCACTCTGGACACCGCGAGTCGAAGCCGGCTGGGCTGCCTTGCCGACCGGATCGATACCGCCGGCGCCGTGCTGGTGATCGACCACCACGCCACCAACGACCGATTCGGTACCCACCATCTGGTAGATGCCGGCGCTGACGCCACCGCAGTGCTCGTTCTCCAGTTGCTCGACACCTTGGAAGTAGTGCTGGACGAGCCGATCGCGCGCTGCCTCTACGCCGGCCTGGTGACCGACACCAGCTGCTTCCGGCGGGCGGACCCGCGCACCCACGCGACTGCCGCCCGGTTGCTGGCTGCGGGAGTCGACACCCAAGCACTCACCCGCGAGCTGCTCGACACCCATCCGTTCGGCTGGTTACCCATGCTGGCAACAGTGCTCGGCCGTGCGCAGCTCGAGCCCGCATCGGCGCAGGGTCTGGGACTGGTGCACACCACCGTCCGGCTGGCCGACGCGGCGGGCCTGCGCAGCGAGGAGATCGAGAGCGTGGTGGATCTCGTGCGGACCACGTCCGAGGCCGAGGTCGCCGCGGTGCTCAAGGAGGTCGGCCCGGATCGGTGGTCGGTATCGCTGCGCGCCAAGCAGCACATCGATGTCTCCGCCGCCGCAGCTGAGCTTGGCGGTGGTGGCCACCGTCTGGCCGCCGGCCTCACCACCGACGGCACTCCCGGCGACATCCTCGATGCGCTACGCACCGCCCTACACCGCGCCCCCGCGCTGTAACCCCGACATGGAGACATATCGGGGTCCAGAGGGGTCAGATAACGCCGATATGTCTCCATGTCGGGGTGAGGTTGGCGTGGGGGGTGGGCTGGTTGTGGTGGATAAGCCGGCTGGGATGACGTCACATGATGTGGTCTCCCGGCTGCGCCGGCTGCTGCGCATCCGCCGGATCGGACACGCCGGCACCCTGGACCCGATGGCCACCGGCGTGCTTGTCTGCGGGGTGCAGCGCGCCACCAAGCTGCTCGGACATCTCCCGCTGGAACCCAAGGTTTACCGCGGCACGGTGCGGCTGGGCATGTCCACCACCACCGACGATGCCGAGGGAGAGCGCACCGGCGGCGCCGACGCGTCCGCGGTGAGCGAGCCGCAGATCCGCGCGGCGCTCGCGGGTCTGCGCGGAACCATCGAGCAGGTGCCCAGCAGGGTCAGCGCCATCAAAATCGGCGGCAAGCGCGCCTACGCGCTGGCTCGCGCGGGTGCGCAGGTGCTGCTGACCGCCCGTCCGGTGACCGTGTCCCGGTTGGAGCTTCTCGCGCTGCGCCGCGGCCAGACCGTGACCGACCTCGACGTGCTGGTGGAGTGCAGCGGCGGCACCTACGTCCGCGCGCTGGCCAGGGACCTGGGCGCCACATTGGGCGTCGGGGGGCACCTGACCGCCCTGCGCCGTACCCGGGTCGGCCCGTACGGCCTGGATGTTGCCCGTACCCTCGACGAACTGGCCAGCGCGCCTGGATTGTCAGCAGGGCTGGACGAGGTGGTGACTGCCCTGTTTCCGCACCGCGCCGTCGACGGCCGGCAGGCCCGGGTACTGGCTCATGGTGGGTCGTTGCCGGCCTGCGGGTTGACCGGGACGTACGCCGCGATCGACTCCGATGGCGGCGCCGTCGCGCTGCTCGCCGAGCGCGACGACCAGGCCCGTCCGATCCTGGTGCTGCGCCCTGCCGGTGAGTGATGAGCGCCGGCGGGTGACCGGTTAGCCTCCTCGTCTGTGCAGCGCTGGCGTGGACTTGAGGCGATCCCGAACGGTTGGGGTCGCAGTGTCGTCACCATCGGCGTTTTCGACGGTGTGCATCGCGGTCATGCCCGGCTGATCAATCACGCCGTGCGGCGCGCCGGGGAATTGGGCGTTCCCGGCGTGCTGATGACCTTCGACCCGCATCCTTCCGAGGTGGTCCGCCCCGGCAGCCATCCGGCCCAGCTCACCAGCCTGCGCCGGCGGGCGGACCTGGTCGAGCAATTCGGCGTCGAGGTGTTCTTCGTACTGCCGTTCACCGTCGAACTATCCCGGGTGCCGGCCGACGAGTTCGTGCACACGGTGCTCGTCGAGCGCCTGCACGTGGCGGATGTCGTGGTGGGCGAGAATTTCACCTTCGGGCACAAGGCGGCCGGGAACATCGAGTTGCTGCGTACGTTGGGGCGGCGGTTCGGCTTCACCGCCGAAGGCGTGGGGCTGCTGTCCCAGGGTGAGCTGACGTTCTCCTCCACCTATATCCGCTCCTGCATCGACGCCGGAGACGTGGTGGCCGCGGCCACCGCGTTGGGCCGACCGCACCGGCTGGAGGGCATCGTGATCCGCGGGGACCAGCGCGGCCGCAGTCTGGGCTACCCGACGGCGAACCTGTCGACTCCCCGGCACGCCGCGATTCCCGCCGACGGGGTGTACGCCTGCCGCTTCGTACACCGGGGCCGGGACCTGGCGGCGGCAGTCTCGATCGGCACCAACCCGACATTCTCCGGTCGGGAACGTCGAGTGGAGGCTTACGTCCTCGATCTCGACGAGGACTTCTACGGCGAACGGGTGGCACTGGACTTCGTCGAGCGGCTGCGTGGCATGTGTCGCTTCGACACCCCCGACCAGCTAGTGGCCCAGATCGACGACGACGTGGCGCGAACCCGCGCGGTGTTCGAGCGGGCCACGTAACCGATCGCCGCCCCTGGGGCTGCTCGGAGCTGGCAGGATGCCAGTACGGGCACGGAAGGGGAGTCCGGTGGACGAGCAGCTCGCCGTCGCGCGCAACGTCGCCCTGCAGCGGGAGTGGTACGGGGAATCGCTCGGCGATCGGGTGCGGCGACTCGTGGTCGCCTTTGACTGCTCTCAGGCGCAGTTGGCCGAGGTTCTCGGACTGAGCGCACCAATGCTCAGCCAACTGATGAGCGGTCGCCGGGCGAAGATCGGCAATCCCGCGGTACTGGCCCGGATGGTGATGCTGGAACGGCGCGTGCTCACCCCCGAGGTGGCCTCCGGTGATCCAGCGGCGATCCGGGCCGCGCTGGAGGAGGTCCGCGACTCGCGGCCCACCGTCAGCCGGCCCACCGGTGGTCGGTCGGCCAGCGGTTTGGAAATACTGCCGGTCGAGGAGCGCGGCGACTGGAACAACCCCGACGTCAACAACGCCGACGTCAACCCCGACGTCCTGGTCGAGGCGCTGCGCGCAGTGGTCGCCCCGGCCGAGCTGGCCGCCGCCGCCGGCCTGCTGCGGGAGCAGTGCCCGCAGCTGGCTCGAGTGTTGCGGAATGCGGCGGGTACGGAGGCGGGCGGATCGACTCTCGACGGGGCGATCGGGTAGCTGGTGATCGAGGGCGGCGCCAGGCGGTGGCGAGTCGGCTGGTAGCCTCGTCTAGGGTCCGGCTGCGGTCCGTGGCGGTCGGCCGAAAATCAAGTAGATGCCGCGGTATTCGCGGCCGCACGGTACACGATGACAGGAGAAGATCTACCCGTGGCGCTGTCCACCGCACAGAAGAGTGAGATCCTTGCCGAATACGGGCTGCGCGAGGCGGACACGGGGTCCCCTGAGGCGCAGGTAGCCCTGCTGACCAAGCGGATCATGGACCTTACCGAACACCTCAAGCAACACAAACACGACCATCACTCCCGGCGCGGGCTGCTGCTGATGGTCGGCCGCCGGCGCAATTTGCTGAACTACCTCGCCAAGGTCGACATCGCCCGCTACCGATCCCTGATCGAGCGCCTCGGCCTGCGTCGTTGATTCGCCAGCCGCTGACCGGAAGGGTCAGCTTGATACACAACCACACGTCGCGGCACGAGCCGCCATGTCACCGTCGTCGGGATCGTCGTCCGCCGGTCCTCGGTAGTGGCTCCCGAGAGCACACGACGTGCTCCGGGAGCTTCGATCGAAGACCGGCCTATCGTCCTCACTCCCACGCGATGGTGTCACCGCCTGGCTCGTGTCGCGAGGAGGAGAACGATGACCAACTCAACCTCAGCTCAAACCTCAACGGGGACGGGCACCTCCACGAATCCTGTTCATGAGACAGCCGCCGTACTCGATAACGGCGTCTTCGGCACCCGCACCGTACGGTTCGAGACCGGTCGACTGGCCCGGCAGGCTGCCGGAGCCGTCGTCGCCTATCTCGACGACGACACCATGTTGCTGTCGGCCACCACGGCCTCCAAAGCGCCCAAGGATCAGTTCGACTTCTTCCCGCTCACAGTCGATGTCGAGGAGCGGATGTATGCGGCCGGGCGCATTCCCGGCTCGTTCTTTCGCCGCGAAGGCCGCCCCTCCACGGACGCGATCCTCACCTGCCGGTTAATCGACCGCCCGCTGCGTCCCTGCTTCGTCGACGGCCTGCGCAATGAGGTGCAGGTCGTCGTCACGGTGCTCAGCCTCGACCCGGCTGACCCCTACGACGTGCTCGCGATCAACGCTGCCTCCGCATCCACCCAGCTGACCGGCCTGCCGTTCGACGGCCCGGTCGGCGCCACCCGGATGGCCCTGGTGAGCAACGAAGGTAGCAGCCAGTGGATCGCCTTCCCGACCTACGAGCAACTGGGCCGAGCGGTGTTCGACATGGTCGTCGCCGGCCGGCTGGTCGAGGACAGCAGCGATGGCAGCAGCGACGTGGCGATCATGATGGTCGAGGCCGAAGCCACCGAAGCCGCCATCGAATTGATCGCCGGTGGCGCCCCAGCCCCCACGGAGGAGGTGGTGGCCGCCGGGCTGGAGGCCGCCAAACCGTTCATCCGGGCCCTGTGCGACGCGCAGCGGGACCTCGCCGACACGGCCGGCGGAGCAGAGCTGGACTTTCCCACCTTCCCCGCCTACCAGCCCGACGTTGTCGACGCGGTTGGCGAGCTGGTCGCCGACGAGCTGGCGAAGGTCCTGGCTGTGGCCGCCAAGCAGGACCGTGAAAACCGGCTGGACGGGCTCAAGGCCAGTGCGCTTGAGCAACTGGCGGAGCGTTTCGACGGTCGCGAGAAGGAGATCAGCGCCGCGTTCCGGGCGGTGACCAAGTCAGCGGTGCGCCAGCGCATCCTGCGCGAGAAGGTACGCATCGACGGCCGCGGGATCACCGATATCCGGCCGCTATCGGCCGAGGTCGACTTGATTCCCCGGGCGCACGGCTCGGCACTGTTCGAGCGGGGTGAGACCCAGATTCTCGGTGTCACCACGCTGAACATGCTGCGCATGGAGCAGTCCATCGACTCGCTGTCCCCGGAGACCACCAAGCGTTACCTGCACCACTACAACTTCCCGCCGTACTCCACCGGCGAGACCGGCCGGGTGGGTTCACCCAAGCGCCGCGAGATCGGTCACGGGGCGCTGGCTGAGCGGGCACTGGTCCCGGTGCTGCCCAGCCGGGAGGAATTCCCCTATGCGATCCGCCAAGTCTCCGAGGCGTTGGGCTCCAACGGTTCCACGTCGATGGGCTCGGTCTGTGCGTCGACGATGTCGCTGTACAACGCCGGGGTCCCGCTCAAGGCGCCAGTGGCGGGTATCGCGATGGGGCTGGTGTCCGGCGAGGTCGACGGCAAGGAGAGCTTCGTCGCGCTCACCGACATCCTGGGCGCCGAGGACGCCTTCGGCGACATGGACTTCAAAGTCGCCGGCACCAGCGCGTTCGTCACCGCATTGCAGCTGGACACCAAGTTGGCCGGGATTCCGTCCGACGTCCTGGCCGCGGCGCTGTCCCAGGCACGTGATGCCCGGCTGACCATCCTCGGGGTGATGGCGCAGGCCATCGACGGACCAGATGAGATGAGCCCGTACGCTCCGCGGGTCACTGCTATCAAGATCCCGGTTGACAAGATCGGCGAGGTGATCGGCCCGAAGGGCAAGATGATCAACTCGATCACCGACGAGACCGGTGCGGACATCTCCATCGAAGACGACGGCACGATCTACGTCGGCGCCAGCGACGGCCCGTCCGCCGAAGCAGCCATCGACCGGATCAACGCCATCGCCAACCCGCAGCTACCCAAGGTCGGGGAGCGGTTCCTGGGCACCGTCGTCAAAACCGCCGCCTTCGGCGCCTTCGTGTCGCTGGTACCCGGCAAGGACGGACTGGTGCACATCTCCAAGCTGGGCAACGGCAAGCGCATCGGCAAGGTCGAGGACGTGGTCAAGGTCGGTGACAAGCTGCGCGTCGAGGTGGCTGACATCGACAACCGTGGCAAGATCAGCCTGGTTCCAGTGCGCGATGAGGATATTGCCGACAGCTCGGCTGGCAGCCCCGCTACCGACCCCACCGAGGTTCCGGCCGGCACGTGATCGCCCCGCACGTGGCGGCGCCGCAGCACCCCGAGGGCGCAGCGCTGCACCGCAGCGTGTTGCCCTCGGGGTTACGAGTAGTGACCGAGCACCTGCCCGGTTCCCGCTCGGCCGCGGTGGGGATGTGGATTGCGGTCGGCTCGCGGGATGAGCCCGCCGTGATGGCCGGTGCGGCGCACTACCTCGAACACCTGCTGTTCAAGGGCACCACGCGGCGTTCCGCGGCGGCGATTGCCGAAGAGATCGACACAGTCGGCGGAGAGCTCAACGCGTTCACCACCAAGGAACACACCTGCTACCACGCGCACGTACTCGACGGTGATCTCGACCTCGCCGTCGACCTGATCTGCGATGTGCTGGGCGACGCCCGGCTCGATCCGTCGGACGTCGATCTGGAGCGCGGCGTGGTACTCGAGGAGATCGCGATGCGTGACGACGACCCTGAGGAGGCGCTGCACGACGAATTCTGCGCCGCCTTGTTCGGGTCGCATCCGCTGGGACGGCCGGTGCTGGGGACTGAGGAGTCGGTCACCGGGATGAGCCGCGAAGCGCTGTACCGGTTCTACCGGGCGCGCTATACGCCGCAGCGGATGGTGCTGACTGTGGCCGGCAACGTGTCGCACAGCGCGGCGCTGGCCGCGGTGATGCGCAGTTTCGGCCACCACCTGGCCGGCAGCGCACAACCGGTGTCCCCGCGCCGTGGCCGAGCCGAGGTCACCGACCGGTGCGCGCTGGCACTGTGCCCCGATTCGTCGGAACAGGCCCACCTCATGCTGGGCGTGCGGGCTTTGGATCGCTACGACGAGCGGCGTTACCCGCTGGGCGTGCTCAACGCCGCGCTGGGCGGTGGGATGAGCTCACGGCTGTTCCAGCAAGTGCGCGAGCAGCGTGGGTTGGCCTACTCGGTGTACTCCGCGGTGGACCTTTACGCCGACACCGGCAGCCTGTCGGTCTACGCCGGTTGCTCCCCAGGCCGGCTGGGCGAGGTGGCGGTGGTGATCGGTGATGTGCTGGCCGAGCTGGCCCGCGACGGGCTGTCCGATCGGGAGCTGGCGCGCGCCAAGGGACAGCTGCGTGGCGGGTTGGTGCTGGGTCTGGAGGATGCGCCGTCGTGGATGACCAGGATAGGCACCGCGGAGCTGGATCACGGTGCGCACCGCAGCGTCGAACACGAGCTGCACCGGATCGACGCGGTGACCACTGAGGAGGTCGGTGCGCTCGCCCGCGAGTTGTTCTCTCAACCGCTCACCGCGGCCGTGGTGGGTCCGTACGCTGCTGTGGATCAGCTACCCGAGCAGATAGCGGAGTTGAGCGCATGACACCGGGTGAGCACGCCGCCTGGGATCGATCGGCGGAGAACCCGATCCGGGTCGGGGTGCTCGGAGCTCGTGGCCGGGTGGGCACCGAGGTGTGTAAGGCGGTCGACGCCGCCGACGACATGGAACTGGTCGCGATGGTCGACGCCGGTGACTGGATGTTCAACGTCGCCGACGCGGGCGCCGAGGTGGTCGTCGACTTCACTCACCCCGACGTGGTGATGGACAACGTGCGCTTCTGTGTCGACCAGGGCATCCACGCGGTGGTGGGCACGACCGGTTTCACCGAGACCCGGCTGGCGCAGATCCGTGAATGGCTGGCCCCCAAGCCTGATCTCGGCGTGCTGGTCGCCCCCAACTTCGCCATCGGCGCGATCTTGTGCATGCGGTTCGCCGCGATGGCCGCCCGGTTCTACGAATCCGTGGAGATCATCGAACTGCACCATCCGCGCAAGGCCGACGCCCCCTCCGGCACCGCAGCCCGCACCGCCTCGCTCATCGCAGCCGCCCGCGCGCAGACCGGGATGGCGGCGTCCCCGGATGCCACCAGCAGCGCCTTACGCGGAGCCCGGGGCGCCGACGTCGACGGGGTCCGGGTGCATTCGGTGCGCCTCACAGGGCTCGTCGCGCACCAGGAGGTGCTGCTAGGCACCGCGGGCGAGATCTTGACGATCCGGCATGACACGCTGGACCGCTCATCGTTCATGCCCGGCGTGCTCCTCGGCGTCCGCGCGGTGCTCCACCACCACGGCCTGACGGTAGGCCTGGAACCGCTGCTCGATCTGTAGGCCGGCGCAGGTGCTCACTGAGTGAGTTCCAGGTCCAGAGGCCCGGTTAGGCGTAGTTCGCGAAGGGCGCGTCCATTGGCGTCGAGCGTGCGTACGGTGCCATCCGGCGCCCAGCCGGCGCGCCGGTAAAAGCTCAGCGAGGCCGGATCCTCCGCAGGCACCCAGGCGATGCCACGGGTGGCGCCGGCATCACGCAAAAGGCCCGCGACTGCGGCAAGCAGCCGCCCGCCGTGGCCTCGGCGCCCCCACCTCGGTTCGACCAGCAGGGTGCTCACCAGCACGGTGTGCGCCGCGTCGGTGGGCATCGTGCCATCGGCGGCGGCTACCTCGTCCTCGGGTGCTGGCCCGGCCACGACGAACCCGACCGGATCGGCACCTTCGGTCGCGATCAGTACCGTAGCGCCGCCCCTGATGGTGGCGGACCAGGCTTGCTGCAGCTGCGGTGTATCCAGCTCGTCGAGCGTTCCGGGCGGCAACAGCTCGGCATAGGCAGTCCGCCAGGTCACCCGGTGCAGCTCCGCCAGCGTCGGCGCATCCTGCACAGTCGCACTGCGCACACCAGCCACGCCCACGCCATGCACCGTATGCCCCGCCCCCAACTCGAACCCACCGGCCCCGTCGACGCCCCCGGCAACACCGACATGGAGACATATCGGGGTCCGGGGAAGGCCCGTAACCCCGATATGTCTCCATGTCGGGGGAGGGGAGACTGTCGGGGGTGGGTGGCAACATCGGGTGCTGTGCGGACGATGGGGATAGATCTCGCGCGGCGGACGGCCCTGGCGGCACAGGGCTTCGCCGAGCCGCGGCCGGCCGGCTCGGTGACCCGGCGGCATCTTATGCGGGTGTTGGATCGAATCCGGCTGCTGCAGTTGGATTCGGTGTCGGTACTGGTCCGGGCGCACTACCTGCCGGTATTCAGCCGGCTGGGTCCGTACCCGAGGCAGCTGCTCGACGCCGCCGCGTGGGCGTACCCGGTACGCCGTCCCCGCCCGCTGGCGGAGTACTGGGGCCACGAGGCGAGTCTGATCCCAGTTCGGGACTGGCCGCTGTTGCGTTCGGGGGCCAAGAAGCCTGGCTGGTGGCAAAAGTACGGCGCGCTGGCAGCTCGCGAGCCCGAGCTTGTTTCGGCCGTGCTGGATACGGTAAAAGAGCACGGCCCGGTGGGGGCTGCCACCCTGGAGCGCGAGATCGGTGGGGTAGCGCGGTCAACGCCGGGATCGTGGTGGAACCGCACCGACACGAAACGGATCTGCGAGTGGCTTTTCGGCATCGGTGAGCTCACCACCGGCACCAGACGCGGCTTCGAGCGGCTATATGACCTGCCGGAACGAGTATTACCGGCCGACGTGCTGGGCCGCCGCGTCAGCGCCGACGATGGCGCCCGCGAGCTGGTCGCCCGGGCCGGCGCCGCGCTGGGCGTCGCCACCGAGCCCGACCTTCGTGACTACTACCGGCTTCGACCAGAGCGCAGCAGGCAGGCGGTCGCGGAACTGGTGGACGCCGGAGTGCTGGAGCCGGTGCTCGTCGAGGGCTGGCGAGCACCGGCCTACCTGCACCACGAGGCCCGCACGCCGCGGCGGATCACCGGCGCGGCGCTGGTGGGCCCGTTCGACCCGTTGATCTGGGACCGGGCTCGCATCCAGCGGCTGTTCGGCTTCCGCTACCGGATCGAGATCTATGTTCCGCAACACCGGCGTGGCCACGGCTACTACGTATTGCCGTTCCTGCTGGACGGGCAGCTGGTTGCGCGGGTCGATCTCAAGGCCGATCGGGCCGCCGGCCTGCTGCGGGTACCGGGTGCCTTCGCCGAGCCGGCGATTGCCGGTAGGCCGAGAGTGGTTGCCGAGCTTGCCAAGGCCCTGCGGGAGATGGCCGAGTGGCTCGAGCTCGACGGGATCGCGCCGGGCGAGCGCGGTGATCTGGTGTCGGCGCTGGGCGTGGTGATCAGCCGCAACGCCGGCGCCCGGCCGGTCAGCATGGTGCCGCGGTGACCAGCGCGTCGCCCGATCCGGTTCGGGCGCGGACCCGCAGCGCGACGTTGCCCTCGGCAGGCGGGCCGCTGACCGGGAGGTCGCTACGTGCCTGCCCGGAGCCGGAGCTGACATCCAGTTCGGCGAGTACACCCGGGTGGATCCCTATCCGCAACTGCCCCGAACCAGTGGTGAGCTCCAGACCACCGGCGCAGGCATCGGTGACGCTGAGGTCACCGCTACCGGTGCGGGCGCTTATGTCGTGTTGGACCGCACCAAGCCGGACGTCACCAGAACCGGTTTGTACAGTTCCGGCACCGGTCCCCTCGACGTTGGTCACGTCCACCAGGCCCGAGCCGGTACGCACCCGCAGCCGGTCCAGTACGGTCCCCAGCCGCACATCGCCCGAGCCGGTGCGGACGTCAGCCGCGCCGGTGCACTGCTGCGCCCGGACCTCGCCAGATCCGGTGGCGGCGTCCAGCTGGGCGGCCACGCCGGTGACGGCGATGTCAGCCGAGCCGCCCCGGCCGACAATCGATGAGCCGGCTGGTGCGCTGACCTGGATGATCAATGGCACCGTGCGCAGCGGGAACTCTCGCGGGCTGCGTACCGTGAGCCGCCGCCCCGTGAAGTCGATCACGGTCTGGCGTACCGCCTCGGCAGCCAGCTCGCCCAGCGGCGCGGACCCGGTCTGCCCGCCCAGCCAGCTCAACAGGCTGGTGATCCCCACATTCCAGGACGGTTGGCTGGTCGGGTCAGGCCGGACCCTCACGGTTACCTGGCCGGTGCCAGCAGTGTCTTTGCTGTGTTCGGTGTCTTCGCCCAAAGCGATGTCCAGTCGCCCACCATCGAGCTCCACCCTGATGTCGGCTGGTCCGGGGCACTCGAAGCGCTCCTGCCGGACCACCGATGCGTCGGTGTCGTCGTGTTCCACGATTTCTCCTCAACGAGACCGTTGCGTGTTGCCGGGGCGTTCAGCCCTGCACCCAGCCCTGCACCCGATTACGGCCGCGGCGATCTCCCGAACCCCACCGCGGGTCATTCCACGGCTCACCGCGCAGAGCGCTCGACACCGCCTGCGAGACCCAAGCGTTGAGGGATACGCCCTGCTCGGCGGCAGCCCGCTCAGCCTGGGCCTTGACCTGGTCGATCAGCCTCAGCGTCATCCGCCTGATGTCGCCCCCGGCGTCGCCGAACGCGCCGGCACCGGGCTCGGAGGACGGTGGCGCCCCATCTTCACCGGATCCGCTAGCCCGCGATTCAGCGGATTGGTCGTCGATACCCGATGGCGAGCTCACCGCGATCCGCACATCACGACCGTCAAGGCGTACCTCCACCACGCGGTCGTCCAGTGCTGCGGTGACCTCCGCAGCGAGGTCGGACAACGCATTCATGATGGCCAGGCGGGCTGCGGGCGCCAACGCAACGCCCAGCATGGCGGCAGTGTGCCGGGTCTGCTCGTCACCCGCGGAAGCCGCAGTGGTGAGGTCTTCCCGCAGCTGGTTGACATAAAGAGTGAGGTCCATGGCATCAATATGACGTCATCGACGACGTCAGTCAAGACGTCATTTGCTGTCACAGTAGGCTGCTGGCGCTTGACGCCGGGCCCGTATCGAAAGGAGAGGTGCACCGTGAGTCGACCCGATCGAGTCGAGACGGATGTCAGTGACACCACCAGGGGAAATCCAGGCGTGAGCAAGACGGGCGTGGCCACCGTGCCGATGCGGGTGCAACTCGTGGCCAAGACCGAGTTCTTCCCGCCCGACGATGTTCCCTGGTCTACCGATGCTGACGGTGGCGAAGCGCTCGCCGAGTTCGCCGGCCGAGCCTGCTACCAGTCCTGGCGCAAGCCGAACCCGGCGACCGCTACCAATGCCGGTTACCTGCGGCATATCCTCGAGATCGGGCATTTGTCGGTGCTCGAGCACGGCACGGTCAGCTTCTACCTGACCGGGGTGTCGCGGTCGCTGACTCATGAGCTGATCCGGCACCGGCATTTCTCCTACTCGCAGTTATCTCAGCGCTACGTTCCCGAGCGGACCGCCGCCATGGTGGAGCCCGACGTGATCGCCAACGATCCCGAACTGCACCGGCGCTTCCACGCCGCGGCACAGGCCAGCCAGCAGGCTTACAACGAGCTGCTCGCCGGGTTGGAAAAGCACTTCGCCAATGAGCCGAGCGCCACGCTGCGCCGTAAGCAGGCTCGCCAGGCGGCTCGTTCGGTGCTGCCCAACGCCACCGAGACGCGCATCGTGGTGACCGGCAACTACCGAGCGTGGCGCCATTTCATCGCAATGCGCGCCACTGAACATGCCGACGTGGAGATCCGCGCGCTGGCGGTCGAGTGTCTGCGCCAGTTGCACAAGGCGGCACCCAGCGTGTTCAGCGACTTCGAGATCTGCGCCCTCCCGGACGGGAGCGAGATCGCCTCCAGTCCGTTCGTGGCCGAGTGCTGAGTAACGTGCGGCTATGGACCTGGACGAAGCACGTGTGGTGATCGCTGAGCAGCATCACGTGGTGCTGGCCACTCTGCGCCGAGATGGCACCCCGCAGATGTCCCCGGTGCTTGCCACCGTCGACGGACAGGGTCACGTGGTAGTAAGCAGCCGGGAGGCTGCGTTCAAGGTGCGCAACCTGCGCCGGGACCCGCGAGCGTGGTTGTGTGTGCTGCCCGACGGTTTCTACGGCCGCTGGATCCAGGTCGGTGGCTCGGTGCGGATCGTGGAGCTGCCCAAGGCGATGGACGCACTGGTGGACTACTACCGCCGGATCTCCGGCGAACATCCGGACTGGGACGACTACCGGGCGGCAATGCAACGTGAGCGGCGGGTGCTCCTGCAAATCGAGCTAACCTCGGCCGGGCCCGACCGGGAAGGGTGACGCAGTCGATGGAGACGCTAGCGGCCGGCGAACGGCACGAGCTGTGCGAACTGATGTATCAGCTGGGCCCGGACGCTGCGACGCTGTGCGAGGGGTGGACGACCCGGGATCTTGCAGCACATCTGGTCCTCCGGGAGGGCCGGCTGGATGCGGCGCCTGGCATCCTGCTGCCGTCGTTGGCCGGATACACCGCTCGGGTGCAGCGCAGCATTACCCGACGGCCTTGGGCGGACCTCGTTGAGCAGATCCGCAACGGGCCGCCCTGGTGGTCGCCGTGGCGCTTGCCGCGCCTCGGCGATCGGGCCAACACGATGGAGTTCTTCGTTCACCACGAGGATGTGCGGCGGGCCCAACCGCAGTGGGCACCGCGACAGGCCGACGAGCGCAGGGCTCGGGCGCTGTGGACCTTGCTCGGCAGGGCGGCCTGGCTGTTGTACCGGCACTCGCCAGTTGGGATCGTGCTGCGTACTCCGCAGGGATGGGAGCGCACCGCGCGGCGCGCCGAGCGTTCCGTCGTTCTGGTTGGCTCGCCTGAGGAGCTGACGTTGCACGCCTTCGGTCGCGATTGTGCGGTGGTCAAGGTCGAAGGCGACCAGATCGACGTGGCTGGGTTGCAGAGCAGCCAGCGGGGGCTGTAGGGCGCCGCTGGCGCACCTCGGCCGACCAAGGTTGCGGTACCGACCGGTAGCGTCCTTCCCATGAATGCCGTGCCGACGTCTGCGTCCGGCCAGCCTTTCGGCCGGGTGCTCACCGCTATGGTCACCCCGTTCACCGCAAGCGGGGAACTCGATCTGGACAGCGCTGCCAAGCTCGCGCACCAGCTCGTGGAACGGGGGTGCGACGGGCTGGTGCTCAACGGCACCACCGGCGAGTCACCGACCACCACGGACGCCGAGAAGGCGGATCTGGTGCGAGTCGTGGTGCAGGCGGTCGGTGACCGCGCGCACATCGTGGCCGGTGCCGGGACCTACGACACCGCACACAGCATCACGCTAGCCCGGCAGGCGGCGCAGGCCGGCGCGCACGGCCTGCTCGTGGTGACCCCGTACTACTCCCGCCCGCCGCAGGCGGGGCTGCTCGCGCACTTCACCGCCGTCGCGGACGCCACTGATCTGCCGGTAATGCTCTACGACATCCCGCCACGCTCGGTCGTGCCGATCGCAACAGACACTTTTTTCCGGTTGGCGGACCATCCGCGGATCGTCGCGGTCAAAGACGCCAAGGGCGATCTCGGTGCCGGCGCGGAGGTGATCGCCCGGACCGAGCTGGCCTACTACTGCGGGGATGACGCGCTCAACCTGCCTTGGCTCGCGGTAGGTGCAGTCGGCTTCGTCAGCGTCATCGGCCATGTTCTGGCCGATCGGCTGCGGACCATGATCACCGCGTTCGATGCGGGCGAGGTGGGCGCTGCCCGGGAGATCCATGCTTGCACCCTCGGCCTGATCCGGGTATTCGGCACGGTCGGCGGGGTGGCCTTCAGTAAGGCGGCGCTGCGGCTGACCGGGCTCGATGTCGGTGCGCCCCGGCTGCCGCAGGTTCCCGCCGAGCCAGATCAGGTCGCCGCGATCGCCGCAGCGCTCGTGGAAGCAGGGGTTCTGGCATGAGCGCGCGTGCTGAGACCTGCTTGCAGGGTCGAGCAGTTGTTGCTGAGACCTGCTTGCAGGGTCGAGCCGTGGTTGCCGTCAGGGTCGAGGCATGAGCGCTGTTCCGACCGGGACCCCACTGCCAGTACCGGGAGTCCCGACCGCAGCGCCACCGCCGCTAGCCGAGGGTGGCCTCCGCGCGGTCGCCCTCGGTGGCATCGGAGAGATCGGCCGCAACATGACCGTCTTCGAGCATGCCGATCGGTTGCTGGTGATCGACTGTGGGGTGTTGTTCCCTGAGGACGATGCACCCGGGGTGGACCTCATCCTGCCCGACTTTCGCGCGCTCGAGCACCGGCTGGACGACATTGAGGCGCTGGTCCTGACCCACGGGCACGAAGACCACATCGGTGCGGTGCCGTTCCTGCTCAGGTTGCGTCCGGACCTGCCGGTCGTGGGCTCTGAGTTCACCCTCGCGCTGGTCGCCGATAAATGCCGCGAGCACCACCAGAAGCCGCAGCTGGTTCAGGTCGGGGCAACCACTCGGCATCACTGCGGGCCGTTCGACTGCGAGTTCTTCACGGTCAACCACTCCATCCCCGATGCGCTGGCGGTGGCCATTCGTACCCCGGCCGGCCTGGTACTGCACACCGGCGACGTCAAGCTGGACCAGTTACCGCTGGATGGGCGATTGACCGATCTCGCCGGGTTCTCCCGGCTCGGTGACGAAGGTGTTGACCTTCTTCTGATCGATTCCACCAACGCTGAGGTACCCGGTTTTGTCAGCCCGGAGCGGGACATCGGCCCGGTACTGGACTCGGTGATCGGCAAGGCCACCCAGCGGGTCATCGTGGCCTGCTTCGCCAGCCATGTACACCGGGTCCAGCAGGTGCTCGACGTGGCCGCCGCGAACCAACGCAAGGTGGCGTTGGTTGGTCGGTCGATGGTGCGCAACATGGGCGTCGCGGTCGATCTCGGGCTGCTCCGGATGCCGCCAGGGCTGCTGGTCGACCTCGACGAGGCGCTGGCGATGCCCGAGCACCGGGTCCTGTTCGTCTCCACCGGCTCGCAGGGCGAACCCCTGTCAGCGCTGTCGCGCATGGCGCGCGGCGAGCACCGGCAGATCCGTATCCGGTCGGGGGACACCGTCGTGCTGGCCAGCTCGCTCATCCCGGGCAATGAGACGTCGGTGTTCCGGGTCGTCAACGGGTTGACCCGGCTGGGCGCCACGGTGGTTCACCAGGGCACAGCCAAGGTTCACGTGTCCGGGCATGCGCCGGCTGGGGAGTTGCTGTTCCTCTACAACGCGATCCGCCCCTCCAACGTCATGCCGGTGCACGGCGAATGGCGGCACCTGCGGGCCAACGCCGCCTTGGCCGTCCGCACCGGGGTGGCGCCGGAGCGCGTGGTCATCGCTGAGGACGGTGTGGTCGTGGATCTGGTGGACGGCCGCGCGGAGATCACCGGCCGGGTCGAGGTCGGGCAGGTGTACGTGGACGGGCTGTCGGTAGGTGACGTGGGGGAGTCCACCCTGTCCGACCGGCTCATCCTCGGCGAAGGTGGGTTCATCGCGATCACCGTGGTGGTCGAGTCGGCGACCGGGCGGGCGGTGGCGCCGCCGACAATCTCGGGACGGGGATTCTCCGACGACCCCAAGGCGCTCGATGGTGTCGTGCCGCTGGTGGAGATGGAACTGGCTCGCACCGAGGTCGAGGGAATCACCGACCCGCACCGCATCGCGCAGGCGGTACGCCGAGTGGTCGGCCGGTGGGTCTCGGATACCTATCGGCGCCGCCCGATGATCGTTCCCACCGTGCTGCCCGTCGGCTGACCGCCGTTGGTCGCCCTTCAAGTACCGCCAACCCTCGTCACCGCTGCACTTTTCGGTTACCAACCCGCGAGCTCTGCTGTCGCGCACCGGGGAGCGACACACCGGGCACCGGGGAGCGACACACCGGGCACCGGGGTGAGGTCATCGGGGCTGGACGGTCACCGCGGCGGCGTCGGCGTGTCGCGGACGCCTTCACTACGTTTGCGGGCCACCATGGGGGCGGCAGGGGAGCGCCGTCAGGGCAGATGCCGATTGCGGCCGGTGGGGTCGGCCGAAGCAGACCGTAGAAGGGGGCGGGCGGGCTAGCGTGTGGAACATGGCGGGGCAGACGTCTGCAAAAGCCACCAATGGGCGTTCCCGGACTTCGGGAAGGAAGTCGGCCTCGCGTCCTAGGCCGCAGCCCAGGTCCCGACCCACTACGCGGCAGCAGCCGGCCCGTCGGGCGCAACGCGGGGTTGGCGGTCGTGACCTACCCGGAGCCTGGTCGGTGCTGGCCCGCGGCGCCGGCAAACTCGCCCGGGCATTGGGCCGGACCCGACAGCTGGAGCCGGCGCACCGCAGGGACGGCCTCGCGCTCGGCGTCATCGCTGTCGCGGTGGTCGCCGCCGCAGCAGTGTGGTGGACCGCCGGGGGACCGATCGGTGCCGGACTCCAGCAGGCGTTGAGTGCCCTGTTCGGTGCCGCATCGGTAGCGCTACCGGTAGTGCTCGCTGGGGTTGGGGTGACCTTGATGCGCACCGAGCCTGACGTGGCGGCGCGGCCACGGCGCACCGTTGGCACGTTGCTGCTGACACTGGGCACGCTTGGTCTATGGCATCTCGCGGCCGGCGCACCGGCGGACGCGGTCGGTCGGGCCCGCGCTGCGGGTGCGGTGGGATACCTGGTGGCAGAACCGCTGGTCGATGGCTTCACCGTCTGGGTGGCGGTGCCGTTGCTGGCCCTGCTGGCCGGTTACGGGCTTCTGGTGTTGACCGGGACGCCAGTGCGAGCAGTGCCTGAACGGATCCGACGGCTGCGCGGCGCGGCGCCGGAACAAGCCGCCGATTCCGATACGCCTGACACCGATGACGCGGTCACCGATGCAGATTCTGCCGACGCCCGGCTTCGCCGGCCTGCGCGGCGCAGGCAGGGTAGCCAGACAGACGACTCCGGCACCGAGCACGACACCGGCCAAGCCAGTGCTGTGGAGCCCGTGGCTGCACCGACACCGCCGGTCAAGTCCGCGACCAAGCCGGGACCGTCGATGTCTGCGCACCGGGTGGTCGAGGGTGACTACCAGCTGCCTCCACCCGACCTGCTGGTCAAGGGCGATCCGCCGAAGGCCCGCAGCAAGGCCAACGACGCGATGATCGAGGCGATCACCGGTGTTCTCGATCAATTTTCGGTGGACGCCCAGGTCACCGGGTTCGCCCGGGGCCCGACCGTCACCCGGTACGAGGTGGAGGTGGGTCCCGGAGTCAAGGTCGAAAAGATCACCCAGCTGACCCGCAACATCGCCTATGCGGTGGCCACCGACAACGTACGGTTGCTCGCCCCGATCCCGGGCAAGTCCGCGGTGGGCATCGAGGGGCCCAACAGCGACCGGGAGATGGTGCGGCTCGGTGACGTGCTGCGCTCGCCGATGTCCAACCGGGATCAGCACCCGATGGTGATCGGGCTGGGCAAGGACATCGAAGGCAACTTCGTCACCGCGAACCTGACCAAGATGCCCCACCTCCTGGTGGCCGGTTCCACCGGCTCGGGCAAGTCCAGCTTCGTCAACTCGATGCTCGTCTCGCTGCTCGCCCGGGCCACCCCCGATGAGGTCAGGATGATCCTCATCGACCCGAAGATGGTGGAGCTAACCCCCTACGAGGGCATCCCGCACCTGATCACGCCGATCATCACCCAGCCGAAGAAGGCGGCCGCGGCGCTGGCCTGGCTGGTCGAAGAGATGGAGCAGCGCTACCAGGACATGCAGGCCGCCCGGGTCCGCCACGTCGACGACTTCAACCGCAAGGTGCGCAGCGGGGAGATCACCGCGCCACCGGGATCCGAGCGGGAGTACCGCCCCTACCCGTACATCATGGCGATCGTCGACGAGCTGGCCGATCTCATGATGACCGCGCCACGCGACGTCGAGGACGCCGTGGTACGCATCACGCAGAAGGCCCGCGCGGCCGGGATCCATCTCGTGCTCGCCACCCAGCGGCCGAGCGTCGACGTGGTAACCGGGCTGATCAAGACCAACGTGCCCTCCCGGCTAGCGTTCGCCACGTCGTCATTGACGGACAGCCGGGTAATCCTGGACCAACCCGGCGCAGAAAAGCTCATCGGCATGGGCGATGGGCTCTACCTGCCGATGGGTGCCGCCAAGCCGGTCCGCATCCAGGGCGCCTACGTCGGGGACGCCGAAATCGCCAAGATCGTCGCTTACACCAAGGAGCAGGCCAGCCCGGACTACACCGACGGGGTCACCGTTGCTAAACCGGGTGAACAGAAAGAGATCGACCCGGACATCGGCGACGATCTCGATGTGCTGCTGCAGGCCGCCGAACTGGTGGTGACCTCGCAGTTCGGGTCGACCTCGATGCTGCAGCGCAAGTTGCGGGTCGGCTTCGCCAAGGCGGGGCGCCTGATGGACCTGCTGGAAAGCCGGGGCGTGGTGGGGCCCTCGGAAGGCTCCAAGGCGCGCGATGTGCTGGTCAAACCTGACGAGCTCGACGGGGTGCTGTACTCGATCCGGGGCGGTCCGGGCGCAAGCGGCGAGGACTGACATCGGTGTCACAGTTCTAGCAGCATGCGGGCATTGCCCAGGGTATTGGGCTTGACGTAGGGCAGATCGAGGAACTCCGCAACGCCCTCATCGTGCGAGCGGCGCATCTCCTCGTAGACCTCGGCGGTCACCGGGGCCCCTTCGATGGTCCGGAACCCGTACCGGGCGAAGAAGTCTTCCTCGAAGGTCAGGACGAACAGGCGGCGCAGCCCCAGCGCACGACCCTGCTCGATCAACCGCTCAACCAGTGCGTGTCCTACGCCTTGACCGACGGCGTCGGGGTACACGGCCAGCGTGCGGATCTCGGCGAGGTCTTCCCACAGCACGTGCAGCGCGCCGCAGCCCACGACCGCGCCGTCCCGCTCGGCCACCCAGAATTCCTGGACGTCCTCGTAGAGCGTGACGAGCTGTTTGGCCAGCAGCACTGCACCGGCGTAGAGGTCCACCAATTCCTTGATCTTGCGGACGTCAGCTACCCGTGCCCGGCGCACAGTGATCTTGAGGGCGGTTCGCACTCCGACGAGCCTACGAGCCCTGATGTACAGGCCGGAGCGTCACCCTCGCCAGATACCCTGACTCAGTGCCCACCCCACCGAAGTCTCCCCGCGCTGCGCTGCTGACCTTGGGGTGCGCGCGCAACGAGGTCGACTCCGAAGAACTGGCCGGCCGGTTAAACGAAGACGGTTGGGAGCTGGTGGACGCCGACAGCGCCGATCTCGGGTCGGCAGACGTGGTGGTGGTCAACACCTGCGGTTTCGTCGCGGCGGCCAAGAAGGACTCCATCGACACCCTGCTCGCCGCCGCGGACACCGGCGCCAAAGTCGTCGCGGTGGGTTGCCTGGCCGAGCGCTACGGCGCCGAACTGGCCGCCAGCCTCCCCGAAGCCGACGCGGTCCTGGGTTTCGACGCCTATCCCGAGTTGGGTGATCGGCTGCGGGACGTACTGGCCGGTCGGGCCGTGCCGGCGCACCACCCGGTGGATCGCCGCACCCTGCTTCCGATCACCCCAGCTTCCCGGCCCGCCGCCTTGGCGGCCGGGCCCGCGCTACCCGGCCACGGCTGGGGTCCTCGCGTGCCCCGCCGACGCTTGGATAACTCACCGGTCGCCCCACTGAAGATCGCGTCGGGTTGTGACCGGCGTTGCGCGTTCTGCGCCATACCCACCTTCCGCGGTGCGTTCGTCTCGCGTCCAGTCGACGAGGTGCTGGCCGAGGCGGCGTGGCTGGCCGGGACGGGTGTGCGGGAGCTGGTGCTGGTCAGCGAGAACTCCACGTCCTACGGCAAGGACCTGGGCCGCCCCGGCGCCTTGGAGGAGCTGCTGCGCAGGCTGGCCGCCGTTCCCGGCATCCTGCGTATCCGGGTTTCCTACCTGCAGCCGGCCGAGACCCGTCCCACGCTGGTGACCACGATCGCCGGCACTGCAGGGGTGGCAGCCTATTTCGACCTGTCCTTCCAGCACGCCAGCGAGCCGATGCTGCGACGGATGCGCCGGTTCGGTTCGCGCGAAGCCTTCCTGGCCTTGCTGAACCAGATCCGCCGGCCTGCGCCGCTGGCGGGAGTGCGCAGCAACGTGATCGTCGGATTCCCCGGGGAGACCGAGGCCGACTTGGCTGAGCTGGAACGTTTCCTCGTCGAGGCCCGGCTCGATGCCGTCGGTGTCTTCGGCTACTCCGACGAGGACGGCACCGAGGCCGCTGGCTTGCCGGGCCAGCACAGCGAGGATTCCATCGCCGAGCGCGTCGCCCGGATCAGCGGGTTGGTCGAGCAGCTCACCGCCCAGCGCGCCGAGGAGCGGGTCGGGGATACCGTCGACGTCCTCGTCGACGGTCTCGTCGGTGGTACTGACGGCGCCCAGACGGTCGGGCGCGCCGAGCACCAGGGCCCGGAGGTGGACGGCGAGTGCCTGCTCACCGACGAGGGCTCGTTCGTCCTTGGCGATCTGGTGCGCTGCCGGGTGATCGCCGCTGAGGGAGTGGATCTGGTCGTCGAGCCGATGGAGCTGATCGCCCCAGCCGGCGGCGAACGGTGAGCCCGCCGCCGCAGCCGACCAGGGTCTCGCTGTGGAACCTGGCCAACCTGCTGACCATGTCACGGCTGGTGCTGGTACCGGTTTTCGTGGTTGCCCTGTTCATCAGGGACGGCGCCGATCCTGCGTGGCGGGTGACCGCAGCCGTGATACTGGGCATCGCCTCGCTCACCGACCGGTTCGACGGGGACCTGGCGCGACGGCGCGGGCAGGTTACCAAGTTCGGCACGATCGCCGATCCCATCGCCGATAAGGCACTGATCGGGTCCGCACTGGTGGGCCTGAGCCTGCTGGGCGAGTTGGCGTGGTGGGTCACCCTGCTGATCGCGGTCCGGGAGCTGGCCGTGACTGGGTTGCGATTGTGGGTGCTGCGGTATGGAGTGATCCCGGCCAGCCGCGGCGGGAAGATCAAGGCATTCACACAGGCGGTGGCAATCGGGCTGTACGTGCTACCGCTTCCGTTGCCTGCTTACCCGCTGCGTTGGACGGTTATGGGCATCGCCGTAGCGCTCACCGTCGTCACCGGCGTCGACTACGTCGTGCGTGCGCTACGACTACGCGCGTCCGGTCGCCGAGCCGTCGCATTGCCGTAACTGCGTCAGCAGCTCGACGGGGGCGGATGAACCCGATATGTCGTTCGCCCACGGCGGACGCCGGGGCGGCGGACTGGTGAGTACGGTAGGGGTCAAGCAAGCTGGTCTCGAGTAGGCCCAGCCGACACCCTGGAGGGAACGCGATGATGTTGCTGCGGGAGGCCATCGGCGACCGGTTGCGCCGGACGCGGACCTCGCAGCACCGGACGCTGCGGGAGGTGTCCAGGGTCGCCAGAGTGAGCCTGGGGTATCTCTCTGAGATTGAGCGGGGCCGCAAGGAGCCGTCCAGCGAGCTACTCGCATCGATCTGTGACGCACTTGACCTGCCCCTCGACGAGCTATTGCGGCGGGTGGCCGACGATCTCGGTCCGGTGTACCTGCCCGAGGTGCCCGATACCCTTGCGGCCGAGCTGGTGGCGGCCTGAACTCGACAGTGCCGGAGGTCAGGGATATCCCCGGTTCTCCCTGGGGTTGGTGGAAGCGCTATCGCGCACCTGACACCATGGAGGCAGCACACGGCCGGTTTGATGTGCTTGGCTGGGTGGGGCCGTGGCCGGGCGCGTGACGCTGGGCCCGATTGGTCACGAAGAGAGGCAGCGCAGGAGATGGCCAACCCGTTTGTGAAGGCTTGGAAGTACCTGATGGCGTCGTTCTCGTCCAAGATCGACGAGTACGCCGATCCCAAGGTGCAGATCCAGCAGGCCGTCGAGGAGGCGCAGCGCCAGCACCAGGCACTGTCCCAGCAAGCCGCCGCCGTCATCGGCAACCAGCGGCAACTGGAAGTGAAGCTCAGCCGGCAGCTAGGAGAGATCGAGAAGCTGCAATCGTCAGCCCGCCAAGCGCTGGTGCTCGCCGACGATGCTCGGGGTCGAGGCGACCAGGCCAAGGCGCAGCAGTACGAGCAGGCGGCGGAGTCCTTCGCCACCCAGCTGGTCACCGCCGAGCAGTCAGTTGAGGATCTCAAGACGCTACATGACCAGTCCTTGCAGGCCGCAACCCAGGCCAAGCAGGCTGTCGAGCGCAACGCGATGGTGCTGCAGCAGAAGATCGCAGAGCGCACCAAGCTGCTTTCTCAGCTCGAGCAGGCGAAGATGCAAGAGCAGGTCTCCGCCTCGCTGCGGTCCATGTCCGAGTTGGCGGCGCCGGGTAATACCCCGTCTCTCGATGAGGTACGGGACAAGATCGAGCGCCGCTACGCCAATGCTCTCGGGGCCGCCGAGCTGGCCCAGAATTCGGTGCAGGGCCGCATGCTGGAAGTACAGCAATCGACGCTGGACATGGCGGGCCGGTCCCGGCTGGAGCAGATCCGCGCCTCCATCCGTGGGGCGCCGATCGCCGGTGAAGTCACTGCCGGTGAGCCGGCTTCCCAACCCGCCTCGACGCAGCAGGCGATACCCCCGCGCGGCCAGCCGCAGCCCGGGCAGGGTTGATCACACACCGCTGCGGCGGCCGATCGGTGACAGTGGCCCGAGATGGCGGAGTTTGTCAGGGTTCACAATCGAGCGGACGGTTTGGACTGCGCCGTCGGCGATGTCGAGGCTGAGGACGTTGATCAGGCCGCCGGCCGGATCGAGACACCGAGCACCCGGCTGGCCGTTGACCTCCGCGGCCCGCAGTTGCACACCGAGCCGGTGAGCGAAGCGAAATAGCCCGAGCAGCAGCCTCGCCACCTGGTCGCGGCCGTAGACGGGATGTGGCACGCCGGTGCCCTTGCTGCCGCCGTCACCATAGAAGGCCGCGTTGCTGGCGAGCAACGCAACGAGTTCATTCATGTCGCCGTCCTGGCAGGCGGCGAAAAACCGCCCGGCCAGTTCGGCCTGTTCCTCGCGAGAGACTTCGAAGCGAGGCTTGCCGCGTTCGATTCGATGCCGGGCTCTCCTGGCGAGTTGGCGGCAGTTCGCCTGGCTCTTCCCGACGATTCGAGCGATGTCGTCGTAGTCGTAGTCGAATACTTCCCGCATCAGAAAGACAGCCCGTTCGACGGGTGAGAGCTTTTCGAGCACGACGAGAAACGCCATGGTCAATGACTCCGCGGCTTCAGCGGCATCGGCGACGTCTGCGGCGTGCTCGTTGACCAGAGGCTCTGGTAACCAAGGACCGAAGTAGGTCTCACGTTGGCTGCGAGCGGAGCGGAGCTCATCGATTGCCAGGCGGGTGGTGATGGTTGCAAGGTAAGCCTTTGGATTATCGATCTCATCAGTTCTTGTGTGGCTCAGCCGTACGAATGCTTCCTGCACCACGTCCTCAGCTTCGCTGACGCTGCCGAGCATCCGGTAGGCAATCGCGAAGCCGTAGGGCCGCAGTTCTCGGTAGAGGCTCTCAATATCGACCGGGTTCACCGGGGATCCTCAGTTTCCTGTTCCAACCCGTGATCAGTGCCCGGTAAAACGAGCCACCGCGACGAAGACGCACACCGACAGGATTACCATGTTCGCCCCAGCGGTGAGCCGCTCATGCAGGTGTAAGTGAGCGCACGCCGCGCCGACCATCACGGCGGCCAATCCCACTGCCGCAAGCGGTGTCACCATCGGTAGGACACCGCTTGCCCATGGAACAATCAAGCCAGCGGCCGCGAGCAGCTCAGCAGCAGCCGTCGCGCGTACCACAGGCATGGGAAACGGCGCGATCCCCGTTTGGCCGGTCGCCAGCAATCGATCCCGGGACATGCTGATCTTCGCAGCCCCGGATGCCAGGAAAAGTGCTGCCAGGACGGCCTGACAGATCCATACTGCGGTATTCATCGGCGCTACTCCTCGAGATTGGGCTCGCGCGGTCGAATGCTGTGCAGGAGACGAGATTGCGGCTTTGGCTGTGACAGGTCCTGCGCGATCCGATAAGCACGACACACCGGGCACGGGAGCACGACACACCGCGCGGTGGGAGGGGGCGTCCGCTTAGGTCTGGGGCGGGTCGGTGTGGGTGCGGCGGCGCAGCTGGCTGGTGCGCAGCATCCGGGCCAGGAGCAAATCGATGGCGACCGCAACTTCCCGAGCCCCCGGAGTGCCCCAGCGCTGAATCGGTAGTCCGGCGCCCTGAGCCTGCTGTACCGCCGAACGGTCCGGTAGCACGGTGGGCAGTACCAGCGGCCCGAAGATTTCCCGCAGTTCGTTGATGCGGAAATGATGCTCGCTGGACCACCTGCGGACCCGGTTGACTACCACGCCGAGCGGTTGCAGGTCAGGGTTGTGCTCCCGTTCGGCCTGCACGGCCTCGAAGGCGCGCTGCACGCCCGCGACGGCATAGATGGTGGGTTCGGTGATCAGCAACGCCCGGTCTGCGGCCACCAGCGCCGAACGGGTCAGCTGGCCGAGCGAGGGCGGGCAGTCCAGGAGTACCAGCCGGTACGGCGGATTGTCGGTGATCGTGTCCAGCTGGGACAGCGCGCGGTCCAGGCGCCGCAGGCCGGTACGGCTGGGATCCGGCCGGTTCTGCTCCTCGGTCTGCTCCCCGCCGACCAACACATCCAGGCTCGCGCCCCATGCGCTGGGCGCGATCGCCTCGCTGAGCACCGAACGTTTCGGGTCGGCCAGCACATCGGCCACGGTGCACTTGGTGGTGTCGGGATCCAGGGTGGCGGTGCAGTTGCCCTGCGGGTCGAGATCTACGACCAACGTCCGGATGTTCCGCACCAAGGCGGCCCCGGCCAACCCAAGTACGAGGGAGGTCTTACCTACCCCGCCTTTCAGGCTGAGCACGGCCACGGTTCGCACCGGTGCAGCTTATGGTGCCCGGATTTCAGCGGTTGTGGCCCTGCCCCTTCCCTGCCGCCGAGCTCGTTACTCTCCCGGCCCTTTACAGTGCTGCGCATGCGAGCCTGCGCGGTGCACCGAGCGCTGGAGACCGAGGTCGCCGCCGCTCGGCTACGCCTGGGCGCTGCTCCCAGGGTGCTGGACGTGGGTGGTGGCAGCGGCGTCTGGGCCGTGCCGTTGGCGCGCTCCGGCTGCCTGGTCACGGTGGTGGACCCGAGCCCCAACGCGCTGGCCACGCTGCACCGCCGGGCCACCGAAGCCGGCGTGCAGGAATCGGTGCGGTCCGTGCAGGGTGACGCCGACTCGCTTCCTGATGCGGTACCGGCCGGGCACGCCGATCTCGTGCTCGGACACGGCGTGCTCGAGGTGGTCGAGGACCCCGCCGTGACGATGTGGGCGCTGGCCGATGCCACCGCGCCCGGCGGCGCGGTCTCGGTGCTGGTGGCCAACCGGTACGCGGCGGTGCTGGTCCGCGCGCTGGCCGGGCGGCTGGCGGAGGCGCGCCGGTTACTTGACGATCCGGATGGTCGGCTCGGTTCGCCAGATCCGGTGTTGCGCCGTTTTGACACCGATGGTCTCGTCGCGCTGGTTCGGGCCAGTGGGTTGAGCATCGAGCTGGTGCAGGGCGACGGAGTGGTTGCCGACCTGGTGCCGGGTGGCGTCCTGGAAGCCCATCCGGGAGCCGCCGAAGCGCTGGCCGAGCTGGAGTTGTGCGCGGCCGGTCGGGCTCCGCTGCGCGATATCGCCACCCGGTTGCACGCCCTGGCCCGGCGGCCTGCTCTCCGATAGCCTGAGCCTCGAACGTGCGTTCGATCGTGGAGGGGTAGTTGGGACGTAGTGCCGATCTGCCGCGGTCCGGCACCCGGGCCCAGCGGGACACCCGCACCCGGGCCCAGCGGAACGACACCGGCTGCCCTGTGCTGCATATCGACATGGATGCCTTCTACGCGTCCGTCGAAATCCGCCAACACCCTGAGCTGGCCGGGCGCCCCGTGGTCGTAGCGGGTGGCAGTCCCACCGGAGATCGCGGCGTCGTGCTCTCGGCGAGTTACCAGGCTCGCGCGTTCGGGGTCCGCTCGGCGATGCCGGTGGCCCATGCCCGCCGGCTGTGCCCGCAAGCGGAGTTCGTGCCGCCGCATTTCCCGCGCTATGCCGAGGTTTCGCAGGGCGTCATGGCGCTGTTCCATGAGATCACCCCACTGGTCGAGCCGCTGAGCCTGGACGAGGCCTTCCTCGACGTCGGCGGGTCGGTGCGCAGGTTGGGCATGACCCCAGCCAGGATCGGGGAATGGATTCGCGGGCAGGTCTATGACGCTCACCGGGTGACCTGCTCGGTGGGCGTGGCGCCGAGCAAGTTCCTCGCCAAGCTCGCCTCCGGGCTGTCCAAACCGGATGGACTGCTGGTAGTGCCCGCCGACGGTGTCCTGGAGTTCCTGCACCCGCTGCCCCTGTCGGCGTTGTGGGGTGTCGGCCAGCGCACCGCGCAAGTGCTGCGCCGGCTGGGGTGCACTACGGTGGCCGACGTGGCGAGCATGCCGCTGCCCGCGTTGCGGCGCGCCGTGGGGGCCGCCAGCGCCCATCACCTGCACGAGCTCGCCAACGGCCGGGACGACCGGCGGGTAGTGCCGAACCTGCCGGAGAAGTCGGTGGGAGCAGAGCAGACCTTCGCCCGCGACGAAGCTGATCGGACGGCCTTGCGGCGCGAGCTGCTGCGGCTGGTCGACCGGGCCACGGCCGCGTTACGCCGCCGCGGCCTGCGGGGCCGCACCATTGCGCTGAAGATCCGCCATCCCGACTTCACCACCATCGGCCGGTCGCGCACACTGGCCGATCCGACGGACTCGACACATACGGTCTACACAGTGGCCGCCGAGTTGTTGGACGCACACCTACCCCCCGGAATGCTGGTCCGGTTGTTGGGCGTGCGGATTGACCAGTTGAGCCGTGGCGCGGTGGCTGAGCAGCTCACCTTCGATGGCGCAGACGGCGCGGGAATGCACGCGCACTGGTCGGACGCCGAACGTGCCGCAGATGCTGCTCGGTCACGGTTCGGCAGCGCCGCCGTACGGCCGGCGACGCTGCTGGATACTCCCGGGCCCGCCGGTGGCGGGCGATCCCAGCTCTCCCCTGAATCGGGTAACGAGATCGGCTAGTCGACACCGCCGCAGCCTCGTATCCTCATGGTAAGAGCCCACGGTGGCTGTCTGGTAGCTACAGGTACCGTCGGGGTCGGATACAATGTCGACAACCGGTAGTGCCGGAGGAGGAGCCATGCCACTCTCCGAGCACGAGCAGCGTCTGCTCGACCAGATCGAGCGCGCGCTCTATGCAGAGGACCCCAAGTTCGCGTCGAACGTCCGGGGCGCCCGGATGCGAAGCCTGCCCCAACGCCGCCGAATTCAGGGTATCGCGCTATTTGTGCTGGGCTTGCTACTCCTCATCGCTGGTGTAGTGCTCCCTTACCGTCTGGTCGGGGTTCCGGTTATCAGCGTTGTCGGTTTCTTGGTGATGTTCGCCGGTGCCATCGTGGCAATCTTTTCTCGCCGCCCGTCCAGCGATGGCAGGCGGACGGGATCGGCGGATCGTTCGTCTCCCGGCCAGAGCCGTAGCACGCTGGCTCAGCGGATGGAGCAACGGTTCCGTCGCCGCTTCGAAGAGCACTAGCTGGCGTCCCGATACCGGGCGGATCGCCACAGCACCGAGAGCACCGAGCGTGGTAGTAGCCGGGCTGTCCGGGTCAGTGGCGCGGATTGCACCATGCTGGTGAGCACTGCGTTCATGGCAGCCCGGACTTCGCGATTCATGCCGCGAGGCCGGCGACCACCGCGGCGCCGGCCCCCTGCGGCGTCGAGTGCGCTGGCGTACCAGGTTCGCTCGACTGCATCAACCAGGACGCGCAGCCCGGCTTGACCGGACTCATCCAGGCCATGTTCGTCGACTAATCGTTGTGCGGTCGCCCGCACGGTCTCGCCAACGGGAGGCACCACCCTGCGGTCTGCGGATTCGGCCAACACCTCCTGCCACGCGGCCGACACTGCCCGCGGGCCGCCGGCGCCGACCAGATGCATCCGCCACCGGCGGCAACCCTCGCGCACGCCCGCAGGGACCAGGCCCAGCAGCACGGCGAGTCCCAGGAGTCCGGTCACGGTCAGGCCGAGCCTGACGGCGGCACCGGGCGTGGAACGGGTGGGCAGCGACCGCGGCGCCGCCGCGGCGAGCGGGTGGCTCGGCGCCGGCGCCGAAACGGGGACCGGGGGCGGTCTGGGCGGCAGTGCCAAGCCGCTGGGTGGCGTGGGGCCGGTGGCATAGACGGGTGGCACGGTGCGCGCACCGGACAGTGGAGTCGGGTCGAAGGGCAGCCACCCGGCCCCGGGGAACCATGCCTCCACCCAGGCGTGGGCGTCGTCAGTGGTGATCAATCTGGCGTCGCCGATCACGGTGCCTGGCGTGAAGCCGACTGCGACCCGGGCCGGCACGTGCTGCGTTCGCAACATGATCGCCATCGCCGAGGCGAACTGCTCGCAGTAGCCCCGGTGGCCGGTGAACAGGAAATCCACCAGCGCGTCCCCGCTGGTGCCCGGAGCGGTGCGCAGGTCGTATCGGAATCCGTTGCGGGGCTCGGTGAACCAGCGGTTGAGCGCAACGGTGGCGTCGAATGCAGTGTGCGTGCCCGCCGTGACGCGCGCTGCGAGCTGGACTACTCGCCGATCCACCCCGCCGGTATCGAGGTAGCGCGGGTCGGCGGCGGTGAACGCAGCGCTGCCGCCGGGGCCCGCCGCCCGCAACAACTGGGAATCGGCCCGGGGCAGCACGCCCAGTTCGGTGTAGGGCTCCGCGCGCTGGCGGCGGTCGGCGAAGACGGTGATCGCATTCGGGTCGTATTGCCAGCTCGGGCTGATGCCGCCTAACGCCAGCGGGTAGCCGAAGGACGGCAACCAGCTGTCCGTGTAGTTGATCGGCACGATCTGCACCTCGAGTGTGGAGCCCGGTACCGGACTGACCACCCCAGCCGGCAGCGGCAGCCGCTCGGTTGCCTCGTCGCCTGCCGGGACTACCGGGTCCAGCGGACCTTGTTGCCAGCCCACTCCGTTGACGAACCGGCTCAGCGTCAAGGCCCGAAGGTAGGTTCGCTGACTCAGGCCGTGGACGCGTAACAGCGGCAAAGCTTGCTCGGTTGACAGCTGCCCGCGCAGCGAGGTGAAGGGATTGAGCCCGATGCCGATGACCGGTCCCTGACTGCGGGTCCTGGTCACCCGGCCGGTTCCCACTGCTGTCGCTGTCACTCCGATGAACAGCGCCGCCGCGACCGCGCCGGCGGTGACCGCGACTGCTGCGGTGACCGGCCGGCCATAGCCGACCTTGCCAGAGACGACGGGGTCTCCCCAGGCGTTCTGCCGGCGGTGGGTGTCGGCGGCGAGCAGCAGCGCGAAACCCACGGCACTCAGCGCGAAAGTCCACCAGGGCAGCATGTGATCGGACACCACGGCGGGCACGATGATCACGCCCAACAGCACCAGCCCGGCGCAGGCCGGCGCGGCAAGTGATACGGCCAACAGATCCACCACAACGGCCGCTAGCCCGACCGCCATCACGACCAGGCAGAGCAGTTCGGTGCTCTCCGGGAGCGGAGGCAGGCCGACCCGGATCTGCTGGGCCGCACCGGCCAGCACGCCGCCCAGTTGCGACCTGCTGGCCGATCCAGGCACCACGAGCAGCCAGCCGCTGGTGGTGAATACCGCGGTGACCAGCGCCATCAAGGCGGCAAGTTGCCCGACCGCGGTCACGATCGATGGCATCCGCAGCCAGCGCAGCAGCACCCCGGAAGCGACCACCACTGCGATACTCAGAACGAGGTAGCTCCACCAGCGCGGCCCCGCCAGTACCTCGGTCAACGATGTTGCCGCGAGGGCGAGGGCCAGCCCGGCGACCCCGGCGACTGCAGCGCCTGGGGCCGGGAGCCAGCGGTCAGCCCACCCGGTCACCGTGGCACCCGAAGCCTGTTGTGCGAGCTGATGCACAACTGATCCCACGCCGTCGACGGCGACTGTTGCGGGTCAGCCACCGCGACCGACCAGCCCGCAGTGATGAGGAGCCGGGCGGCGTTCGCCGGATTGGGGGCGAGTTTGCCGTCGCTGTCGGTGGCCCACGCTGCGACGTCCAGCAGCACCGCGTGGCCGCGCGCAATGCGCGGCTGGTGAACCAGCAACTGTTCGACAGCGGCCGGGTCGAGTGCTCCCAAGATCGCGACCACGTCCTGGCTGCCGGCTGTCAACGGGATATCGGTCAGATCGCGCTGATCGGTTGCGCAGAGTGCGGCGAGCGCATCGAGCGCGGTATCGGTCGGAGATTCGCCGCCGTCTCCGGCGCCCGCGAGCACGGCGCCGTCCACGGTGACCAGCCGCAGCCGCATGCCGCGCTGCCGCAGGTGGACATACACGCTGGCGGCCAGCGACACCGCGTACTCCAGGCTTGAGGTGGGGCCGGCGCCGCGGTGCGCCGCGGCGCGGTGGTCCAGCAACACCGTGATCCCACCGCGTTGCGCCCACTCCTCGACCCGGACCATCAGCTCATCGCGCCGGGCGGTCGTGCGCCAGTGCACCCGGCGCAGGTCATCGCCTTGCCGGTAGCTGCGCACCACCACGGCGTCCGCACCAGGGCCCGCGCCCACCGCTGCCTCGCCCCCGGTGCCGCCGCTGAACTCGCCGCCGGCGGGCAATCCGACCAGCGGCGCCACGGCGGGCAGCACCACCAACCGATTGGTTCCGGCGAGCGTGCGGTGGCAGTGCGCCAGCCCGAGTGGATCGGTGACTCGGCCGATCAGTGGGCCCAGCGAGTGCACCGCGCGCTCCATCGGGTGCAGCGCATACGCCACCTGCACCTCATGCTGCGGCGGCAGCTGCGCCACAACGGCCCGGCGACGGCCGCCCAGCGCGCGGGGGACCACGTCCTCGAGTAACAGCCGGCCGCTCCAGCGCCCCGTGCCGCGCAGTGTCAGGTGCACCTGGCAGTCGCTGCCGACCGGCGTCCGCGATGGCATCACCTCTCGCTGTGCCTGCAGCCCGATCCGGGTCCGGCTGATGACGAGGATGGCCAGCACCGGAAGCACCATGGCGAAGGCAGCCACCCGCAGCAGATCCCGTTCGTCGACCAGCGCCGCGCACAATGCCATCCCCCCTCCGGCGGCGAGCAGGCACCAGCCGCGGGTGGTCAAGCTGCCGAACCGCCCGAGCACCTAGCTCCTCTGTGGTGAGCGGGGCCACAACGTGGCGATGCGGCCGTTTCCGAGGTCCAGCGAATCGAGCCTGCCGGGGGCTGGCTGCTTCGGCGCCTGGGGTACCGGCACTCGCGCCAGCACATCGGTGATCAGCTCCTCCGGGCGCACCCGGTCGACTTGGGCCTGGGCGGTGAGCATCAGCCGGTGGGACAGCACTGGCTGTGCCATCGCCTGGGGGTCATCGGGGACCACGAAGTCCCGGCCGGCCAGCGCGGCCCTTGCCCGGCTGGTGCGGATCAGCTGCAGCGTGGCCCGCGGTGAGGCACCCAGCCGCAGTTCGGGCAATGCCCTCGTGGCTCCGACCACCTCCACCACATAGCGTCGCAGCTCGGCCGACACGTGCACCAAGCGGACCGCCTCGCATAACGTTCTCACCTCGGCCGCGGTGGACACCGGCTGCAGGCTGTCGAACGGGTCGGTGCCGGCGTGCTCGTCGACCATCGCCAGCTCCGCGACGGGGTCGGGGTAGCCAAGCGAGATCCGGGCGGTGAACCGGTCCCGTTGGGCTTCCGGCAACGGGTAGGTACCTTCCATCTCCACCGGGTTCTGGGTGGCGATCACCATGAACGGCCGGTCCAGTGCGTAGCTGTGTCCATCGACGGTGACTTGGCGTTCTTCCATGCACTCCAGAAGCGCGGACTGGGTTTTGGGAGAAGCCCGGTTGATCTCGTCGCCGACCACCACGTTGGCGAAGACCGGGCCGGTTCGAAACTCGAATGCTCCGGTGCTGCGATCGAAGACGGACACCCCGGTGATGTCGCTGGGGAGCAGATCAGGGGTGAACTGGATCCGGGCGACCGTACCGTCGATCGACCGGGCCAACGCCTTGGCCAGTGAGGTCTTGCCCACTCCGGGCACGTCCTCCAGCAGTAGGTGGCCCTCGGCGAGCAAGGTGATCAACGCGGTGCGCACCGCGTCGGGCTTGCCGACCAGCACTCGCTCGACGTTGCCGACGATGCGCTGGGCAACGGCCTGCGCGTCCACGTCCTGCGGCGAACGTCCATCTCGATGGTGCATGGCTCGATCCTGACGATCTTGCCGGCTCACGCCACCTCCTGACCGTCTCGCGGGTCGCTGGTGCATGAGACCGGTGAACCGCCAGCGCCGGGCCGAGTCTGTCAAACCGTGGCGCAACGCCAACCCGGCGGGGAAGGCGTTCCCACCTCCGAACAACGACGAGCATCCGGCTGCCGGCGTGCGGTTCGCTCAAATCGCTGTGTTGCCGGCGGATCGACGGTGGCCGAGCCCTCCACTTTCTCCCACCTCCTATCTTGACGATCTTGCTGACGGCATTGCGGCCGGTCCGGCTGGGCGGGCGGGGATCTCCCCAGGAGCGTTCGAAGGTCTTCCCAGGGTGTAACGGTGTCCCCGCGTCGGTGCTCGCCCCACCCTCTCCCACCACCTCTGAACTGGTGTGATGCCGAATATGAACGAACACGGAGGGTGCTCGTACGTTGACAGTGGCGTAAAGTGGGGTACTGTGGGTCTCTGTGGAGCATAAGGGTGCTTCACGACCGGTCCGCCGGATGCGGAGAGGCGGGTGGCCGTGTTCCTGGGCACGCACACACCCCGGCTCGACGACAAGGGGCGGTTGACGCTGCCGGCAAAGTTCCGCGACGCGCTCGCAGGGGGGTTGATGGTCACCAAGGGACAGGACCACTGCCTCTATGTCTTTCCCCGTGCCGAGTTCGAGCAGATGGCCCGCAAGGTGGCGCAGGCGCCGTTCACCAATGAGGCGGTTCGGGCTTACCAGCGTTACCTGTTCGCCGGCACCGACGAACAGCGCCCGGACGGGCAGGGCCGGATCGCGATCGCCGCGGAGCTGCGCCGCTACGCCGGGCTGACCAAGGACTGCGCGGTGATCGGCGCGATCAACCGTTTGGAGATCTGGGACAGCGCCGCCTGGCAGCGCTACCTGGAGGAGCACGAGGAGTCCTACGCCCAGGCGCAGGAGGAGGTGCTGCCCGGGGTGATGTGACCCGGTGACGCGAGGTCTCCGTCCGGAGCTGCATCCCGCGGATACCTAAAACGCCCAGCAACACGGACGGCCCAGCCCTGACGCACCTTCCCCGGCGCCAGGAATCTGGTCCGGGCGGAGACCTGGCGGCACCGAGTCCGCTTACCCCGACATGGAGCCATATCGGGGTAAGCGCGTACGCGATGACCCCGATATGGCTCCATGTCGGGGGTGTGGGGGGCATGTCAGGGGTGTGGGGGGCATGTCGGGGTGTGGGGGAAAGAGGTGGGTGTGAGCGGAGGGAGGCTGGTGATGGCCGGGTCACTCCAGCACGCCCCTGTCCTGCTGCGCCGATCCCTCGAGCTGCTCGAGCCTGCGCTGGCGAACCGCCCAGCCGTGATGGTCGACGCCACGGTGGGTCTCGGTGGCCACGCGGCGGCGCTACTCGGCGCCCATCCGGCGCTCACCCTGATCGGCATCGACCGCGACCAGCAAGCGCTCGGCGTGGCCGGCGATCGGCTGCGCTCCTACGCCGAGCGGGTGCATCTGGTGCACGCCGTTTACGACGAGCTACCGCGGATTTTGCGCCGATTCGAGATCCCGCACGTCGACGGCGTGCTGTTCGACCTGGGCGTGTCCTCGCTGCAGCTCGACACGGCCGAACGTGGCTTCTCCTATGCCCGCGATGCCGTGCTGGACATGCGCATGGATCCCACCGCGGGACCGACTGCCGCCGACGTACTCAACGGCTATCCGGAAGGTGATCTGCGTCGGGTACTGCGGGAGTACGGGGAGGAGCGCTTCGCCGGCCGGATAGCCGCCGCGGTCGTGGCGCAGCGGGCCCGGCAGCCCTTCGAGACCACCGCTCAACTGGTTGACGTGGTCTACCAGAATGTCCCCGCAGCGACTCGCCGGCACGGGGGCCACCCGGCCAAGCGCACCTTCCAGGCGTTGCGGATCGAGGTCAACGGCGAGCTGGCAGCGCTGCACTCGGCAGTGCCCGCGGCGCTGCATGCGCTGGCGGTCGGTGGCCGGTTGGTGGCGATGTCCTACCACTCGCTGGAGGACCGGATCGTCAAGCGGGCGCTGGCCGCGCTGAGCACCTCCCGCACCCCGGCCGGCCTGCCGGTCGAGCTGCCGGGGCACGGACCGCAGCTGGCCGCGTTGACCCGCGGCGCCGAGCGGGCCGGCCAGGCCGAGATCGCCGCCAATCCGCGCGCAGCGTCCGTACGGCTGCGTGCTGTGCAGCGCATCGCCGCGCCTGATCAGCCTGGATCCGGCCGGCTGGGGTCGGCCTCATGACTGCTCCCGCCCGGACCGCGACCTCGACGCGTGGCAGGACGACCGCACCGGCCCGCCGCCGGGACCCGGTGCCCAGTGGTGGCCGGGATCCGGCATCGCAGCGCGGGCGATCTCCGGCTGTCGCGCGCGCTTACGCCCGGCGGGCTCAGCGCACTGCGGTGCGCCCCGCTGGTCCCGGCAGCGCGGACACCGGCCGCACCCCGTTCGTGATGTTGGTGATGGCTCTGCTGGCCGTGACGCTGGTAGCCACGCTGTGGTTGTCCACAGCGGCTACCGCTGACTCCTACCACCTGCAGAACGCCCGAAAGGTGGCCAGGCAGTTGACCGAGCGATCGGAGAGTTTGAGCCGCCAGGTAGCCACCCTGGAGACCGCGCCCGAGCTGGCTCGCCGAGCCAGGGAGCTGGGCATGGTGCCGGCCGGGGATGCGGCCCGGCTGGTCGTCCGACCCGATGGTGGTGTCGTACTGATCGGTCAGCCGCGGCGAGCCACCGCCCCCGCCCCGCCACCCGCGCCGCCGGTGATACCGGCCCCGCCGCAGGCAACACCAGCCCCGCCGCAGGCAGTCCCACCCCCGCCGCAGGCAGCCCTACCCCCGCCGCAGGCGGGACCTACCCCGCCGCAGGCGGGACCTACCCCGCCGCAGCCGGTCATTCCACCGCCAGCACCGCAAGTCCCACCGCCAGCAGCGCAAGTCCCACCGCTGGCCGGCGTATCCGTGCCGCCGGTAACTGGCCCGGCTCCGCCAGCGCCTAGCTCGCCGGGCCGGACCTGATGAGCACCGCGACGATCCGCCGGACCACCGGACCGGCCCGGCACCGCCGGGCCCGCTCCGCAACAGTCGGGCTGCGCACCCGGCTGGGACTGGGTCGGGTGGTGCTCGTCGCCGCACTCGTCGCCGCCGGCGTCAAATTGGCTGCGGTGCAGGGGCTGCAGGCGGCTGCGCTGTCGGCGCAGGCTTCCAAGCAGCGCACCACCGTGCAGCTGCTTCCGGCGCAGCGGGGCACGATCACTGACCGCAACGGCACCCCGTTGGCATTCAGCGTGGCAGCCAAAGCGCTGTACGCCCAACCCAACCGGATCACCGCCGAGCAGCGGGCGATCCGGGCCGACCCGGACGTGCACAAGCAGGCGATGGCCCGGCGGGTCGCTCAGGTGCTCGGGCCCCCGGTCTCGGAGCAGGAGATCCTGAGCCAGCTGCGCAGCGACCGCAAGACCGTGCTGCTGGCGCCGCTGGTGACGCCGGCCCAAGCCAGAGCGATCCAGCAGGACTTCCCGGAGATCAGCGCGGAGCACCGGGAGATCCGGCAATACCCGGGCGGCGAGCTGGCCTCCAACGTCCTGGGAGTGGCGAACTGGCGGGCCGACGAGCGCAAAGTCCGTGGCCTGGTGGGCCTGGAGAGCTACGACGACACCCTGCTGGCCGGCCGGGACGGCCGGCGGGTGGTGGATACCGCGGAGGGCTCCGACGCGGTCATCCCGGGCAGTGAGCGCGCCGAGCGACCGCCCGTTCCCGGTTCTGGACTGGAGCTCACCCTCGACTCCGACCTGCAGTTCACCGTGGCCCAGATGCTGCGCGACTACGCGCATAAGTACCGCGCCAAAGGCGCCAGCGCGGTCGTCCTCGAAGCACGCACCGGCGAGGTGTACGCGATGGCCAACGACTCCACCTTCGACCCGAACAACCTCGAGTCCGCGACCCCGGAAACGCTGGGCAACCCGGCGGTCTCCGCGCCCTACGAACCAGGCTCGGTGAACAAGGTCCTGACGGCCGCCGCCGGGATCGAAAGCGGCGTCGTCGGGCCCGACACCCCATTACACGTGCCCGGCGAACTGCACATCGCGGACCGGACAGTCCGTGACGCGTGGCCGCACGGCATTCTCAACCTCACGTTCACTGGAGTGCTGGCCCGCTCGTCCAACGTCGGCACACTGCTCACCGCGCAACGCGTCGGCGCAGACCGGTTCGTGGACATGCTCAACCGAATGGGCCTGGGTCAGCGCACCGGCGTCGGGCTGCCGGGGGAGAGCGCCGGTCGGGTGCCGCCTCGCGACCAGTGGTCCGGCAGCACGTTCGCCAACCTGCCCATCGGTCAAGGTCTGTCGATGACCGTGTTGCAGATGGCCGGCATGTACCAGGCAATCGCCAACGATGGGGTCCGCATCCCACCGCGCATCGTCAGCGCGGAGATCGCGCCGGATGGCACCCGGACCGCGACCCCGCGCCCAGCCGGGATCCGGGTGGTCAGCCCGCAGACCTCTCGTACGGTGCGGGACATGCTGCGCGCCGTCGTGCAGAACGAGCCGGGACAGCGCGGCACCGCCCCGGAGGCGGCGCTGGACGGCTACCAGATCGCGGGCAAGAGCGGCACCGCGCAGCAGGTCAATCCCGGTTGCGGCTGCTACAGCAACTCGAACTACTGGATCACCTTCGCCGGGATCCTGCCCGCCGATTCGCCGCGCTTCGTGGTCGGGATCATGCTCGATGATCCCGCGGTCGGCAGCGCCGCCCCGCTGTTCCACCAGATCGCGTCCTACCTGGCGGGGCGCTACCAGATCCCGCTGTCTGCGGCGCCCAGTCCACCGGCCATTCTCACCCTGCCGTAACTGCGGTTGCTGATCGGCGGACGCTGGCGATCGGACGCCGGCACCGGGCCTGTACCGATCTCCAAGTACGACGCCGGTAGCCTTCGTGCGCGCTGGGCGTCAGCTCCACGCGTACCCGACCCCGGATCGTGACTGCTCTTGTGACTCGCTCGTTGGCCGAGACGCCGCTGCGGCCGTCGCGCACCGCGCCGACCCCGCTGACCGTGCTCGCTGCGCTGGCCGGCGCGACTGCCCCGAGCACCGATCGGCCCCCCGGCCCAACCCTCGTCGGGGGGGTCACCCTGCGCGCCCAACGGACGTTGCCCGGCGACCTGTTCGTGGCGCTACCCAGCCTGGCCCCGGGACGCCCGCACGGAGCCGACTTCGCCGAGCTCGCGGTGCGCGCAGGCGCGGTCGCGGTGCTCACCGATCCGCCAGGTGTGCGCCACCTGGCAGGCGCCAGCCCGACCGTGCCGGTGCTGGTGCACCCGGACCCCCGGTCAGTGGTGGGCGCGCTGTCCGCCCACGTCTACGGTGACCCGTCAACCCGGCTGGCGGTGGTCGGGATCACCGGCACCGCCGGAAAGACCACCACGGCACACTTGCTGGAGGCGGGATTACGTGCGGCAGGCGCGCAGACCGGCCTGCTCGGCACGGTGCAGGCACGGATCGGCGAGTCACTGCTGCCTAGCGAGTTCACCACGCCGGAGGCCCCGGATCTGCAGGCGCTGCTGGCCCTGATGCACGAACGCGGGGTCACGCACGTGCCCATGGAGGTGTCCAGCCATTCGCTGGCGCTAGGCCGGGTGACCGGCACTGCCTTCGCGGTCGGTGCCTTCACCAACCTGTCCCAGGATCACCTGGATTTCCACGCCGACCTGGAGGACTACTTCGCAGCCAAGGCGCTGCTGTTCGACGGCCGGGCCGTAGCCGAGGTGGTCTGCGTGGACGACGCCTGGGGCCGCCGGTTGGTCACCGGCGCAACGACCACCGTGTCACGCAGCGGTGACGCCACCTGGCGCGCCACGGACATCCATGGTCATCAGTCCGGTAGCCAGACTTTCCGCGCGGTGGGTCCCGGCGGGCGCAGCATCGCTGTGACCGTGCGCCTGCCCGGCGAATTCAACGTCACCAATGCGCTGCTCGCGCTGGCGGCCGGGCACGCCGCGGGGGCCGATCCGGTGCTGCTCGCGCGAGGTATCGGCACCGCCGAGGTGCCCGGGCGGATGCAGCGGGTGCGCCGCGGCCAGGACTTCCTCGCCCTGGTCGACTACGCGCACAAGCCCGCTGCGGTGGCCGCGCTGCTTGATGCGGTGCGGGCCCAGGTGCCGGGACGGCTGCTGGTAGTACTGGGCTGTGGTGGAGACCGGGACGCCGGCAAGCGTCCGATGATGGGTGCCGAAGCTGCCCGCCGGGCCGATCTGCTGGTGGTCACCGACGACAACCCGCGGACCGAGGATCCCGCTGCGATCCGCGCTGCCATGCTCTCCGGGACGCACGTAGGTCGCGCAGAGGTGGTGGAAATCCCCGATCGAGCGGCTGCCATCGCATATGCAGTGGCCCAGGCCCGCAGCGGTGACGGGGTCATCGTTGCCGGCAAGGGTCACGAGACCGGGCAGGAGGTGCACGGCGTCAAGCATCCGTTCGCGGACGCGGACGTACTCGCCGGCGTGCTCGATGAGCGCACTGTGAGCCAGCCATGATTGAGCTCACCCTGGCCGAGGTGGCCGACGCGGTAGGCGGCGTCCTGCACAGCTGCTCAGGAACCGAGATGATCACGGGCGGCGTCGAGTTCGACTCCCGCCGCGTCCAGCCCGGTGGATTGTTCGTCGCGTTGCCGGGCGAGCGGGTCGACGGGCATGACTTCGCGACCGCGGCAATGGCCGCGGGCGCCGCCGGGGTACTGGCCGGGCGAGCTGTCGATGCCGCCGCGGTGCTCGCCCCGCGGGCCGATGCGCATCGAGCTGCCCCCGGGTCAGGTGCCTACGCGCTGGCCGCGGACACTGATGGCTTGGGCGCCGCAGTGCTCGCTGCGCTGGCTGCGCTGGCGCGGTCGGTGGTGCACACGCTGAGCCAATCCGGCCTGCGGGTGGTGGCCTTGACCGGTTCGTCGGGCAAGACGTCCACCAAGGACATGGTGGCCGCGTTGCTCGCCCCGCTGGGCGCGACGGTGGCCCCGCCGGGGTCGTTCAACAACGAGGTCGGCCACCCGTGGACCGCGCTGCGGGCCGACCGGACCACCCGGCACCTGATCCTGGAACTCTCCGCGCGGGGGCCCGGTCAGATCCGCGCACTGTGCCGGGTGGCGCCGCCGTCGATCGGGGTGGTACTCAACGTCGGCTCGGCGCACCTCGCTGAATTCGGCTCCCGGGAGGCGATCGCCACCGCCAAGGGGGAGCTGGTCGAGGAGCTGCCGCCGGCTGGGGTCGCGGTGCTCAACGCCGACGACCCTGCGGTCTCCGCGATGGACCGGCGCACTGCGGCACGAGTGGTGCGCTTCGGGCGGTCGTCGCGGGCCCAGGTTCGTGCCGCCGACGTTGCGCTAGACGACCGCGGCTGCCCGTCGTTTCGCCTGGTCACCCCCATCGGGGAGGCCCCGGTCCGGCTCGGGGTGCCGGGCGAGCATCAGGTGTGCAACGCGCTGGCCGCCGCTGCGGTAGCCGTGGAACTGGGCGCCACGCCAGACGCCACGGCCACGGTGCTCAACTGCTACCGCCCGGCGTCACGCTGGCGGATGGAGGTCAATGACCGTCCCGACGGGGTGACCGTGGTCAACGACGCCTACAACGCCAACCCCGAATCGGTCGCCGCCGCGTTGCGCACCTTGGTCGTGCTTGCCGGCGCCCATCGGCGCAGCTGGGCGGTGCTCGGCCCGCTCGCCGAGCTCGGCGAGGCAGCGGCGCGGGCCTACCGTGACATCGGGGCGCTCACCGCGCGGCTGGGAGTCGAGCGGCTCATCGTGGTGGGGGAGCAGGCCGAGCAGCTGCACCTCGCCGCGCCGGGCTCCACGCTGGTGCCTGACGTGCCCGCGGCACTGGATCTGCTGTCCGGCGAGCTCGCCGCCGGTGACGTGGTGTTGATCAAGGCGTCCCGGTCGTTCGGCTTGGAACGCATCGCCGAAGCACTGCTGGGTGGGAGCGGCAGGTGAGCACCATCCTGGTCGCCTCCGGGGTGGCGCTGCTCGCCTCGATCTTGTTCACGCCGTACCTGATCCGCGTGTTCACCCGGCAGGGTTTCGGGCAGGAGATCCGGCAGGAGGGGCCGCAGACCCATCAGAGCAAGCGGGGCACCCCCACCATGGGCGGGGTAGCCATCTTGCTGGCGACCTGGAGCGGTTATCTGGTCGCTCACCTGACCGTCACCCGGCATGGCACCACTGCCTCGGGTCTGCTTGTGCTGCTGCTCACCACGGTGCTGGGGGTGGTCGGCTTCCTGGACGACCTGATCAAGGTTCGCCGGCAGCGCAACCTGGGGTTGAACAAGACTGCCAAGCTGGTCGGGCAGCTGGTGGCCGCGGTGGTGTTCGGCATCCTGGCGATGGGTTTCCGGGACGGCGAGGGCATCTCTCCGGCTTCCATTCACCTGTCGTTCGTGCGCGATGTGGCCGTGGTGTCCTTCGGGGTCGCCGGCTTCGTGCTGTTCAGCTACTTGCTGGTGTCGGCCTGGTCCAATGCGGTGAACCTGGCTGACGGCTTGGACGGCCTGGCGGCCGGCGCGGCGGCGATGGTGCTGATGACCTACGTGATCATCTCGTTCTGGCAGAACACCCAGGACTGCACGATCCAGGCGGTTCCCGGCTGCTACACGGTGCGCGACCCCCTCGATGTGGCCGTGGTGGCCGCCGCGGCGGTCGGTGCGTGCACCGGATTCCTGTGGTGGAACGCCCCACCGGCGAAGATCTTCATGGGCGACACCGGGTCGTTGGCCATCGGAGGGCTGCTCGCGGGGCTTTCCGTGGTGACCCGGACCGAGTTGCTCCTCGTCGTGATCGGTGGGCTGTTCGTGGTCGAGGCGCTGTCCGTGGTGATCCAGGTGGCTGTGTTCCGGACCACCCGCCGCCGCCCGTTCCGGATGGCGCCGTTTCACCACCACTTCGAGCTTGCCGGATGGCCCGAGACGACCGTGATCATCCGGTTCTGGCTGCTCGCGGCCATCTGCTGCGCGCTGGGCGCCGGAGTGTTCTACAGCGAGTGGCTCACTGCGGCCGGGGGCTGATCACGGTTGCGGACAGTTGCTGACCTCGTCGGAGCCCGGGTACTGGTGGCCGGGGCGCGCGTGACGGGAATGTCAGCGGCTCGGTTCCTGGCTGATCTGGGGGCCCAGGTCACCGTCACCGACTCCGCGCCCGGCCAGCTGCAGGCGTTGGCCGCGACGCCACTGAACGGCGCGGTACAGCTGGTCGCCGGACTGGAGGCCCCACCACCGGGCACCGACCTGGTGGTGACCAGTCCCGGTCTGCGGCCCGACGCGCCGCTGCTGGTCGCCGCTCAACGTGCCGGCGTGCCGGTGATCGGCGATGTGACGCTGGCCCGGTGGGTCGATCGTGCGCGCTCAGGCGAGCGGTCGGGGCCTGGCCAGGCGCCGGCTGACTGGCTGGTGGTCACCGGCACCAACGGCAAGACCACCACGGTGGGCATGCTGGAATCGATCCTGCTCGCCGCCGGGATCGACGCGGTCGCGTGCGGCAATATCGGGCTGCCGGTGCTGGACGCGGTGCGCGCCGGCCATCGGGTGCTCGCGGTGGAGCTGTCCTCGTTCCAGCTGCACCACTCGCCGGGGCTGATGCCACGGGCCGCCGTGGTGCTCAACGTCTCCGCCGATCACCTGGACTGGCACGGCTGCCTGGAGCGCTACGCCGAGGCCAAGGGCAGGGTGTACGACGAGGGCACCACAGCGGTGTTCAACGCCGACGATGCGTGGTCGACGCGGCTGGCTGCCGGGCACCGGGGCGTGGGGTTCACCGCCGGCCAACCGGCGGCGGGCCAACTGGGATTGGTGCGCGAGCAGCTCGTCGACCGTGCCTTCGGTGAGGGTGCCGGCACGGTACTCGCCCAGGTCTGCGACATCCGCCCGGCTGGGCGGCACAATCTCAGCAACGCGCTGGCCGCCGCGGCACTGGCACGCTGCATCGGCGTCGAACCGGCGGCGGTCGCCGAGGGACTACGTGCGTTCGTCCCCGGCGAGCACCGCGGCGCACCGGTTGGCGAGCACGCGGGCGTGTGCTACCTCGATGACTCCAAGGCCACCAACCCGCATGCGGCGCGAGCCGCACTGCTGTCCCAGCATCGGGTGGTGTGGGTGGCCGGCGGCCTGCTCAAGGGTGTCGACGTGGACCAGCTGGTGATCGACACCCGGGAGCGGCTGGTCGGCGCTGTGCTGCTCGGCGCGGACCGGGCGGTGATCGCGGCCGCACTGGCGCGACACGCGCCCAACCTCCCGGTTCGAGTGGTGGGTTCGGGAGACGATGGAGCCATGACCGAGGTGGTGGCCGCAGCAGCCGAGCTGGCCAGCCCGGGTGATGTCGTGCTGCTCGCTCCGGCGGCGGCCTCGATGGACATGTTCACCGACTATGGACATCGTGGCCGGGCATTCGCCGCTGCCGTCGCCGCGCTGGGTCGGGCCCGGTGAGGAGTTCCACCCGGCCGGGTGCGTCGACGGTGCGCCCGCCGAAGCCTCGCCAACCACCAGACCGGAAGTCGGCGAGTGGGCCGGCGGCGTGGAAAGCCGCCAGGGCCCGGCTCACCGCCTGGCTGGCGCGGCCGCTCACGTCACTGCACCTGGTCATCGGCGTGTTCGGCCTGTTGACCCTGTTCGGCCTGGTGATGGTGCTCTCGGCGTCGAATGTGGAGTCCTACACCAAAGACGGCTCCTCCTACGCGGTGTTCGTCCAGCAACTGGCGTACTGCGGGCTCGGGCTGGTGTTGTTCTGGTTGGGCCTGCGGATGCCGGTACGGGTGCTGCGCGGCACCAGTGGGTTGTTCCTGCTGGTGTGCGTGGCGCTGCTGGCCATGGTGCTCAGCCCATTGGGCGCCGAGATCAACGGCGCGCAGAAATGGCTACGGCTGGGACCGCTGTCCCTGCAACCCTCCGAACCCGCAAAGCTCGCCCTCGCCCTGTGGGGCGCCCACGTGTTGATCACCAAGCGGGCGTTGCTGCACCAATGGCGGCACCTGTTGGTACCGCTGGTTCCCATGGCCGTCACCATCTTTGCGCTGGTGATGCTGCAGCCCGACCTGGGTACCACGATCACGCTGGCCATCGTGCTGCTCGCGTTGCTGTGGTTCGGTGGTGCACCGGGGGAGCTGTTCGGGGCGATCGCGATCGCCGCAGTGGCCGGGGCGGTCGCCATGGCCGGCATCGCCGGCTACCGATCGGCCAGGATCCAGTCCTTCCTGCACCCGTTCGCCGACCCGCAGGGTGCGGCGTACCAGGGCCGTCAAGCCCTGTTCTCGCTGGCTGACGGTGGCTGGTGGGGCGTAGGCCTCGGCCAGGGCAGTGCCAAATGGGACTACCTACCCAATGCGCACAACGACTTCATCTTCGCCATCATCGGGGAAGAGCTCGGCTTCCTTGGTTGCCTGGTAGTGCTGCTGCTGTTCGGCACGCTGGCCTACGTGGGGATCCGGATCGCCGCGCGCAATACCGACCCGTGGATCAAACTGGTCTCCGCGACCGTGACCACCTGGCTGGTCGGTCAGGCCGCGATCAACATCGGGTATGTGGTCGGGTTGCTGCCGATCACGGGGATCCCGTTGCCGCTGATCTCCTCCGGCGGTACGTCCATGGCCCTGACCATGCTGGCGTTCGGCCTGCTGGCGAACTTCGCGCGGCACGAACCGCAGGCGGTGGCCGTGTTGCGCCAGCAGACCGACCCGTCCGGGCCGCAACGTGGTCTGAGACAGGGTTTGCCGGGGTTGCTGCAGTTGCGCCCTCCCGTGCCCTACAGTGCGGCTGCTCCCAAGCCACGGTCGGTGCCCACGGATCGCAGTAACTGGGGAAGGTGATGAGTGTTGTGACTGCTGCCGCGCAACCTCCCGCGTTGCCGTCGCAGCTGGCCCGCATTCATCTCATCGGGATCGGCGGTGCCGGGATGAGCGGGGTGGCCCGGATCGTGCTGGCCCGCGGTGGTGCGGTGTCCGGTTCGGACGCCAGGGATTCGGCCGTGCTGAAGGCCTTGCGGGAACTGGGTGCCGAAGTGGCCGTCGGTCACGCCGCCGCCAACCTCGACCAGCTCGGCGCCGACCCCACCGCGATCATCAGCACCAAGGCGGTGCACCAGAGCGATCCGCACAACCCGGAACTCGTCGAGGCGGCGCGGCGTGGGATTCCGGTGATCCACCGCTCAGTGGCGCTGGCGGCCCTGATGTCCGGGTACCGGGTGGCCTGCGTCACCGGGACCGCCGGCAAGACATCCACCACGTCGATGCTCGCCGTCGCACTGCAGCGCTGCGGTGCCGACCCGTCGTTTCTCATCGGTGGCGATCTCAGCGCCTGTGGGTCCGGTGCCCGCCACGGCGGCGGCGAGATCTTCGTGGCCGAGGCCGACGAGAGTGACGGCACCTTCCTGGCCTACTCGCCCGACGTGGCGGTCGTGACCAATGTCGAAGCTGATCACCTCGATCACCACGGCAGCGTCGAGGCTTACACCGCGACTTTCGATGCTTTTGCGGCCAGGATCCGTCCCGGCGGGGTGTTGATCGCCAATGCGGACGATCCCGGCTCGGCCGCATTGGCTGACCGGGCCGCTGCTAATGGCCTGCGGGTGCGCCGCTACGGCGCGCTGGCCACCACTGCGGCCGGCGCGCAGCTGCTGGCCTACATCCCCGATGGTGATCGGGGCGTCGCCACCGTGGCGCTGACCGAGCCCGCTGGTGCAGTGCACCGGGTGCAGCTCAGTGTTGCGCTGCCCGGCCGGCACATGGCATCCAATGCCGTGGCGGCCCTGCTGGCCGGCCTGGAGTTGGGTCTGCCGCTGGGCGGCCTGGTGACCGGGCTGGCCGGCTTCGGCGGGGTCCGCCGCCGGTTCGAGCTCATCGGTCAGGTGGCCGGAACGCGGATCTACGACGACTATGCCCACCACCCGACGAAGGTGGCTGCCGCGCTGCGCGGGGCACGTCAGGTGGTGGGGCAGGGCCGGCTGCTGGTTGCGTTCCAGCCGCACCTGTACTCCCGGACCCGGGACTTCGCCGCGGAGTTCGGCGCCGCGCTGGCGCTGGCCGATGTGGTGCTGCTGCTCGACGTCTACGGGGCACGGGAACAGCCGATACCCGGTGTCACTGGAGCTCTGATCGCGCAGGCCGTGCCGTTGCCCCCAGGTTGTGTGTACTACGAGCCGTGCTGGACCGACGTGCCCGCGCGGTTGGCGCAGCTGGTCCGACCCGGTGACGTGGTGGTCACCATGGGAGCCGGCGATGTGACAGCGCTCGGCCCGCAACTGGTCGCCGAGCTGGACCGCCGATGGTCTGATACACCACAGCTGCTGGCTCGGACCGCGGGATCGCCGTGAGCGCCCCCGGTCCGGGCCCCTCAGACGCCCGACGTCCGGTTGCCGGTCCAGCCGGCGGTAGTCCGATTGCCGGTCCAGCCGGCGGTCGACCGACGGCCGGTTCACCCGGCGGTCGCCGCTCGCGGCGGGATACCCCGCGACCGGCGGTGCGCACCCGCAGCCGGGATCGCACCAGCAGCGCCGAGCCGCGTGCTCGTCGTTTTGGCCGAACCAACCGCGCTGACCGCGGCGATCGCTTAGCTAATGACGATCATGCTTCACCTGCGGTTGTCGAGGAGGCCGCACCTCGCTCCCCGAGGCGAGCCCGACGCTGGTTGCCCTGGTTTGCGGGCGGGCTGACTCTGCTCGCCATGGTTGGCGGACTCGGTTGGGTACTGCTGGGCAGTTCGCTGTTCGACGCCCGGTCGGTGCAGGTGGTGGGAACCAAGGAGCTACCAGCTGACCTGGTGCGGACGGTGGCGGCGGTACCACTGGGTACTCCGATGCTGCGGCTGGACACCAAGGCGATCGAGCGCCGGGTGGCTGCGGTACGCCGGGTAGCGGGCGTGCAGGTGCGCTGCAGCATGGACGGCACCGTGCAGGTCGCAGTCACCGAACGAACCCCGGTGGCGGTCGTCCACCGCGGCAGCGGGGTGCACCTCATCGACGCCACCGGAACCGACTACGCGACTGTGCCGACCGGGCCGCCTGGACTGCCGGAGCTGCAGGTACCCAGAGTGGGGCCCCGGGACGCCACCACAGCGGCCGCGCTGACGGTCTTGACCGCCATGCCTGGCTGGCTGCGGGTCCAGGTCCGCTCGGTCGCCGCGACGTCTGCGGCCGATGTCGAGCTGCGACTGGACAACGGACGGGCAGGCACTGCGCGGGAAGTGCGGTGGGGTGATGCCGGACAGGGCGACCGCAAGGCGGCAGTGCTCGGCCCGCTGCTGACCCAACCCGGCAAGATCTACGACGTCTCCAGTCCCGCGTTGCCCACCATCGCCTGACGCCGCCCGCATACACTCACGGCGCCGGATCGCCGCCCCGCGCGGCGTGCCTGCTGGACCGTGCCGGTGGCGATGCCTACCGTCGCGAGATAGATGAGCTGACATAACTCTAATCCTTTAGCTGAAGTTGAGGGTTTGCCACGCCGAGGGTGGCGGCGCGCATTGAGGGGAACGTCGGCGGGCGCTAGCAGCGACGAGGAAGGCCGCGGATGAGCAGCGACGGGATGAACAGCGAAGGCGCACCCGGATGACGCCCGCGCACAACTACCTTGCCGTGATCAAGGTCGCCGGAATTGGCGGTGGTGGCGTCAACGCGGTCAACCGGATGATTGAAGTCGGGCTCAACGGTGTCGAGTTCATCGCGGTGAACACCGACGCCCAGGCGCTGCTGATGTCAGACGCGGACGTCAAGCTCGACATCGGGAGGGAACTCACTCGGGGGCTCGGCGCGGGAGCGAACCCGGAAGTCGGTCGTAAGGCCGCCGAGGACCATCGCGCAGAGATCGAGGAGGTCCTCAAAGGGGCCGACATGGTGTTCGTCACCGCCGGCGAGGGTGGCGGCACCGGCACCGGCGGTGCCCCGGTGGTGGCCAACATCGCCCGCAAGCAGGGTGCGCTGACCATTGGCGTGGTCACCAGACCCTTCACCTTCGAGGGCAAGCGGCGAGCCAATCAGGCCGAAGAGGGCATCGCCGAGTTACGCAACGAGTGCGACACCCTGATCGTGATCCCGAATGACCGGCTGCTGCAGCTCGGTGATGTCAACGTGAGCTTGATGGATGCCTTCCGCTCCGCCGACGAGGTGCTGCTGTCCGGGGTTCAGGGCATCACCGACCTCATCACTACTCCCGGTCTGATCAATCTGGACTTCGCCGACGTGAAAAGCGTGATGTCCGGGGCGGGAAGCGCGCTGATGGGCATCGGCTCGGCCAGAGGCGAGGGCAGATCGGTGCAGGCTGCCGAGAAGGCCATCAACTCACCGTTGCTCGAGGCGTCGATGGAGGGCGCGCACGGTGTCCTGCTGTCCATCGCGGGCGGCTCGGACCTGGGGCTGTTCGAAATCAACGAGGCCGCGTCCCTCGTACAGGAATCCGCCCATCCCGACGCAAACATCATCTTCGGCACGGTGATCGACGACTCGCTGGGTGATGAGGTACGGATCACCGTGATCGCCGCCGGCTTCGACTCTGGTATGCCGTCATACAAGAAGTTGGACCCGACGAAGTTCGACTCGAGGACGCTGGCCGCGCGGACAGTAGCCAGTGGGCAGGCCGGCAAGGTTTCCCGGCCCTCGCCCGCGGCGCCTTCGGTGCCGATGTCTGGGTCGCCCATTCCATCCAGCTGGCAGCCGGCCACCGCCGGGTGGAAGCCAAACCGTGCGGTACCGGTAACCGACGATTTCGACGACGATGACGAGGTGGACGTTCCGCCATTCATGAAGCGGTGAGCACCATCCGCGTCCGGCGGGTCGTGACCACCCGGCAGGGTGGCGTATCAGCGCCGCCGTATGTCTCATTCAACCTCGGTGAGCATGTCGGGGATCGACCCGAAGCGGTAGCCGCCAACCGGGAACGGCTTGCCAGTGGTATTGGCCTGCCAGCACAGCGGCTGGTCTGGATGGAGCAGGTGCACGGCCGGACAGTCACGGTGGTCGACGGTCCGCGATGGCAGCCGGTGCCGGCCAGCGATGCGGTGGTCACTACCCAACCCTGGCTCGCGGTGGCAGTGCTGGTCGCCGACTGTGTCCCGGTGCTGCTTGCCGACCCCGTCGGAAAGGTTGTCGCCGCGGTGCATGCGGGACGGGTCGGGGCCCGGGCCGGGGTGCTGCCCGCCACGCTCGAGGCAATGCAAAGGCTCGGTGCGCGCATCGAGAAACTGGAGGTATTGCTGGGACCTTCGGCGTGTGGTCAATGTTACGAGGTGCCGGCACGGATGCAGGCCGACGTGGAGGCATGCTTGCCTGGCAGCGCCTGCCGGACCCGGCGGGGCACCACGGGTTTGGATCTGCGAGCCGGGCTGTGGCGGCAACTTGCTTGCGCCGGCGTGGCCCGGGTTGGGGTCGACCCCCGGTGCACGATCGAAGATCCCACTCTCTACAGCTACCGCCGCGACGGCATCACCGGTCGGCTGGCCGCATTGACCTGGTACGAGGAGTGACGAGGCGATCAGAGCAGCAGGCCGTCGGCGGCCGCCGCGGTGACCTCGACGCGGGCCGTCGCGACGAGTTGGCGGCGGCACTGGCACGCCTTCGGGAGCGCATCGCCGCCGGGTGCCGCGCAGCGGGCCGCGATCCCGCCGGGGTGCGCCTGCTCCCCGTCACCAAGACCTTTCCGGCGCGGGACGTGGCACTGCTCATCGATCTCGGCCTGCTCGATGCCGCCGAGGCCCGTGACTCCGAGGCTGCCGCCAAGGTGGCCGAGGTCAGTGCGTTGCGCCCGGCGGCCGGGTTGCGCTGGCACATGGTGGGTCGGCTACAGCGCAACAAGACCCGGTCGGTGGTCCGATGGGCGGTGCAGGTGCAGTCCGTCGACTCGATTCGTCTGGTCGATGCCCTGGACCGGGCCGCCCGCCTCGCGCGCGAAGCCGGGCACCGACATACGCCCATGAGCGTGCTCGTCCAAGCGAGCCTGGACGGTGACCCGATGCGAGGTGGTTGCCCGCTGCCCGAACTCCCTGCGTTGGCCGATCGGGTGGCGGCCGCGTCGTCGTTGCGCCTGGAGGGGGTGATGGCGGTCGCCCCCCTGGGCCGTGCGCCCGAGGCGGCCTTCGCCATGCTGGCTGACGCCGCAGCGCAGCTACGAAGTGCCCACCCCGACGCGGTCGAGCTCTCCGCCGGGATGAGCGGTGACCTTGAGCAGGCCATTGCGTACGGCTCGACGTGTGTGCGTGTCGGAACCGCTCTCCTGGGCGATAGGCCGTTAACCTCAAGTTGACCATGCCGGGGAGCCCAGCCAGTTTGCAGGCATAACGAGCCAGGCTCGGCGGGCGGTGCGTCTGGGTTCGGCATAGGAAGGCGGCATGATGAGCGCGCTGCACAGGCTGAAGGCGTACTTCGGCATGGTCCCTGCCGAGGAGTTCGATGCGGCGGCGTTCGGCACAGCCGGATACGACGAATATCACCCGGGCTACGCCGAGCCGAATCCCGGTCATCAGGGCCATCGCGCCGGTCATGAACATCACCAGGCCACCCGTCGTCCCCACCGGACCGGTTTCGACGCCGGCTTCTATGACCCCGGCTTCCATGACCGCGGTGACGGCTTCTCGACGCCAGCGGCTCATCACATGGCGTCCCGGGCACATCCCGCCCGCTCCCCTTCCTGCACCACGGACTCCCGACCCCTCACCTCTCGGACGACTGAGTCCAGGGCCCACGAGTCCCGGGTCGCCCACGAGTCCCGGGTGGCTGAGCCCTGGGGGACCGATTCCGCAGTACACGGCTCGTTGGCCATCGACACCGCGGCCGCTGAGGCTGCGCGCATCGACAGCAGAACCGCGATGCGCTCACCGATCGCACCCCAACACTTCACCCAACCACCACGTACC
>DASUVX010000030.1:0-14857 GCA_036378735.1 Pseudonocardiaceae bacterium | reverse complement strand
TCATCGCTCAATTCACCGGCGCGATCCTGGCGGGGCTGATGAACTGGTTCATGTTCGGTGGCCAGCTCCGGGAAACCCTCATCCTGGGCGCGACCGCTCCGGGACCGGATATCCCCTGGTACACGGCGTTGGTCACCGAGTTCGTCCTCACTCTGGTGCTGATGGTAGTGATCATGGCGACGGCCGTTTACCAGCGGAAACCCGGCGGGGCGAGTCAATCCGGTCTGGCGATCGGGCTGTGGCTGGGTGCCGCGATCTTTCTGGCGCTGCCGATTACGGGCGGCTCGCTGAACCCCGCGCGCACGCTGGGGCCGGACATCGTCGCGTGGCAGTTCCCGTTCTGGTGGGTCTACATCGTCGGGCCGCTGACCGGGGCCGTGGTCGGCGCTGCGCTGTGGACGTACGTATTGGCCAAAGGTGACAAGGACGCCGTGGAGGCCGGCGGCCCGCTGCATTCCGTGCCGGCGCAGCGTGCGCGGTCCGGTTCCGACGGCTGGCAAAACGAAGGAGGAAGGCGTGAAGGCGCTGACGTGGCAGGGCAAGCGCGACGTTCGGGTGGAAACCGTCCCTGACCCGAAGATCCAGGAACCGACCGACGCGATTGTGCGCATCACGAGCACCAACATCTGCGGCTCGGACCTGCATCTCTATGAAGTGCTCGGGGCGTTCCTCGAGCCGGGCGACATCCTCGGCCACGAGCCGATGGGCATCGTCGAGGAGGTCGGCCCGCAAGCCGCTGAGCACATCCGGCCCGGGGATCGGGTGGTGCTGCCGTTCAACATCTCCTGCGGGCACTGCTGGATGTGCCAACGCCACCTCTACGCCCAATGCGAGACCACCCAAGTGCGGGACCAGGGCAAGGGTGCGGCCCTGTTTGGCTACACCAAGCTCTACGGCAGCGTGCCTGGCGGCCAGGCTGAGTACCTGCGCGTGCCGCAGGCCCAGTTCGGCCCGATCAAGGTGCCGGAGGGGCCACCGGATGACCGGTTCGTCTACCTGTCCGACATCCTGCCGACGTCCTGGCAGGCCGTGGTGTATGCGAACGTTCCGAAAGGCGGTTCGATTGCGGTCTTCGGGCTGGGACCGATCGGTCAGTGCTGCACCCGGATCGCCCGGCATCTGGGCGCCGAGCGGGTCTTCGGCGTCGACCTGGTGCCCGAACGGCTGGAGACGGCGCGGCGGCACGGCATCGAGGTGGTCGACCTCAACTCCGTCGACGACGTCCCCGGGTACATCCGGGACGCCACCGACGGCCGCGGCCCCGACGGGGTGATCGACGCCGTGGGCATGGAAAGCCACGGCAATCCGGTCGAGCAGCTTGGGCAGCATATGGCGACGATGCTCCCGGACGCCGTCGGCGGCCCGATGGCCGAGAAGTTCGGCATCGATCGGCTGGGAGCTTTGATCGACTCGATCGAGACCGTCCGCCGTGGCGGCACGGTGTCGATCAGTGGTGTCTACGGCGGGGCGCTGGATCCGATGCCGCTGCTGCAGATGTTCGACAAGGGGATCCAGCTGCGCATGGGGCAGTGCCACGTCAAGCGCTGGATCGACGACATCATGCCGCTGTTGCTCGACGATGCCGATCCGCTGGGCACCGAGGGCCTGGCTACTCACCACCTGCCGCTTGAGCAGGCTGCGCACGGATACGAGATCTTCCAGAAGAAAGAAGACGGCTGCCAGAAGGTCGTGCTTCGGCCCTGAGCGGATCGTTCTCGCCGGGCCGATGAGAAAGGTGGAGCGGGAACGTGAGACGGGCGATCTCGGAGTCAGTCGTGGTAGTGACTGGGGCCTCTAGCGGCATCGCGCGGGCCACGGCAGTTGCCTTCGCCGAACGGGGGGCGAGCGTGGTGCTCGCCGCGCGCACCGAGGAATCGCTGCGCACGGCGGCCCAGGAGTGCGAGCGCGCGGGTGGCCGGGCGCTGGCCGTGCCGACCGATGTTACCGACGAGGCCGCGGTGGAAGCCTTGGCCCGCCGCGCGGGTGAGGTGTTCGGTCGCATTGACGTGTGGGTCAATGCTGCTGCAGTCATCGCTTACGGCGAGTTCGAGAAAACTCCGACCGACGTCTACCGGCGAGTGATCGAGACCAACCTGTTCGGGCAGATTTACGGGGCCCGCGCTGTGCTGCCCTACTTCCGGCGGCAGGGCAGCGGCGTCTTGATCAACCTTGCCTCGATCTGGGGCAGCGTCACCTCGCCGTACGTCAGCGCCTACGTGGTGAGCAAGTTCGGGGTGCGGGCCTTCTCCGAGTCCTTGCAAGAGGCGCTGCGGCTTGAGCGACAAACCCGCGACATCCACGTCTGCACGATCCTGCCGCAGTGTGTGGACACGCCGATCTTCCAGCACGCCGCCACCTACACCGACCGGCGACCCAAGGCGGTGCCTCCGGTCATCGGGCCGAAGCGGGTAGTACGGGCAATCCTGCGCAGTGTGGAGCATCCGCGCCGGCAGCGCAGCGTCGGTGCGTTCGCGCGGTTTCTGGAGCTGGGACATACGGTCGTGCCGGGTTTCTACAGCCGGTTGGTGCCCACCGTGATGAACCTGGTGGCAGTCAGCCGCCACCGGGCCAGTCCCAACCCCGGCAACCTCTTCGAGCCGATGCGGGAGTGGAACAGGGTGGGGGGCGGCTGGCGCAGTACCCCGGTCCGCGTCATGGTCGGGGCTGGTGCCGCCACCGCCGCGATCGGAACTGCGCTGACCGCCCGGCGGTGGGCGCACCGCTGAGGTCTACTGCACCGAGTCGATCGCCTGGGCGTCCCGGCGCTGCGCCCAGGCGAATCGATCTGATAGCTATAGCGTGCCGGGCTTGGCCACTCGGCTCATGAGGGTTCCCCCTACCTGAACCCTGGTTTCCCTACCCGCACGGACCTGAGGGTGGTGCCAAGTCCTGGGACAGCGCGCCTAGAACGGCGGTTCGTCGGAGTCCATCCGCTCGGTGGCGGCGCTGATGAAACGTAACACTCAGTTCCAGTCGTGAGGCTGGGAGGTCGCCGAACACGAGGAACAGCTGTCCCGGTTGTGGTCAGCGATCTATGCCGCTCGCGCCGAGTTGCTCGCAGTCGAGCGACTGATCAGCCCGCGGGCCGACCGGCTGGAGGTCATCACCACCGCGGTGACCGCCGCCTGGCGGTGGGCCGCCGCCCGTGCCGAGGCGATCAGCTATGCCACGGCGTTCGCCCCCGCCCTGGAGTGCCCGGTGGACGAGCTGGTCGCGTTGGCGGGCTGGACGCCGCCGCTGAGCCCGGCACAGGCGTCGCGGCTGACCGAGGCCGCCGCCGGAGGAGCCAGCCGGGAGCAGTTCACCGCCGCGCTGCACTGCGAAACCGGACTGGGCGACGCCTGGATTGAGGGTTTCTTCGTCCGCCATCCATCCCGCGAAACCACCGCTGAACAGAATGGACTTTGTCGTGAGCACCACAAACCCGGCCCTGGCCGCCGCTCTGGAGGCAGCGTCGATGGGTGACCCGCACCGCTATGTCATCACCGGCGGCCCCTCATCCGGCAAGGACGACCTGATCGAGACGATCCACGCCGCCGGCATCCCCTGCATGAGCGACGAACCCGGCCGAGAGATTTACCGCAAGCACCGCGAGCGGCTGGGCCGGCACCTGCGGCGAGAGGATCGACGCGAGTATTCCCTGGAGGTGCTGGAGGCGTTCATCGCTGAATACACCGCGCACCAGCACGGGATTCGCTTCTACAACCGGGGCATCCCCGATGGGTACGGTTGGGAGGGGTTCTTCGGGTTGCGACCCACTCCACAACTAGAGGTAGCCACTCGGCTCTACCGCTACGACGCGATCTTCGTGCTCGATCCGCTGGACACCTTCGAGGACCCCGATGACATCGTCTGGGCCAAGGATCGGGAGATCCGCCGGGTTCATGAGCTGATCGTGCAGGGCTACTACGACGCCGGCTACGAACCGGTATTCGTCTCGCCCGACTCAGCCGCCGCACGGCTGGACTTCATCTGCGCCAATCTGCGCCTGCCCAAACCCAGCCGAGGAGCGTGATCTCGTTGAGCCGCAGCGGGAGACCGTCTTTGCTGCTGTCCCCGAACAGCATCCTCGCCAACGCGCTGTTGCGTTCGATCGACCTGCTCCGGCCCCGCATCTTGGCCACCCGGCCGGCCCGCATCGAGTTCGTGGTCGGCACCCAAATTAACGGCGCGCCGCATCTGGGCACGAACCTGGTGCAAACCGCGGCGTTCCTGCTGGCGAATATCGCCCGACGGGAGTTCTCCATCGACACTGTGGTGCGGTTCGGCGCGCTGGACAACGCCCCCCACGACGTCGTTTTGGACCCGGAGACGCACACTGCCTACCAGCAGACCTACTACCACGCCCTCGGTAAGGATGGCGTCGGTGAGCTGATCGAGAGCTACTACCGGGCGTTCTTCGACTCCCTGTCCGAAGCCACCAACACCGACTACGCGGTGGAGACCTACACCGACCACCAAGCCACGCCGGGATTCCGGGCGGAGTTCCTGCGCACCTTGGAACGGATCGAGGACATCCGCTGGTGGATGGCGCCCTCCCACGGCGTCGTGCACATCCGCATTCCCTGCCCCGAGTGCGGGTGGGCGGAGAAACGCGCCGACCGCACCAAGCTCGCCCACCTCGATGAGGACGGCGCCACCTTCACCGCGGTCTGCTTCGACCACGGCCCCTACAAGGCGCACATCGACCCTGAGGACGACGCGCCCTACCTGGACCTCGCTACCCTCTATCGCAACCTCGTCAAGGAGCGCGCACTCGGCCGTGAGCCCGGCGCGCTGCACGTGATGATGAAGGGTGGCGACTGGGCCTTCGGCTGCCAACTCGTCGACGGCGCCCTGGGCGCCCTGGGCACTCCACCGGCGCACATGCCGATCCGGATCTTCACACCCCAAGTTCTGGCCCCGACCGGGGCGAAGCTGTCTAAGTCTTTGCTGCGCGAGCAGGGCAAGGGCGTCCTGCCCGCCGATGTTGAGCCGTGGATGATCGATACCATCGCCTGGCCCGGCACCGTCGACGACTATGTCGACGCCCTGGTCTGGCTCGTCGGCGAACTGCTCACCGATCCCAAGCACTTCTTCCGCTCGTTCACCGTCAAGGAACTTGGCCGACTCATGACGGCACGCCCCACCGAGACTGCCGTCCGCGCCCACGAGATGGGCATCTACAAACGCTACTTCGATCTGATTGCCTCCGGCCGCAAGACCACCGAGGTCCGTGTCAACGACTCCAGCCGCAAAAAAATCAAAAAAGGTTCGCTGATCCGGTTCCGCTGTCAAGGCGACCAAGTCCTTACCCGCGTCACGCGCGTCACTCGCTACACAACCTTCGACGAAATGTTCGACCACGAGAAAATCGCCTCGGTCAATCCGCTGGCCACCCGCGAGGAACAGCTCGCGAACATCCGCCAGATCTACCCCCCCGAACGCGAAGCACTCGGCGTCGTCGCCATCGGCATCGAACTCGTCGACTCACCCCGCACCGCATGACAACGCAACCTCGCTGCAATGCCAATCGAAGCTCTTCGGCTACCTTGCATCAAATGCACGTGTCGGGCTGCGATACTGCCCTCATGACCAAAAAGTCGGCGTCACTGTTGACCTGATGGCCATCCATGCCCATCCCGACGACGAGTCCACCTCAACCGGAGGAATTCTTGCGCATTACACCCTTAAAGGGGTACGGACCGTTGTCGTCACGTGACATAGGTATGCACCGGCCACCCCCATCCGAGGAAAGGCGACGAGTACTCGAGTCCATCGACCGGCAGATCACTACGATCATTAACGTCGACCACGTCATCGACCGGAAACGAGCCGCGCTGCACTCACACGCCAGCCAGATCGATTCCTCGCTCGCCGGAAAGCTTCCGCCCGCTCAGTTCCTATCTGCGTTCGGTACCGAGACATACATTCGCGCCCGGGACACCACGGGCACGCCCACGCCCGAAGACGACCTGTTCGCGGGATTGGTGAAATAGCAAGTCCGCGACAGGCACCGACCGGCGCACCGCAGGTGCCCGCGACGCTCCACCTGTCACCGTCCTACGCCCGGGTTGGTGGCGGTTAGCGACGTGGGAACCCGGGGTTGGCAGTACTTGAAGGGCACCCGACTACAGCTTGACCAGGGGAACGCCACCGATGAGCATCAGGCGGACCGTTCCCGACGAGCCGAAGTCGATCGTCGCGGTAGCGCGCGGGCCGCTGCCGTCGGTGGCCACCACGGTGCCCAGACCGTACTTGTCGTGGGTCACCCGGTCACCGACGTCCAGCGCCAGCACCGGCGCGTCCTGCCAGCCCCGGAATGGGGTCGAGCGCAACCCGCGGGCCGCCACGCCGGCTTGGGCCGAATCACCGCCGGTGACGTCAGCGCTCTGAGCAGACGACCTAGGACCGAACACCGTGCGCTCGACCGGCCCGGCGCGGCCGGGATCCTCCCGCCGCCAGTGCACAAGCGACTCGGGCACGTCGGCCAGAAAGCGCGACGCTGGATTGGACATCGGCGATCCCCAGGCTGACCGGGTGATCGCCCGGGACAGGTAGAGCCGGTGCTGGGCCCTGGTCAGCCCAACGTAGGCGAGCCGGCGCTCCTCAGCGAGCTCGCCTGTGTCACCCAGCGCGCGCAGGTGCGGGAACAGCCCGTCCTCCCAGCCGGTGAGGAATACCACCGGGAACTCCAAGCCCTTCGCGGTGTGCAAGGTCATCAAGGTCACCACACCGCTGGATGACCCATCGTCATCCGGCACCTGGTCCGCGTCGGCAACCAGCGCCACTCGCTCCAGGAACGCCGCCAGCGAGCCCGGCTCCGCGCCACCGTCCTCGGCGCCCACCACCGGGACTTCGGAGACGGTGCTCGACCCTGCAAGCAGGTCTTCGGAGGCGAACTCCCGCGCCACCGTGATCAGTTCGGTGAGGTTGTCCAGCCGGGAGCCATCCTGTAGGTCCTCTGACGCATCCAACTCGGCCCGGTAGCCGGTGCGTTCCAGCACCGCATCGAGGATCTCCGCGACTTCGTCCCCGGCCGCTACCTTCTCCCGCAGCCCGTCCATCAACACCACGAACGCGGTGATCGCATTGCGGGATCGGGGATTGAGCAACGGGATGTCCTGGTTGGCGGCAGCCGCCCGCAGGGCTGCGGCGAAGGAGATCCGTTCTCGCTCAGCGTAGGTGGCCAACACAGCCTCCGCGCGGTCGCCGATCCCCCGGCGCGGCGTGTTGAGGATCCGGCGCAGCGACACGGTGTCCTCGGGGTTGTCCAGCACCCGCAGGTAGGCCAGCGCGTCGCGGACCTCGCGGCGCTCGTAGAAGCGCACCCCGCCGACCACCTTGTAGGGCAGCCCGAGCCGGATGAACACCTCCTCGAACACCCGGGAGGAGTTGTTGGTGCGGTAGAACACCGCCACGTCACCGAACCGGGCCCGCCCGCTGTCGACCAGCTGGTCGATCTCCGAGGCGACGAATGCGGCCTCGTCGTGCTCGTTGTCGGCGACGTAGCCGACGATCAGCTCGCCGTCCCCCGCCGCCGACCACAGCCGCTTGTCCCGGCGGCCGGGATTGCGCGCGATCACCGCGTTCGCTGCGGACAGGATCGTCTGGGTGGACCGGTAATTCTGCTCCAACAAGATCGTGCGGGCGGTCGGGAAGTCGCGCTCGAACTCCTCGATATTGCGGATCGTGGCGCCCCGGAAGGCGTAGATGGACTGGTCGGCGTCACCCACCACGCATAGCTCCGCCGGATCCTCCGTCGCGGGCCCCACCAACTCCCGGATCAGCACGTACTGCGCGTGGTTGGTGTCCTGGTACTCGTCGACCAGGATGTGACGGAACCGGCGCCGGTAATGCTCGGCAACATCGGGCAAGGTCTGCAGCAGCTCGACAGTACGCATGATCAGATCGTCGAAATCCACCGCGTTGGACGCGACCAGCCGCCGCTGGTAACCCGCGTAGACCTCCGCCACCCGGCGCTCGAGATCGTTGCCCGCCGTGGCGGCCGCCGCATCTGGATCAACCAGGTCGTTCTTCAGGTTGGAGATCTTGGCCGCGAGAGTACGCGCGGGGTAGCGCTTGGGATCCAGATCCAGGTCACGGGCCACCATGGCGACCAGGCGACGGGTGTCGTCGGCGTCGTAGATGGAGAAGTTCGACGTCAACCCGGACAGCTTGGCGGCTTCGCGGCGCAGGATCCGCACGCACATCGAGTGGAACGTCGACACCCACATCACGGCGGCGCGCCCGCCGACCAGCGCGTTGACTCGCTGCCTCATCTCCGCGGCAGCCTTGTTGGTGAAGGTGATCGCCAGCACCTGCCCGGGTGCGACGCCGCGGTGGGCGAGCAGGTAGGCGATACGGTGCGCGAGCACCCGGGTCTTGCCGGACCCGGCTCCGGCGACGATGAGCAGCGGGCAGCCGGCGTGCTCCACCGCCGCACGTTGCTGCGGGTTGAGCCCGGCGAGCAGGACTTGTGGCGGCGCGGGTGTCCCGCAAGACGTGGAGGCACTCATCGTGACGACCACGGTACCGGGTGCCCGGCGAGCCGCTAACCAAGTGGACGGCGCAGCGCGCGCCGTGGCAGACTCGTGTCGTGCGTAAGGGCCAACGCTTTTTTTACGGGTACCGGATCCGGTGCCCGTGATGGTGTGACGCACGAGACAGACCACCACAACGCCCCGGAGTCCAAGGACCCGGGGCGTTGTTGCTGCCAGGGAACGCGGGCTCCGAACCAGAATGAGGAGACCATCGAGATGTCCCACCAGGCCACCAGCGAGGCAGCACCCAGGGTCCTGGACGATTCAGTTCCCGACCTCACCGCGCTGCGCACCGAGATCGACTACCTCGACGCGGAGATCCTGCGGCTGGTGCAGCGACGCACCGCGGTGTCCCAAACCATCGGCCAGGCGCGCCGAGCGGCCGGCGGGCCGCGCGTGGTGCACGGCCGTGAGATGGCCGTGCTGGACCGCTACCGCACGCTCGGCCCGGAGGGTCATGAGCTGGCGATGCTGCTGCTGCGGCTGGGACGCGGCCGGCTCGGCCACTGACAACCGCAGCGGCACTCCCGGCACCGCGGCAGGCACACTGGCTGCATGGTGCTCCATGTAATTGCAGTCCTCGCCGCGCTGGCCGGGTTGCTGGCTGCGGCGGCCCACGGCGGATACCTCGCACTGCTGGGCTCGGCGGCCAACCGGCGTGCCGGGGGCGAACCGATCAGCCAGTACGTCCGCGGCCGGGTTCCGGTGGCGGCGGCCACCCTCGGCGTCGCGCTACTTGCGTTGTTGCTGTCCACCGGCGGCATAGCTGCCGACATCCTCGCCATCCTGGCCGGCGCCGGTAGTGGCGTGGTGGGCTACCAGGCGTTGCAGAGCACCCGGACCCGCTACCGCAGCGGCGGTTGAGCTAGTCAGGCGCGCACCGCCCGTCTTGCCGGAGCTACCGGACAGCGACGCGGCCTGCGCAGCGCGAGTCTGACCATCGGCGAAGACCTAGCCTGAGGTGGTGAGTGAGGAGCGAAGTAGGTGAACCCGGGCACCCGGCTGGTCGCCGGTCGCTACCGGCTGGACCAGCAGATCGGCACCGGCGCGATGGGGGTGGTCTGGCGAGCGCATGACGAGCGGCTGGACCGCACGGTGGCGCTCAAGGAACTGCTCATGCAGCCCGGCCTGGCCGAGACGGAAGCGGAGACGGCCAGGGCCAGAGCGATGCGTGAGGGCCGCATCGCGGCACGGTTACAGCACCCGCACGCCATCTGCGTCTACGACGTGGCTCTCGATCATGGCACTGGGACGGCCGATCAGGTGGTGCCGTGGCTGGTGATGGAGTACCTGCCGTCGCACAGCCTGGCGACGGTGCTCGCCGACCAGGGTCCACTGCCGCCGCACGAGGTCGCCAGGATCGGCTGGCAGGTGGCCGCGGCGCTCACGGCCGCGCACCAATCGGAGATCGTGCACCGGGACATCAAGCCCGGCAACGTTCTGCTCGGCCAGGATGGCACCGTCAAGATCACTGATTTCGGCATTTCTCGAGCCAGCTGGGATGCCACCGTAACCCGCACCGGCGTGCTGGCCGGCACTCCCGCCTACTTCGCTCCGGAGGTGGCCCGCGGTGAGCAACCCGGCCCCGCGAGCGACGTGTTCTCGCTGGGCTCGATGCTGTATGTCGCGGTGGAGGGCGAACCACCATTCGGGCTGGACGACAACACCCTGGCGCTGCTGCGCACCGTCGCCGAAGGCCGGGTACGGCCACCGCGCCGAGCCGGCCCGTTGGCCCCGATTCTGATGCAGTTACTGGCCGACGATCCGGCGGCGCGCCCGTCGATGCCGGATGCGGCAGCGGCGCTCGGCGCGGTGGCAGGCCGGGGTCCTTCCGCAGCCATGGCGCCCACGCTGTTCACCTCGCCCACCGTCGGGCCGCCACGGCCGCCGACGGCCGCGCGCCCCCAAGCGACGCCGACCGCAGTAGGCCTGCCCGCCAGTCCCCCGCGGAGCACCCCGCGGCGGCGAGCCGACCGCGTCGCGTGGTGGCGTGCCCGGCCAGCCGCGTTGTTCGGCGCCGCCGCGTGCCTTGTCGTGGTCGCGGTGGTGCTGGCCATGCTGGGGAATATGCCGACTGCTGGCCGGGATCAGCTGGCGGCCGCCCGGTCCGCAGCCCCCGCCGTGCGGCCCCCGCAGCCAGCGCAGTCACCGCAAGTCGCGCAGCCGGCACCCGCCCAGCCGCAGCCCGCCCAGCTGGAGCAGACCGTCCGTAGCTACTACGGCCTGCTGCCCGAGGACACCGCCGTGGCCTGGCAATACCTCGGCGCCGCCGAACAGGCCCAGGGTTTCCAGCACTACACCCACTTCTGGAACGGGATCAACCGGATCAGCATCCGCGGACCGATTGCCGTGCAGGGCAACAGCGTGCTGGTGAACCTGGTGTTCGAGCCGACCAACCGGAAGCCCACCGTCGAGCGCTACCGCCTCAACATGACGACTTCCCCCGTCGGCCGGGTCCTCATCGAGTCCGCCGCCCGCATCACGCGCTGACCCGTCAAACCCCGATATGTCTCCATGTCGGGCTCAGCTGGCCCGTCGAACCCCGATATGTCTCCATGTCGGGGGTGGGGGAAGGGGGTCGGGGGAAGGGGGAGAGAAATCAGACGAGGCGGCGGTCGGAGGCCCAGCGGGAGAGTTCGTGGCGGTTGGAGAGTTGAGTTTTGCGGAGCACTGAGGAGACGTGGGTCTCCACAGTCTTGATCGAAATGAACAGCTCGGCGGCGATCTCCTTGTAGGCGTAGCCGCGGGCCAGCAGGCGCAGCACGTCCCGCTCGCGGGGGGTGAGCAGATCCACCTCCGGGTCTCCGACCGGCGCCGCCCCGGACCGTTGGGCGAAGGCGTCGAGGACGAAACCGGCCAACCGCGGGGAGAACACCGGGTCCCCCCCGTGCACGCGGCGCACCGCGTCGACCAGCTCCCGCCCGGAGATCGTCTTGGTCACGTACCCACGGGCTCCGCCGCGGATCACCGCGATCACGTCTTCGGCCGCGTCGGACACCGACAGCGCGAGAAACACCACGTCGGGCTGCTCGGGACGGACCCGGCGCAGCACCTCCGCGCCGCCCCCGTCGGGCATATGGACGTCGAGAAGCACCACGTCGGGGCGCAGGTGCGCGATCCCGGCGACTGCCTCGGCCACAGAACCGCCCTCGCCGACCACCACGACCGGCGGCAGGTCCGGATCGCCGGAACCGGCCCGGTCCAACTCGGCCTTCACCCCGGTTCGGAACAGCGCGTGGTCGTCCACCAGGAACACCCGGATGCCCGCCTGCACGGCTATGTCTCCTCCCCGCCCTTCCGGCGAGCGATGGCCAGCTGAACCTCGGTACCTTCGCCGGGCGCGGTGCGCAGCGTCACCGTACCCCCGTGCCGTTGCATCCTGCCGCGGATCGAGTCTGCCAACCCGTGCCGGTCGGAAGCGATCGCGGCCGGATCGAATCCGGCACCACGATCCCGGATGAACACGTGCACCTCACCAGGCTCGACCTCGGCATATACGCTGACCTCGGCGACTCCGGCATGTTTGGCCGCATTGACCATCGCCTCCCGGCTGGCCTGCACCAGCGCGGGCAGCGGTTGGTCCAGCGCGCAGTCACCCACCACGACAACCTGCATACTGACCGCGTAGGTGTCCTCCACCTCGCCGGCGGCGGCGTGCAAAGTCGCCGCGAAAGCCGGGGCGGCTCCGTTGGTCCGGGGCTGCCCGTAACCTTGCGGACCGTAGAGCCACGACCGAAGCTCCCGTTCCTGGCCGCGGGCCAGCCGGCGAACCTCCCGGGCCGAATCGGATTGCTGCTGGATCAAAGCCAGCGTCTGCAGCACCGAGTCGTGCAGGTGCGCGGCGATCTCGGCCCGTTCCTCGGTGCGGATCCGGGCCCGGCGTTCCTCACCCAGGGCGCGCACCAGCCGCAACCACCAGGGGACCGTCAGCACTGCCACCCCGACCAGCGTCGCCCCGGCGGCGAGCAGCGCGAACCGGACCTGGCCCAGGTTGCCCTGGTTGAGCAGGAAGACCGCGATGCCACTGGTCACCAGGGCGGCGCCGGCCAGCACCCGCAGCAGCGCCATCCTCCCGCCCAGGAAGACCCCAGCGCCGCTGCGCCAGCGGGTCCGCTGGCTGGCGTCCGCCTCCCGCCAGACCACCCCCGCGCCAATCAACGCGACGCCCAACGGCCCGGTCACCCAACCAGCCCACGCGGTGCCCAGCGCCGCCCCGGCCAGCGCGAGGCCGGCGCCGAGCACCACCAGACCGACCGCCTGTTGCCGATCCCGCCCAGTACTCGGTCGCCGGGCCCGGGTATCGGTGGCCGGCAGGAACGCCCACAGCAGCGCATACCCGATGAGCCCGGCGCCGCCGAGGCCGGCGAGCGCCACGAAGACCACCCGCACCCACAGCACCGGCACGCCGAGGTGCTCGGCGATCCCGCTGGACACCCCCGCGATGACCCGGTCCGACCGATGCCGGCACAACCTTGGTGATCGGTGAACCGGCGCAGGCAGCGGCCGGGTTCCGGTCGCCTCGTCTGCCGGTGTGCTCACGCCTGCCATGGTCACACGAGCAGCAGATGCAGGGGTATCAGGGTCGCCCCCGGTATCCCCCGACCGGGGACGGATCAGGGTGACCCCCGATGGTGCCGGCCGTCGCGGAAGGTCAGTCTGAGCAGCGTGAGTCAGATCAACGTGGAGCACACCGTCCGAGACTTCTGGGCCACCAGGCCGCGCCGGCGCTCCAGCGACCGCAAGATCGCCGGAGTGGCGGCGGCGATCGCACGCCGGTATGCCGTCGATCCGGTGCTGGTTCGGGTGGCATTCGTGGTGGCCACCATCTCCGGTGGTGCGGGAGTGCTGCTGTACCTGCTGGGCTGGCTACTGTTCCCCCAGGACGATCACACTGCGGGCGACCAAGGCTCCGGGACAGGAAGCGGGCGCGGCCGCAGCTCGATGTCCGCACTACTCACCATCGTGCTCGTCCTGCTGCTGATCCCGGCCAGCGCCGCCTTGCTCACTGGCCACGGATCGGGCGTCATCGGGCTCGCCGTGGCGTTGGGTGCACTGTTCTTGCTGCACCGCTCCCGCGCCACGTTGGGCGAGATCCCCGGATCGCCTCCGCACGCAACTCAGCAGCCCGATACCGAAGCGGCTGCCGGCACCCCGGCCACAACCGACGATCGGGAGCGGTCCGGCCCGCCTGCATGGGACCCGCTGGGTGCCGCACCCTTCGCCTGGGACCTGCCGGAACCCTCAGCGCAGTCCGAACCCGCCGACCCACCACAGGGTGCCCGCTGGAAGATCACCCCGATCACGCTCGGGATCGCGCTGCTCGTCGGCGGCGTCGCACTGGCGTTCGCGCCGGCACTGTCAGCGGCTCAGGTCGCCGCGATGTTGCTGGGTGTCGTGGGACTCGGTCTGGTGGTCGGCGCGTTCCTCCAGGGTGGCCGTGGACTTATTCCGATCGCCATCCCCCTGGCCCTGCTGACCTGGGTGCTCAGTGCGGCCCCGGCCGCCGGCTTCAAGGTCGGCGGCCGCCATTGGACGCCGACCACCGCCACCCAGGTGCAGCCGCGGTACTCGGTCACCTTGGGGAATGGCGATCTCGACCTCAGTGAGCTGCGGCTGACCAATGACCAGACCGTGCGGACCAGCGTCGCGGTAGGGGTCGGCGAGACGCACGTCTACCTGCCACCGAATGTCGACGCCCAGGTGAGCTGCCAGACCCAGATCGGCGACGTCGAATGCCTCGGCCAGCGCGACTCCGATGGCGGTCCGTCCCGGGTCACCGTGACCGACAACGGGCCTGACGGTCCTGGCGGCGGCAAAGTGATCCTCGACGTACATTCCGGCGTCGGCCAAGTACACGTGGATCGCGAATCATGACCGGGACGGATCCGACCATGCCTGCTGCGAACGGAACTGACCAGACCAGCGCGCTGGCCTCGCGGCGCGGGCCAGACTTGCTCACTCTGGTCGTCGGGCTCGGTGCCCTGGGCATCGCGGTGGCCACCCTGCTCGGCGGCATCGCCTGGCTGCCCGACGTCGACGGCCGGTGGGTGCTCGCAGTGCTGGCACTGATCGTCGGTTCGCTACTGGTGATCGGCTCGCTGCGCCCCCAGAAACCGCCACCGCGCGACCAGTAGGTCGCTCACCCCCTGCCTTTGGAACCATGATCAGTGTTTGTGTGCCCAGGGCGACACATTAGAGGCTGTTGCCTAATCGAAGTCCCGGCGTGGAAGCCACTTGTGGATCTTGATTGTTGGGAGGATCTGGGGGTGGCGAAGGGGTATCGGCCGGTGCGGCGTGATCAGGAATTCTTGTTGCCGCCGCGGATGGTGGACTGG
>DASUVX010000029.1:0-10585 GCA_036378735.1 Pseudonocardiaceae bacterium | reverse complement strand
CAGCACGGTGAGCACCCGCCAGCCGGCACCGATCCCGAGCAGCACCACCAGCATCCAATGCAGCCGCAACCACCGCGGCACCCGCGAGGCCACGACGAGGGTGCCGGTATTCGAGGCGCCTGTCTCCGGCCGCGCCAGCAGGCCCGTCACCGGTCCGGACCAGCCGGACCAGCGGACACGCGGAAGTCCTCCCACACCGTGGCCAAACCGTCGACCAACGACACAGACGGCCGGTAGCCCAACTGCTCGCGGGCCCGGCTGATGTCGACGATCACCGCCGGCATCTCGCCAGGCTTAGGCGCGACGTGCTCGGCAGGCAACGGGCAGCCGGTGACCTTACGCGCCGCGTCGAGCAATTCCAGCACGGTTACCGAGGCGCCGGAGCCGATGATCGCGGTACCGGTAAACCGCCGGTCCCATGCTGCAAGTACGGCCGCCACGGCGTCATCGACGTGCACGAAATCGCGCCGCTGCAGCCCGTCGCCGTAAATCTGCACCCCACCGCCGGACAGCGCCGCGCGCATCATCCGCGGCACGAAACTGTCCTTGTGCTGCATCCCCGGGCCGTAGATGTTGGTGAAGCGCAGCGCGCTGGTGGTTATGCCGTAGGCGCCCGCGTAGCCATGCAGGAGCATCTCGGCGGCCGCCTTGGTGGCGCCGTAAGGGGTCAACGGACGCAACGGGACCGCTTCATCCATGGTGGCGTAGCCGATGTCACCGACCACCGCGTTCGTCGAGGCCATGATGAACCGATCGACGCCGGCCGGCCGGCAGATCTCCAACAGCTCCTGGGTCACCGCCACGTTCGCCTGGTAGGTGGCAACCGGATACTGCACCGAGCGCAGCACGGACGTCAGCGCTGCCAGGTGCACAACCCCGGTCACGTTCCCGCCGCTCAACACATCTGTGATGACTGTTGGATCGGTCAGCTCCCCGACCACGCTGTGGACGTGCGGAGCTGGATGCGCAACGCGGTCAACCACGGTGACCGGGTGGCCCCGGCCGGCGAAGGCGGAAACGGCCGCACGACCGACGAAGCCGGCACCCCCGGTGATCACGACCCGGCCAGCGCCGGCTGGTGAAGTGGCCATCGGCGCGGAGCCTAGCTGGTGAACGAGCAGGCCAATTCGATCAGGGTCCGGGTAGCGAATCCGGTACCACCCGGGTTGACCTCGTCATAGCTGTGTTCGGCACGGGCCGGACCAGCGATATCCAGGTGCGCCCAGGACAGCCCCGCGGTGAACTCCCGCAGGAACAACGCCGCGGTGATACCCCCTGGCCCAGGCGGGCACTGCCGCAGATCAGCGAGGTCGGAGCGGACCTCGTCGGCGTGGTCGTCGGACAGCGGCATCCGCCACCAGGCTTCGCCGGCGGCCTCACCAGCTCGTTGAATGCGTTCGGCGAGCTGTGAGTCGGTGGCGAACAACCCACCGGTGCGAAGGCCCAGCGACACCTTCATCGCCCCGGTGAGCGTCGCGACGTCGACCAGCGTGGTGGGCGCGAGCGTGGCTGCCGCGTAAGCCAGCGCATCGGCGAGCACCAACCGGCCTTCGGCATCGGTGTTGGTCACTTCGGTGGTGGTGCCGCCCACCTGGCACACCACATCACCCGGGCGGTAGGCCGACCCGGACACGTGGTTTTCCGCACACGGCACCAGTCCGCTCACCCGCAGTGGCAACTTCAGCTGGCCGACGGCCAGCAGTGCGGCGATCACCGCCGCGCCGCCGGACATGTCGGTGCGCATCATGTGCATGCCCTCAGCCGGCTTGATCGAGATGCCGCCGGTGTCGAACGTGATGCCCTTACCGACCAGCACCAGGTGCTGGTCGCCCAGGCAGCCGGCCGGCTGCCAGGTCAGTTCCAGCAACCGCGGTGGGCGCGCCGAGCCGCCACCGACCGCCAGCATCCCCCCGAAGCCGTGCTCGGCCAGCCAACGCTCGTCGCGCACTATCGCCCGCAGCCCGGGCACGGTGCTGGCCAAGCGGGCGGCGGTGCCGGTGAGCCAGGCGGGATCCTTGGGTCCGCTCGGCGTGTTGGCAAGGTCACGGGCCAGCCCGGTGGCCTGGCCGAGCAACTGCGCCCGGGAGACGGCCTCGGCAAGTGTTTCCCATTGCTCACCGGGCAGCGCGATGAGCGTGACGATTTCGATCCGCCGGAATGAGGTCGGTTGGCTGGTCACGCGGTAACGGTGCGAGCCCGCCACGCAGCCAAGGGCCAGCGACGCCACCTGATGGGGCGTGATCCCGGGCGGCAAGTGAACCTGCACGTGGCGTGCTACCTGGCCATTGGCATGGGCCTCGAGCCGCGCCGCACCAGCCCGGACCAACGCGGCACCGGCCGCCCGCCAGTGCGCCGTGGTGCCGTCTCCGGTGCCCAGCAGCCAGCCGTGGTCGGGCCGGCCGGTGGCTAGGGGTACCAGGTGCACGGAACCTGCCGAGCCGGTTACCCGGTACTGGTCCAGCCACTGGTCGTCCACGCCGAGCCGGTCCGCACCCGGGCCTAAGCTCACCGATGGAGACTGCCTGACCAGTACGACATCGGGCACTGCAGAACCGTGCCGTTGCTGCACCCGCACACCAACCAGTGGGGTGGGAACATCCGGTGTCACTGGTGGGTTCCGGCTCAACTCGTAGCACGGCCCCGGTGCACCCTCAGGCGCCGACCGGGGCCGCGGGGACGAGGGACGCTAGGCACCGGGCCATCACTCCACAACGGCCTGCAGGGCCTCGCCGAGTTCGCCGGCCTCGTCCGCCGACATCTCGACGACGAGCCGCCCACCGCCTTCAAGCGGGACGCGCATCACGATGCCCCGTCCCTCCTTCGTCACCTCGAGGGGACCGTCGCCGGTCCGGGGTTTCATGGCCGCCATAGCGTGCTCCCTCCGTGCATTTCGTCACCGCGGGTGGCCACGCGACACCGGTGACCCCCTGCATTCTCCCCTATCGGCTCTGGCCCCCGACACGCAACCATGATCTCGCACTCGCCGCCCTTCGCACCGTCCACCTAGGACCGCCGTTGCGGTCGCTCACCGGGCGCCGCGGCGAAAGCAGCCGACGAGGTGGTCATCGACCATCCCGGTGGCCTGCATAAGGGCATGGCAAGTAACCGGACCGACAAAGGTGAAGCCCCGGCGCCGCAGCATGCCGGCCATCGCCTCGGATTCGCGGGTCCGGGTCGGCAGCTGCGCCATGGTGCGCGGCGCGCGACGCCCAGCGGGATCGGGCGCGTAGGACCACAGCAGGCTGTCCAGGTCTTCGCCGAGCTCGGTAACTGCCCGGGCGTTACGCACCGTTGCCTCGATCTTGGCACGGTTGCGGATGATTCCTGGGTCGGCCAGCAGGCGTGCCACGTCGTCATCGGTGAACGCGGCGATGGCAGCCACGCGGAATCCTGCGAACGCGCGCCGGAACGCATCGCGCTTGCGCAGGATCGTCAGCCAGGACAGCCCGGATTGGAACGCTTCCAGGCTGAGGCGTTCGAACAGGGCAACCTCGCCGTGGACCGGCACTCCCCACTCGTTGTCGTGGTAGGCGCAATAGTCCGGGGCCGCCCCCACCCAGGGGCAGCGCAGGCGGCCATCAGCGCCGGCCACCGGACCGGTGCCCAGGCTCATCTGCGTGCGACCATCGTGGGTTAGATCATCGGGGATAGGTTCGGCAGAAAGCGGCGAAGCGATCCAGGGACAACCGTAGACCCCAGCCGAACAACGGACCGACCAGCGGCCAGCCCAACCTGCCCAATACGCCCAGCGGCAGCTCCAGCTGCTCGGTCCACTCGAATATGGCCGCGTCGCGACCGCGTGGCCGCACCGCGAAGATCCCGACACCGCGCACCACTCGCCCGAGGTGCCGCATTTCGCATCGCGACGGTGCGTCCCAGACAGTGATCTGCATGCGGTCGGCGACTCCGATCCCGCCCACTCCGGTGACTGCTTCCAGCTCGGAACCGACCGAGCGGCCATCGCCGCGGCAGACTCGCACGGTGGTGCCGAGCATCCACTCCCGCTGGCGGTCCCAATCGGTGGCGGCCGCGAAGACCGTGTCCGGCGATGCGTCGACATCGACCCGCTCGGTCAGACTGATCGCTGTCATCGCCGCGCCTCCAGCTCGGCCACCCGGGCACGCAGCGCATCGAGCTCATCCGCGGCTCGCCGCAGCGTCCAGTCCACCTCAGACATCCGGTACCCGCGCAGCACCAGGGAGAACCGGATGGCCCGCACGTCGTCGCCGGCGATCGGACCGTCCGGCAGCCAGGTCGGGGTCGCATCGGGCGGCAGTGCGGCCAGCTCTTCACCCCGACCGAAGACCAGCGAGGCGATGAGGAAGACCACCGCAGCGACCACCACCGCAACGATGAGGTAGATCAGCACCGTACCCACGTGGCCGATCGTGGCAGTTGGGGGCTCTTCAAGGACGGCCAACCCCCTTGGAGGCTGCCGTAAACCGCTACCAACCCCCTCCTGGCCAGGAGGGGGTTGGTAGCGGTTAATGACCTTCCGCACCGGGGTTGGCCGCCCTTGAAGAGCCCCCATCTCAGGCGGAGCGCGCGGCGAGCACGTCACGCATCGGCGGCCGGTCGGCCACCAGCACGTCGCTCTCGGTGGGTAGAAAGCGGGCACCGAGTTGCACGAACTGGGTGATGCCCGTCGAACCGCCAGTCTCCGCAACGCCGCAGCGAGGCAGGGCAGCCCCGAGGATCTGGCGGGACATCACGCCGAGCTCCAGCAGGGAACGGTTGCGGTGCTTGCGCACCCCGAGATTGACCTGGGCGAGCCCGTCGAGCCCGTAGCGGGTGTGCGCGTCTAGTAACAACCCGATCTCCACGCCGTACCCGGCGGCGAAGGGCACCGACTCCAGGAATTCCCGGGTCGCCGCGTATTCGCCGCCCAGCGGCTGCACCACGCCGGCCAGCTCGGGGCGCAGCGCGTTGAGCAACGGCCTGGCCAGCAGCTCAGTGACCCGGCCGCCACCGGTACCCACTTCTGCGCTCTCGATCCGCAGCGGACGCCGGTAGAAACCCTTGACCAGCGCGACCCGCCCGCTCCGCTGCCGCAGCAGCACCGGCCCGAGCAGCGCGGGGACGAACCCGGCGTCGAAATCGATGAGATCGGAGTCGATGAAAACCAGCACATCGCCTGCGGTGGCGGCCAGCGAGCGCCAGAGCACCTCCCCCTTCCCCGGCCACGGCGCCACTTCGGGCAACACATCGGTGCGCTGCACCACTCGGGCGCCGGCATTGCGGGCCACCTCGGCGGTGCGGTCGGTGCTTCCCGAATCCATCACCACCAGCTCATCGATCAGCCCGCCGACCAAGGGTCGCAGAGCATCCACCAGCGCGCCCACCGTCGCCTGCTCATTGAGCGCGGGCAGCACCACGCTGACCGTCCGGTCCTGCTTGGCCGCGATGAGCTGCTCGGCGGTCCACGGCACGCTCTGCACGGTGGCCTCGCTGAACCACCGCCGGGCCTGCGGTAGCAGCACCCGGCCCGTCACGCCAGGCCCCGCACGGCGCGGGCCGGTGGACGGGTGCCCGCGATGGAAGCCACCATCTCGAGCACGTGGCGGGTCTGGCGTACCTGGTGGGCCCGGAAGACCCGAACCTTGGCCCAGGCGGCGATCGCAGTGGCTGCCAGGGTGCCGTCGACCCGATCGTCCACCCCGACGCCGAGGGTCTCCCCGATGAAGTCCTTGTTGGACAGCGCCATCAGCACCGGCCAGCCGGTGGCGACGAGTTCGTCGCACCGGCGCAGCAACTCCAGCCCATGCCAGGTGTTCTTGCCGAAGTCATGGGTGGGGTCGATGAGAATGCCTTCCCTGGGCACTCCCAGCCGGACGAGCTTGCCCGCTTGAGCCGTGAGGTCATCGATGACCGCCCGCACCACGTCGGTGTAGCGCACCCGGTGCGGACGAGTGCGCGGCGGCGCGCCCCCGGTGTGCGAGCACACCACGCCGCATCGGTACTCGGCGGCAACCTCCGCGAGCTTGGGATCGGCACCCGCCCAGGTGTCGTTGATGATGTCCGCCCCCGCTTGCAGCGCTGATCGCGCGACCGCATACCGCCAAGTGTCAACGCTGATCAACAGGTCGGGGTAGCGCTGGCGGACGGCGGCAATGAAGGGCACCACCCGGCGCGTCTCCTCGACCACCCCGACGTCATCGCCGGGGCCGGCCTTGACCCCACCGATGTCCACGATGTCGGCGCCTTCCTCCACGGCGCGGTCCACGGCGGTCATCGCGGCCTGGTCCGAATAGGTCGCCCCGCGGTCGTAGAACGAGTCCGGGGTCCGGTTGACGATGGCCATCACCGAGGCCCGGTCGCCGGGCAGGGTGCGGGTTCCAAACCGGACCACATGCACCTCAGAGCTGGCTGCGGAGGTCATCCAGCACGCTCAATGGGTGTCCTGCCAAGCCTGATAAGAGGCGCCCACCAGCCGGACGACCTCGTCGATCTCGTCGGTGATGTGCACCAGAGCGAGCTCCGAATCACGCAGTTTGCCCTGCGCGGTGACGGTATCGGCCAGCCACGAGTACAGCCCGCCCCAGTAATCTTGCCCGAACAAGATGACGGGGAATTTGGTGACCTTCTTGTTCTGCACCAGGGTCAGCGCCTCGAACAGCTCGTCCAAGGTGCCGAATCCACCGGGCAGGCAGACGAACGCCTGGGCGTACTTGATGAACATCGTCTTGCGGGTGAAGAAGTATCGGAAGTTGATGCCGAGATCGACCCAGGGATTGAGCCCTTGTTCGAAGGGCAGCTCGATGCCCAGGCCGACGGACAGCCCGCCCGCCTCGGAGGCGCCCCGGTTGACCGCCTCCATGCTGCCCGGTCCCCCACCGGTGATCACCGCGAAGCCGGCCTCGGCGAGCGCGGCGCCCAGCGCGCGGCCGGTGGCGTATTCCGGGTGATCCCGGGGGGTGCGGGCCGAGCCGAACACGGTGACCGCATGCGGCAACTCGGCGAGCGCGCCGAAGCCCTCCACGAACTCGGCCTGGATACGCAGCACCCGCCACGGATCGGTATGCACCCAATCGCTGGGCCCGCGCGCGTCGAGCAGTCGCTGGTCGGTGGTGGTCGGCTCGTAACGGCGCTCCCGCCGCAACACCACCGGACCGCGCTGCTTCTCCCGGGGATGCTCGTCATCCCCGCCGTTGCGGCTCAACCCCCGCCACCCCTCTACCACCATGCCCCCACCCTACGTGATCACCCCCGGCACCCCGGCATGGAGCCATATCGGGGTTATCGAGCGCCTTTTAGCCCGATATGTCTCCATGTCGGGGTTGGGTGAGGTAGCGGCGTAGCGCGGTTGTGCAGGTGGTGATGAGGTCGGTTCGGACGTGTTCGTCGCGGGTGTGTGCTTGGTTGGGGTCGCCGGGGCCGTAGTTGAGGGCCGGGATCCCGCGGGCGGCGAAGCGCGAGACGTCCGTCCAGCCGTATTTGGCGACCGGGGCGATCCCGATGGCGGCGAGGAAGTCCTGCGTCGCCGGCGCAGCCAGACCCGGTAGCGCGCCCGCGGCACCGTCGGTGAACTCCAGGTCGAACCCGTCGAGCACGTCGCGGACGTGCTGCTGGGCGTCGGCCAGCGAGCGGTCCGGGGCGAACCGGAAGTTTATCTGCACCTCGCAGGCGTCGGGTACCACGTTGCCGGCTACCCCACCGGAGATGCCCACCGCCTGCAGGCCCTCCCGGTAGGTGCACCCGTCGATCTCCACGCTGCGCGGCCGGTAACCAGCCAACCGGGCCAGCACAGGACCAGCGGCGTGAATAGCGTTGTCGCCCAACCACGACCGGGCGCTGTGGGCCCGGCGCCCCGCCGTGCGCACGGTGACGCGCAACGTGCCCTGGCAGCCCGCCTCGACCAGGCCGCTGGTGGGTTCAGCCAGGATCGCCAGCTGCGCGGCCAACCAGTCGGGGTGTTCGCGCTCGACGCGGCCCAGCCCGTTGCGGGCCGCCTCGATCTCCTCGCAGTCGTAGAGCACCACGGTCAGGTCGCACACCGGCTCCGGCACCGTGGCCGCCAGGTGCAGGATCATCGCGTCGCCCGACTTCATGTCCGACGTGCCGCAGCCGTAGAGCAGATCGTCGCTGCGCCGGCTGGGCAGATTCCCGGCGATCGGCACGGTGTCCAGGTGCCCGGCGAGCAGCACCCGTTGTGGGTGGCCGTAATAGGTGCGGGCCAGCACGGTGTTGCCGCAGCGCAGCAACGTCAGGTGCGGGGCCTGGGCGGCCAGCGCCGCCTGCACCGCGTCGGCCAGCGCCGACTCATCCCCCGACACGCTGGGCACGTCCACCAGCGCGGCGGTCAACTCCACAGGATCGGCGGTGAGGTCTAGGTCCACAGCAGTGACGGTAGCGCTGCGACAACCACCGTAGCTGCCCGCATGATCGTGTGTGCCGGCAACGACGATTCCTGTCGCCGCACGCACATAAACCGTGATCAGGCTTTCCAGCTGCGGCCGTCGACCCGCTAGCGTGGCCGGTCGTGGACCACACACAGATCGATTCCGCGCACGGCCTGGGGCTGGCCACCGTCACGCACACCGGCGCCGTCCTGGACACCTGGTTTCCGAACCCAGAACCGGGCCCGCCGCGCGGCACGACGGCGGGAACCGTGCAGATAGACCCGGACGAGACACCTGAGGAGTTCGCCGCACTGCTCGGCCCGGATCCGGCCCGAGGCGTCGAGCTGGTCGCGGTGCGCACCACCATCATCGATCTGCAGGCCCCACCGATCGACGCACATGACGTCTACCTGCGCCTGCACCTGCTGTCGCACCGCCTGGTGACGCCGCGCAGCATCAATCTCGACGGGGTGTTCGGGCTGCTGTCCAACGTGGTGTGGACCAGTTTCGGTCCGTGCCCGGTGGAAGGGTTCGAGGCCACCCGCTTGCGGATGCGCCAGCTCGGCCCGGTCGCCGTCTACGGGGTGGACAAGTTCCCGCGGATGGTCGACTACGTGGTGCCCACCGGAGTGCGGATCGGCGATGCGGACCGGGTGCGACTGGGCGCGCATCTAGCCGCCGGCACCACGGTTATGCACGAGGGATTCGTCAACTTCAACGCCGGCACGCTGGGTACCTCGATGGTGGAAGGCCGGATCTCCAGCGGGGTCATCGTCGGCGCCGACTCCGATCTGGGAGGCAGCTCATCGGTGATGGGCACGCTCTCGGGCGGCGGTAAGGAGCAGATCTCAGTGGGCCGGCGCTGCCTGCTCGGCGCCAACGCCGGGATCGGCATCTCGTTGGGCGACGACTGTGTAGTGGAGGCCGGCCTGTACGTCACCGCCGGAACCAAGGTCGCGCTGCCGGACGGCACGGTGGTGAAAGCCCGCGAGCTGTCCGGCACCGACGGGGTGCTCTTCCGCCGCAACTCCGTCACCGGCACCGTGGAGGCGGTCCGGCGGGGTAGCACAGCCGGCATCGAGCTCAACGCCATGCTGCACTCCAACGACTGAGGCCGCATGACCAGCACCGACTACTAAGATCTCCAGCGTGAGTGCCGCCACCCAGGGCCAGCAACTCGTCGTGCTGGGTGATCCCGTCCGGTGCCGGCCCTCCGATCCGACGGTGCACCAATTGCGGACGGCGCTGGACACCCGGCTGCGTGCCCTGCTCGCACACGATCCCGGCACCCGGGTGGGCGAAGATCCCGAAGAGTTACACCAGATGCGTGTTGCGGTACGCCGGATGCGGGCCATGCTCAAGGCCGCCCGTCCACTGCTGAACCGGAGCTGGGCCGACGACCTACGCGCCGAACTGGGCTGGCTGGGCCGGGCGCTCGGACCGGTTCGCGACGCGGACGTGCTCATCGAACGCCTTCGCAGCCGGGCAACTGCCTTCGGTGACACCAGCCGGGACGCGGTGGAGACCCTGATCGGTGCGCTGGTGACCGACCGGGAGAGTGCTAGAGCCGAGATGCTCGACGTGCTGGGCAGCCGCCGGTACACCGCCTTGCTGCGCCGGCTGGCGACCGCGGTATCCCGTCCGTTGCCCGCCAGACCCGGCCACACCGGAGCCGCCGCGCTGGTCGAGCTGGTGCGCGCCGAGTACCGCAGGTTGTCCAAGGCGGTACAAGCCGCCGGCCAGGACCCCCCGGATGAGGTCCTGCACGCCCTGCGGATCCACGGCAAGCGGCTGCGCTACACCGGGGAGCTCGCCGCCGCCGCGGGTCGCGGGCCGGTCCGCAGGCTGGTGGAGTCTACGGTGGCGCTGCAGGATGTGCTGGGCGAGCACCAGGACGCGTGCGTGGCGCAACACCGGGTGCGGCTATTGCTGGACGGCCTCGGCGACGTGGTGGACGTCGGCGTGGCCTTCGCCGCCGGGCGCCTGGTCGAGCGCGAAGAGCTCAGCCGCATCGAAACGCGGCAAGCCTGGCTCGCCGCCTGGCAACAAGTGCAGGAACGGGCACGATCACTGGAGACGGTGGCCTAACCCCGGCCTAACCTCTTTACCACGGCGTCGATACACCGATCCGCTGCGGTGAGCGAGACCCGGACGTGGCGCGCTCCGGCGGGACCGTAGAACTCCCCCGGCGCGACGAGCACACCCAGCTCAGCCAGCCGGGCGACGGTGTCCCAGCACGGTTCGCC
>DASUVX010000028.1:0-2049 GCA_036378735.1 Pseudonocardiaceae bacterium | reverse complement strand
AGGACAGTCAAGCGCATCCACCCGGAAACGATCACTGGAGAGCCGCGTATCGGGAAACTGATCCGCGCGGTTCGGGAAGAGGCCGACGGAAAAGGACCTGAACCACAGGCACCTCGCCGGCGGCCCACTTCACTCGGCGGGAGGCCGCACGGAAAAGGATCTGCACCACAGACACCTCGCCGTGCGGCCCACCCATCCGTGAAAGTCGCCGGTCGCTGGGTCTATCTGTACCGAGCGTTCGACCTGTTCGGGCAGGTCATTGACGTGATCGTGTCCGAGAAACGGGATCTAGTACTCCAGCCGTAGATCGTGATCACGCGAGTTGGGCTTGTTGTCGACGGTAATGACAGGCATGAGCACGGTGTTGATGGCGGCGTCGCCAGCGTGACCAGGCCAGTGTGTCGGCGTGCCGACGGGTGGATTCGGTGATCAGCTTGGTGAGCAGGTGTTGGATCTCGTTGCAAGTCAGGGCGATCAGTCCGGGTTGCGGCGGGTGCTGAGCGCGTTCGGTGGCGGCGATGACCGCGAGCAGGGCGTGCGCGAGCATCGCGAGCAGGGTCCAGCGCCGCCACGGCAGCCAGCGGCGCAGTTGGTGGTCGTCGAGCCCGGCCAGGCCCTTGCCGGCCTGGAAGCTGTCCTCGATGGTCCACCGGCGCCCAGCGACTCGGATCAACTCTGCCAGCGGGACCAGGGTCGGGGAGTAGCAGCGGTAGAAGGCCAGTTCTCCGTGGTGCAGATGGCGGCGGATCAGTAGCCAGTGGTGTCCCGCTTGCGCGGTCAGTGTGATCAGGGCCCAGTGGTAGTAGCGCTGTCCTTTCGCTCCCGGGCCTGCGGACAGTCGTTGCCAGCCACCCCGGGGGACACTGGCGGCCAGCGTGTCGGCACGCATCGGGCCGGCTGCAGTGGGCACGCGCCGATCACAGCCAATAGCCAGCACGTAGCCGATCTGACGGGCCTCCAAATCGGCGCGTAGCCCCGGATCGGCGCCGTAGACTTCGTCGGCGGCCACCCACCGTGCCGGCAGCCCTGCGTCCAGCGCGCGGCCAATCATGGTCGTGGCCAGCGCCGGTTTGGTCGCGAACTCGACGTCCTGGGGAACTCCAGCGGCGGCGCACCGGGCCGGGTCGTCAGTCCAGCAGCGCGGGAGATACAGCTCGCGGTCGATCATCGCGTGCCCAGCCCGCCCGGCGTAAGCCAGATAGACCGCTACCTGAGCGTTTTCCACGCGGCCTGCGGTCCCGGTGTACTGGCGCTGAGTTCCCACCGTCATGGTGCCCTTTTTGACATCGCCGGTCTCATCGGCCACCAGCACCGCATCCGGGTCACCGAGGTGTTCTACGACATAGTCGCGCAGGTCATCGCGCACTCCGTCGGTGTCCCATACCGCGCGCGCCAGCAGGTGCTGCATGCCATCCGGGCTGGCCTCCCCCGCGTACTCGGCAATCGTCCAACAATTCTTGCGGGGTAAATCAGCCAACAACCCCAAGACGAAACCGTGGACCCGCCGCCGCGGCTCGACCCGACCAAAGCGGCCGGCCACCCGAGCGAGCAACTCCTCCACCATCCCCGACCATCGCCCTACCGCTACGCTGCGGCCCACGGCCACCGCGTGATCCTCTGACGTCGACACAACCGAGGATGATCATCCGGTGGCCGCCTTACGTGCGGGACCGCCACGCCGCAGATCACGATCTACGGCTGGAGTACTAGCGGCGACGCGGCGGTTTTTCACCCGCGCGCTCGAACACGGCCCACACCCCGCCGAGGTGACCACTGACCGGGCTCCCGCGTATTCGCGCGTGCTCGACGAGCTGCTGCCCTCGTCCTGCCACGTCACAGAGCAGTACGCAAACAACATGGTCGAAGCCGATCACGGCCGGCTGAAGGCCCGACTGCGGCCGATGCGCGGTCTCAAACAGTTCCGCTCGGCACGGGTAATCAGCATTGGCCACGCCTTTGTCCAGAATGTTCGCCGAGGCCACTACGAACTTGCCACCGATGTTGATGCTCGACATCGGCTCACGGCGGCGTTCACCGAGCTCGCGCTCG
>DASUVX010000027.1:0-4216 GCA_036378735.1 Pseudonocardiaceae bacterium | reverse complement strand
GTAGGCGCCCTGCCCGGGCGAGCCCACCAGCGCGGCCGCCGAGGAGAACGAGCAGAACCAGTCCAACGGCTGATCAATGGTGGCAGCGTGCAGATTCCACGCACCGTAAACCTTTGGTGCCCAGTCGCGCTCGATGAGCTCGTCGCTGATGTTGGTCAGCGTGGCGTCTTCGATCACCGCGGCGGCGTGCAGCACGCCGCGCACGGGAAGTCCGGTGGAGGTGGCCGTGGCGATCAACCGCTGAGCCGTAGCGGCCTCGGTGATGTCGCCGGACTCGACCACGACGTCGGTGCCGATCCCGCGGATGCGCTCGATCGACGCCAGCGCCTCGGGCGTCGGCGACGAGCGGGAGGTCAGGACGATGCGCCCGCAACCGCCCTCGGCCATTTTCTCGGCCAGGAACAGCCCTAGTCCTCCCAGGCCGCCGGTCACGATGTAGGCACCTTCACGGCGGAAGACCGGAACCTGCGCCGGTGGCACCACCACTCGGCTGCTGCCGGCGCGCGGGACGTCGAGAACAAGCTTGCCGCTGTGCTGGGCGCCGCTCATCACCCGAACCGCGTTGGCGGCGTCCGCAAGTGGGTAGTGGGTGCTCTGCGGCATCGGCAGCGCGCCGTCCGCGGTGAGCTGATACACCGTATTGAGCAAGTCCCGCAGCCGGTGGGGGTGACTGAATGACAGCAACGCCAGGTCCAGGGCGTAGAACGTCAGGTTGCGCCGAAATGGGAAGAGCCCCAACCGGGTACCGCCGTAGATGTCACGTTTGCCGATCTCGACGAATCGTCCACCGAACGCCAACAGCTCGACTCCCGCGCGCTGGGCGGCGCCGATGACCGAGTTGAGCACGATGTCCACGCCATAGCCGTCGGTGTCACGGCGGATTCCTTCGGCAAACTCCAGGCTTCGCGAGTCGTAGACATGCTCAATACCCATGTCGCGCAACAACTGTCGACGTTGCTCACTGCCTGCGGTGGCGAAGATCTCTGCGCCCGCGCCGCGGGCGATGGCGATGGCCGCCTGCCCGACGCCCCCGGTCCCGGAATGGATCAGCACCTTGTCGCCGCGGCCGATGCGGGCCAGGTCGTGCAGGCCGTAGTAGGCGGTGGCATGCGCGGTGCTCACCGCCGCCGCCTGCTGATCGGACAGCCCCGCGGGCAGGGTGACGGCCAGGTCCGCGTCACAGGTGATGAACGTGCCCCAGCAGCCGTTGGGGGACAGGCCACCGACACGATCGCCCACCTTGTGCTGGGTCACGTCCGGCCCGACCGCCGTCACCACCCCCGCGAAATCGGTCCCCAATTGGGGCAGCTGCCCCTCGAAGGCCGGGTAGCGGCCGAATGCGACGAGGACGTCGGCGAAGTTGATGCTGGACGCGGTGACCGCGACCTCGATCTGCCCCGGCCCCGGTGGAACACGGTCGCACGCAACGAGTTCCATCGACTCCAAATCCCCGGGCGTGCGGATCTGCAAACGCATCCCGTCACGCTCGTGCTGGGCAACGGCGGTTCGCCGGTCCTCGGGTAACAGCGGAGCGGGGGACAACCGGGCGACATACCACTGGCCGCTGCGCCAAGCGGTCTCGTCTTCCTCGGATCCGCTGAGCAGCTGCCGCGCCAGCTGCTCAGCATCGGTGGCGTCATCCACGTCGATCTGGGTGGCGCGCAGGTGCGGATGTTCGGTGCCGATCACCCGGACCAGGCCGCGCAGCCCAGCCTGCTGCAGGTTCGGTCGGTCGCCGGCCAGCACCCGCTGGGCGGTGCGGGTCACGGCGTACAGGCGAGGCGCCTCGCCGGCAATCTCGGACAATTCGCGGCTGATATGCACCATGTGCCGCACATACTCGCGGCCCAGCTGCGAGGACTGGGCCTCGTCGTCGCCGTTTTGGGGTCCCGTCAGGATCACGACGCCGGTGAATGCACCGCCGCGTAGCTGATCTGTCAGCTGTTCCGCGTTCGAGGCGAAGTCGGCGTTCTGTGGCCAGCACATCGCGCTGCATTGCGCCCCATGGCTTTTCAGTGCGTCGGTGGTCGCGGTGGCCAACACGTCGGCGGTGGTGGTGGTGCTGATCAGTAGCCAGCTTCCGGCGTCGACGTATTCCACGTCCGGCAGTTCTCGTTGACGCCACTCGATGGTCAGCAGCCGCTCGGCCAGCACCCGATCTTTGTTGCCGCTCTCAGAGACGTTGGTGCCCAATTGCAGACCCTGCACGGCAAGCAGGACGGCGCCGTGCTCGTCGAGCACGTCTATGTCCGCCTCGATCCCTGACTTATCGGCCTTCGTCACCCGTGTGTAGCAGTAGTGGGCGTCGCGGGCAGCAGTGTAGGAGCGGAGGCGACGCACACCCAGCGGCAAGCCCAGCACGCCTTGGCCCAGGGCCGCGACGTCCGGATGCGCCTCAACGGACTGAAAACAGGCATCCAGCAATGCGGGGTGCACGCTGTAAGCGCCCTGCTGGGAACGTATCTCGCGGGGGAGCGCGACCTCGGCGAGGACGGTGCCGGTTCCCTCGCCCGTGTGCACGGCGTCGAGGCCGGTGAACGCCGGACCGTATTGAACGCCACGCTGATCCAGTCGCGCGCGCACCTCCGCGCCGTCCTCGCGATGCGGGTGAGCGGCAAGGAGGGCGGACGTGTCGTGCGAAGGTGGTTGGTCGTCGTCCGCGGCGCACAGGACCGCAATAGCTTGCCGCGCTTGCTCTCCCGCTTGATTCGTCGCCACCGTGAAGTCGAGGACGCCCGGCGATGATAGCGACGCCGAGGCGCCGACCGTGGTCTGCTCGTCGAGCAACAGAGCCTGCTCGAAACGGATGTCATGGACCTCGGAGGCCTCGCCCAGCACCGCGCGGGCGGCCGCCAGCGCCATCTCGCAGTAGGCAGCGCCCGGAAGCACCGCCACACTGCGGATCTGGTGATCGCCCAGCCAGGGCTGCGCGGCGGTGCCGACCTCTCCTTGCCAGACGTGCCGCTCCGGTTCCTCCTGCAGGCGCACATGCGGGCCGAGCAGCGGATGCACTGAGACGGTGCATGCGCCGTGTGCCGGGGAGGATTCCTGTCCGTCGCGGTTCAGCAGCAGCTGACGGTGCGTCCACGTCGGCAGCGGCGCATCCACCAGCCGCCCATTCGGGTAGAGCACGGAGAAATCGACCAGGGAGCCCGCATTGTGCACGTCCGCCACGAATTCCCGGAGCCCGTAGGGCATTTCCTGGTCACGACGCATGCTGGCCAGCGCGGCCAGGGGTGTGTCGAGGCTGCGCGCGTTCTGCTCGATCGGGTGGGTGAGCAGTGGATGCGGTGCCAGCTCGGCGAAGACCCGGTGGCCGTCCTCCATCGCGGCCTGGACCGCCGCGGCGAACCGCACCGTGCGCCGCAGGTTGTCCACCCAGTAGCCGGCATCGCACACCGCGTGCTCGCGCGGGTCGAACAGGCTCGTCGAGTAGAAGGGAATCTCCGGCGTCCTCGGGGTCAGCTCGACCAGGGCCTCCGACAGGTCGGCAAGGATGGGTTCGACCTGTGGAGTGTGCGACGCCAGGTCGATGGCCACCTCGCGGGCCATCACCTCTCGCTCCTCCCAGACGGCCACCAGCTCGCGCACCGTTTCGGTCGCCCCGCCGATCACCGTGGACTCCGGGGAGGCCACCACCGCTATCACCACGTCATTGACGCCGCGGGCCATCAGCTCCGAAAGCACCTGCTGGGCCGGTAAAACCACGGACGCCATCGCCCCGGAACCCGCGATGCGGGACATCAGCCGCGAGCGGCGGCAGATCACCCGCACCCCGTCCTCCAGCGAGAGCGCTCCCGCCACCACGGCCGCGGCCGTCTCTCCCAACGAGTGACCAATCACTGCCCCCGGGCGCACTCCATAGGACTTCATGGTCGCCGCCAAAGCGACTTGCATGGCGAACAGGGTCGGTTGCACCCGCGCGACTCCCGTCACCACCTCGGGAGCCGTCATCGCCGCGGTCACCGAGAACCCGGACTCCCGGGCGATCAGGGGCTCCGCCTCAGCGATGGTGGCGGCGAACACCGGTTCTTTGGTCAGCAGCTCGGCACCCATTGCCGCCCATTGCGACCCGTGTCCGGAGAACACCCACACCGGACCGCGGTCGTCCTGGCCGGGCGCCGCCGGATAAGTAGTGTCACCTTCGGCGACCTCGCGCAACCGCGCGGTCAACTCCTCGCGGGTGCCGGCGATGACCGCGGTGCGGATCGGTCGG
>DASUVX010000026.1:0-51064 GCA_036378735.1 Pseudonocardiaceae bacterium | reverse complement strand
CCGAGCGATCCGCTGGAATGCATACCGAAGACCGTGCGCAACGAGATCGTCGGCATCGATCCCGACCCTGCTCAACCAGCGCAACTGGACTCCCTGCTCGACACCACCCGCACCGCGATCCAGACCTGCGTGCAAGATCTCGGCGAGGTACTCACCACGATCAATTCGACTGCCACCGCCGACGACCTCGAGCAGCTCAGGATCGTCCTGAACGCGCCGGTACTCAACATCATCGCGCACGGGGAAGCATCCCGGGCGGTCACCACTTTCCTGCGCACGTATCCCACCTCGGCCGGCCGTGTGGTGCTCGACGGGGCTGTTGATCCCACGGTGGATGATGTAGCCGCAGCTGAGGCCGACCTGATCGCCGCGGATGCCGGCTACACCGCGTTCGCCGCCGACTGCGTGGCCCGTGGCTGCGCACTGGGATCCGACCCGCGGGGCGCCCTGATGGCCTTGGGCCAGGCGTTGCGTGAGGCTCCGGAGCAGGCTGGCTGGCAACAGATCACCGCAGGCGTCGCCTACCAGGCGGTGTTGGCGACGGTCGGTGACCCGGAGCGCTGGCCGCAGCTATCCCACGCGCTGGCAGCCGCCCGGGACGGTGACGGTACCGAACTGGCCGCGCTGATGGCGCCGCTGATGACCACCGACCGCGGGCTGCCCGCGCGCTTCGATCCGGCCCTAGCAGTGCACTGCAACGACACGCCGACACGGGTGCCGCCCGAGCGGGCGCAGCAGCTGGTACACCAGTGGGAGCAGCGCTCGGCGCTGTTCGGGCCGATGTTCGCGGCCCGGCTGCTGTGGTGCAGTGCGTGGCCGGTGCCCTCCCCGCCACCGGCGGCACCGCAGGGCGTAGGTCTGCCACCGGTGCTCGTGCTGGCCACCAGCGGCGACCCGGTAACCCCCGCCGAAGGAGCCAGGCGCACTGCGCAGTCGCTGCCGTCGGGAACGCTGGTGGTCTGGCAGGGACAGGCGCATGGCGCACTGCCTCGCAGCCCCTGCGCAGTAGACCTGGTCACCCGCTTCCTTATGGATGCCTCGATACCGCAGCAAGGCACGCTGTGCCCACCGTAGCGAAATCTCCCAGGAGGTGAGCTGATTGCGCCGGTTCGGCTGATTCTCCCGACGGTCAGCCGATATACGCGCCCTGTTCACATGGGCGATAACCCGCCGCCTCGCGCAGCCCGGACAAAGTAGAGTTTTTCGCAGACAATCGGTTTCGAGATATACGAACAGCCCGATCAGCGGTTGGGGATGGGGCCGCTGCCGGGCTGTTCGCACGCCCCGTTCCCCGGGTGGAAATACCTGCCAAAGGGTTCGGAGCGTGGCGAGGAGGACGCATCCGATAAATCGATGACCGAGCTGTTGGCGTTACTCATTTTTGCGAGGTTGCCGCCGAGACATGTTGTGCCGCGTGGGCATCGGAGTAGCCCGGCGCTGCAGTGTTGAGAAGTGGCGGCCCGGTCCGTCCGCGGGGGACGGGTACGGGCCGGGCGCCGCATAGGAACCGCAGCCACACCAGGAGTGGGCACCGTTGGCGAGGTGCTCCGGCCTCAAAATGTCGATGGTGTCGAGTTCACGACAGCACCCGTCCCGGTGAGGACCCAACCGCCCACCTCGGCGGCCCGAGGCGTTGTATCAATAGGTTAATCGACCGGTGCGCGATTAGGCAGCCGGCGCACTCACCTTTTAATAAGTGGTGTTGTATGTTTGCAATAATTTGAACTGGAACGTAACGCGCGGTATCAACGCTTCGCGCGGCTGGGTTGTACCCGCAGCGGCTCGCCGGGCATTTTCGGGTACTCCGGGGGGTACGGCAGGTCACCAAGGTTGTGGTCGCGCTCATCGCGCACCGCCCAGTCCAGTAGAGTCTCCAGGCCGAAGGATTCGTCGTCCAGCCCGGCGTGGGGATCACCCCGCTGCGCGAGAAGTTCCGGCGCGGTGAGCAGGTCGAAATCGTCCGGGTGTACATCCGTTAGATCGTCCCAGCTCACCGGCATCGATACGGTGGCTCTCGGGGTGCCGCGCACCGACCACGCCGAGGCGATCGTGCGATCCCGCGCTGCCTGGTTGAAATCCAGAAACACCCGCTCGCCGCGCTCCTCCTTCCACCAAGACACAGTGGCACGCTGCGGTATCCGCCGCGCCACTTCCCGAGCCAATGCGATTAGGGCCCGGCGTACCTGCACGAACGACCACAGCGGGCGGATCCGGACTGCGACGTGGATCCCCCGACCCCCGGACGTCTTGGGGTAACCGACCAGCCCTGCCTCGGACAACACCTCACGCAACACCCCGGCCACGACCACCGCGTCGGCGAAACCAGTCCCGGGTTGCGGATCGAGGTCTACCCGCAACTCGTCGGGATGATCGAGGTACGGCCGGCGCACCGGCCACGGATGGAAATCGAAGGTGCCCAGATTCGCCGCCCAGGCGAGCACCGCGGGCTCGGTGGGACACACCTCGCGAGCGGTGCGTCCGGAAGGAAAGGCGATCTCCACCGAATCCACCCAGGCTGGCGCACCGCGCGGCACCCGCTTGGCATAGAAGGCTGCACCGGTCACCCCGTCCACGAAACGCTTCAGTGTGACGGGACGCTGCGCCAGGACACGCAGCATCGGCTCGGACACCGCAAGGTAATACTCGACGATCTGCCGCTTGGTGATGCCGCGCTCCGGAAAATAGATCTTGTCCGGATTGGACACTCGCACGGCGCGCTCGCCTTCCGGCCCGGGCACCGTGAGTTCCAACGCGTCGCCACGACCCACGATCGGCACGCTACCGTGAAGCAGTGGTGGGCAGCGAACCTTGGCGGCCGGACGAGCAGGAGCGACGCCGGCTGGACGACGAGCTGATCGGGCTAGACCGCGACGACCCCGAGGTGCAGGCCTTCTCCGAGCACCTGGACCGCGCGCACCTGCTGCGTCCCAGTTTCACCGTCGAGGGTTACCTGTCCGGCGTCAGTGACTTCGCTGACTGCGCCAACCGCACCCAAGGCCCACGTCGACTGATGGCCGTGCTGGTAGTAACACTGATCCTGCTGGTGGCGGCCATCACGGTCTGGGAAGTTACGACATTCGTCATCAGTACCCTGCTGGGCTGAGGCGATCACCATCGCTCGCGTAGCGTGTCGGCTATGGATCCGGTGAAGGGCACGGCACCCAAGGTCGTCAAGTCCGACGCCCAGTGGCGCGAGCAACTCACCCCACAGGAATATGCGGTGTTACGCCAGGCGGGCACCGAGCCGCCGGGAACCGGCGAGTACGAGCACACCAAGACCAAAGGCGTGTACGAGTGCCGGGCCTGTGGAGCGGAGCTGTTCCGCAGCGATCACAAGTTCGAGTCGCACTGTGGTTGGCCGTCGTTCTTCACCCCGCTGGCCGGTGACGCAGTGCTGCTCCGTGAGGATCGCAGCATGTTCATGAAGCGCGTGGAAGTGCGGTGCGCCACCTGCCATAGCCATCTCGGGCACGTCTTCGAGGGCGAGGGCTACGACACCCCCACCGATCAGCGCTATTGCATCAACTCGATTTCGCTGCGGCTGGTGCCCGACGGTGAGCAGTCCACCTCCTAAGCAGTCCACCTCCTAAGTGGTGGGAGCCGAAATACCCGAATCCAAGGTAGGCGCCGAGGACCCACTCAGCTGGGCGCAGCGCTGGTTCCTGGGCGTCCTCGGGCTTCCCGCGTTCGGTGTTGCCTTCGCGTACACCGTGGTGGGGACCTATCTCCCGGTGCTGCTCGCCGAGCTGTCCGGTCCGGCCGTCACCGGCCTCCTGATCGGTGGGGAGGGGGTGGTGGCGCTGATCGTCCCCGTGGTTGTCGGTCGCTGGTCGGACTCGACCAGAAGTGGCATCGGCCGCCGACTGCCTTTCATACTCGGCGGTGCGCTGCTGATGGTCCTGGCGCTGCTCGGGATGCCGCTTGGCGCGGGCTCGCTGCCCTTGATCGCCACTTCATTGGCGGTGTTCTTCCTGGGCTACTTCGGCTACTACACGCCGTACTACGCCCTGTTCCCCGACCTCGTGCCCCCCGCGGTCCAGGGCCGATCCCAGGGAATCCAAGGTGGTTTTCGTTCCGCGGGCCTGCTTCTGGCGCTGGTCAGCGGCGGCTTCCTACTCAGCCTGTGGCGACCGCTGCCGTTCGCGGTCGGAGCGGTCGCCGTCGTTGTGATGACCATCGGACTGTTTTTCGGGCTCCGGGGCAGGGTCGGCTCAGAGGCCCGCACCGACCACCCGTCATCGGGTCGGGGTCTGCGTAGCGATCTCGGTTTCGTCCGAGGCAGCCGAGCGATCCGCTACTGGATCGCCGCCGACGCTCTGTGGGAAGGTGCAGTCGACGCTCTCAAGACGTTCGTCGTGCTGTATTTCACCCGCGGCCTCGGCATGTCGCTGCGCGCCACGGCGACCGCGCTGGCCCTCGTCGGGCTGGCCGCGGTGGTGGCCGCGCCGGTGGCGGGAAAGCTCGCAGACCGCTTCGGGCCACGACGCGTCATGCAGGTGGCAGTCTGGTTTTTCGCGCTCGGCCTGATCCCGACGTTCGTCACCACGAACACCGCCTTCCTCGTCGCGATCGTGCCGATCGCCTTCGCGGCGGTCGTGCTGATGACCCTGCCGTATACATTGCTGATGCGATTGCTTCCGGAGCGTGAGGCGCACGGTGCAGGCGCGAGCGTATTCGGCTTCGCCAAGGGAATCGGCGTGCTGATCGGTCCCTTGCTGGCCGGCGTGGCGATCACATTGTTGGGCCGGGTGCCGGTGGGCACGTTCCAAGCCACCAAGGGCTACGCCGGCGCGTTCGGGGTGGCAATGTTGCTGCTGGTGGCAAGCATCCCGTTGCTCGGCCGCATCGAACGCGCCTAACGCTGAGCCGCTCACCACTAGGGCAATGCGGCGACCAGTTCGGCGACGGGCACCCGGGGACCGGTGAAGAACGGCACCTCCGCGCGGACGTGGCGGCGGGCTCGGCTGGCCCGCAGCGCGCGCATCAAGTCGACGATGCGGGGTAACTCGTCGGCCTCGAACGCGAGGACCCATTCGTAGTCGCTCAACGCGAATGAAGCGACGGTATTGGCCCGCACGTCGGGATAGGCGCGGGCTTGCATGCCGTGCTCGGCGAGCAGCTCCCGGCGTTCCGCCTCGGGCAGCAGGTACCACTCATAGGACCGCACGAACGGGTAGACGCAGACGTAGCGCTTGGGCTCCTCACCAGCCAGGAAGGCGGGCACGTGGCTCTTGTTGAACTCCGCAGGCCGGTGCAGCGCCACCGTCGACCACACTGGCGCGCTGGCCCGGCCCAGCGCGGTGGCGCGGCGCAGGTCGGCGTACCCGGCCTGCAGGGGCTCGATCTCCTCGGCGTGCCACCAGATCATCCAGTCAGCGTCGGCGCGTAGGCCGGCGAGGTCGTAGACCCCGCGCACCGTGATGCCCTTGCCCTCCAGCGCCTCGAGGTAGCGCTGCGCCTCGCGGGCGGGCTCGGCGCGGTCGGCGGGCATGCGCCCGGGTTCCACCCGGAACACCGACCACATGGTGTAGCGGATGGTCGAGTTCAGCGCGGCGTAGTCCAGGCGTGTCATGACTCCATCTTCCTCCTACCGGTCCGCTGCCTGCCCGCTGCAGGTCGCCGAAGCGAGATAGGCAGCGATACGCGCCGCGGCCGCATCGGCGGTCCCGATGCACGCCGGCAGACCCACCCCGTGCAGCAGCGCCCCTGCTAGGGCCAGGCCGGGCATCCCGGCCACCGCGCTCTCCAGGGCCGTGACGGCATCCAGGTGTCCTGGCGCGTACTGCGGCAGCCCACCGCCCCAGCGCGCCACCACGGTGCCCACCGGCATCGCGGTGATCCCGGTGAGCGCGGCGAGATCACCCCGCACCACCTCAATGAGTTCAGCGTCGTCGCGCTGCAGCATCTGGGCCTCGCCGTGGCGGCCCAAGGAGGCGCGGACGAGCATCACCTCGTGCGACGACGCGTGCGCCCACTTGCGCCCGGAGAAGGTGAACGCTTTCGCCGAGAGAGGCTCGCCGGCGGCCACCAGCACACCGGATGACTGCGGCAGGGCCTGCGCGGCACGCACCGGCAGCGCCAGGCCGACCACCGCGCAGGACGCGATCTCCACGCGTCCCACGGCAGCTGCGGCAGCGGGCAACGGATCGGACAGCAGCCGCCGCAACGCGGGCGCCGGCAGGGCCAACACCACAGCACTGGCATCGACGTGCTCGGGCCGCCGGGCGCTCCCGAGTTCCAGGCGCCAACCGTGCGGGACGCGAGTCAGTCCACGCACGGGCAGTCCAAGGCGCAGACGCACCCCAGCGGCGACCACCAGCGCGTCTACCAGGCCACCGAGCCCACCGCGCAAGGTGCCGAACATGGGAGCCACCCGCCCGCCGGTCGACCGCGTGGCGGGGCCCAGCACCGCGCCGGCCGCAGCCAGCAGCGAGCCGGCGCCCCGATCCAGCGCCCTGGCCACCGTCGGGATGGTGGCCCGCAGCCCCAGTGCATCGGCGCGCCCGGCGTACACCCCACCCAGCAATGGATCGACCAGCCGGTCGACCAGCTCGTCACCGGCCCGCTCGCGCAGCAGCAACCCGACAGAAGCGTCCTGGCCGGGTTCCCAGTGCAGCGGCGTGGCGGGTTCCGCGGCGACCCGCTCGACCCCTTGCTCGGACAGCAGCCCGGCGACGTCGGTAGCGGCGCCGGGCAGGCCCAGTACGGTCCGGGTGGGCAGGGCAACGGTGCGCCCGCCGGCCCGCACGGTGGGGGCCACCGGCGTCGGATACGTCAGCTGCCCCGACAGGCCCAGCTCGTCGACCAGGCCGACCGCCTCCGGTCGGCGCATCAGGAAGGCCTCCGCTCCCACGTCGAGCGCGAGACCACCCAGCTCGACGGTGCGCAGTGCCCCGCCGAGGCGCCGGGAACCTTCGAGGAGCACGATCTCGGCAGCCGGGCCGAGCAGCGTGCGCAACCGGTACGCCGCAGCCAACCCGGAGATCCCACCGCCGACCACCGCCACCCGAGCAGGGCTCACAGCGAGTGCGCCAGCTCCACGATCCGGGTCAAGATGTCCGGGTCGGTTTCCGGCAGGACGCCGTGACCCAGGTTGAGCACGTGAGCGTCGGCGGCGCGTCCTTCCGCAATCACCCGGCGCACCTCTCGCTCGACGGTCGGCCATCCGGCCAGCAGCACCGCCGGGTCGAGGTTGCCTTGCAGCACGACCGGGCCGTGCGGCCGGGCGGCCCGCACTCGCTGCGCAGCCGCGTCCAGCCGGACCCGCCAGTCGACGCCGACGACGTCCGCGCCGGCTTCGGCCATCGCGCCGAGTAGCTCCCCGGTGCCCACCCCGAAATGGATCCGCGGCACACCCGTCCCGACCAGACCCGCCAGCACCCGCGCCGAATGGGGCGCCACGAACTGGCGGTAATCCAGTTCGGACAGCGCACCCGCCCAGGAGTCGAACAGCTGAACGGCGTCCACCCCGGCCGCGACCTGCACTCGCAAAAAGGTGAGGGTCAGCTCGGCGAGCCGGTCCAGCAGCGCGTGCCAGACATCCGGCTCGGCGTGCATGAGGGCCTTGGTGCGTTCGTGGTGCCGGCTCGGACCGCCCTCGACGAGGTAGGAGGCGAGGGTGAACGGTGCCCCGGCGAAACCGATCAGTGGTGTGGAGCCCAGCTCGGCGACCAGCAGCCGCACCGTGGCGGCCACCGGTTGGACAGCATCGGGCTCCAGCACCGGCAATGCCATGACGTCGGAGGCGCTGCGCACCGGGCTGTGCACCACTGGACCGGTGCCCGGCACGATGTCCAGCCCGACGCCGGCGGCGTGCAGCGGCACCATGATGTCGCTGAACAGGATCGCGGCGTCGACACCGTGGCGGCGCACGGGTTGCAAGGTGATCTCGCAGGCCAACTCGGGAGTCATGCAGGCGGCCAGCATGGGTTGATCGACCCGGAGGGCCCGATACTCGGGCAGCGAGCGCCCGGCCTGCCTCATGAACCACACCGGTGCGTGCTGCGGACGCTCACCCCGGGCGGCAACCAGCAGTGGTGCGTCCAGGAGCGGCCGGCGGGCGGTGGCCGGTGCGGTGGTCTTGGTCATCTCGGCCACCATCGTCGCATGGGCTGGTCACTGCTGTTGCAGCCCCCCGGGTTTGCCGCGCTGGCGGAATGCCGCGGCCGGCCCCGCGGCGTTTCGGCGAGACTGTCGCCAACAGTGCTCCTACAGTTGATGGTTGTGCGTGATCTGGCGGACGCCCCGGAAACCTTCCGTAACGCAGTGGCCTCGCTCAGCGCCGTGCAGCCTCGGCTCGAACTGCGCTTCGAGCCGATCCCGGCCCCGCAGCGGCTAGCGCCGTGGGCCTACGCGTGGGGTCTGGAGCTTCCCGGTACCGACCACGTCTCGGCGACCGGCCGCCTCGTGCTCTTGTACGACCCGCAGGGTCAAGACGGGTGGGACGCCACCATGCGGCTGGTCGGCTTCGTCCGTGCCGAGCTGGATGTCGAGTTGGCCGGCGATCCGCTGCTGGCTGCGGTGACTTGGTCCTGGCTCGCCGACGCACTGATCAGCGCAGGCGCCGAACACACCGCTCTAGGCGGCACCGTCACCCAGACGACCTCAACGCGGTTCGGCGCCATCGCCGGGCCCGACCGCGCCAACGACATCGAGCTGCGGGCATCGTGGACTCCGCGAGGCGATTGTCTGACGCCGCATGCCACCGCTTTTTGTGAGCTCCTGGCGGCGGCGGCTGGGCTTCCCCCGGTAGGTGTGGTGACCCTCGGCAAGCGGATCAGTTGATCGATACCCCGGTGACCGCTCTCACGGGCGAGGGCGTATGGGGTTAAAGGGGTAAATCGCCCAGCATTGCACCCGTGTTACCTGCGCGTGGATAGTCTCCCCTGATCGGGCGACCGCCGATGGCGGCTTTACGGGCGGATCGGCAAGAAGGTTTATGCAGGGCCCCCCGCTAGGCCGCTCGGGGGGCTAGTCTGCCCCGTACGACACCATCCTCGCTCGAGCGGCGGCGCGGTTGCTCGGACGGGGTCCCGGTGCGGTCGGGGGCACGACCGACTCCAGGGAGGTAGCTACGTGGCTGCTGTCGGATACGGCGCGACCGTCAGGTCAGCCCCATCCGGCGCTGTGCCGGCGTCATTGGTCCCGCATCCGCGGGAGGAACTGTTCACGGTACTGGTGGTCGACGATCATCCGTTACTGCGTGAAGCCATCGCCTCACGCTTGGTGACGATGGGTGCCGTCACCGTGCATGAGGCCGCTTCGGTCGCGGAGGCCAGGACACGTGCTCTGGCCTCCGGTCCGTGCGATCTGGCGATACTCGATCTGACGCTGCCCGACGGCAGCGGATTGGACCTGATCGGCGAACTGCGGGGACAAGGCTGGACCCGCATCGTGGTGCTCGCCTCATCCGACGATCCGCATGCTGTGCGCACGGCGTTCCAGACCGGCGCGCAGGCTTACCTGCTCAAATCGGCGTCCGCCTCGGTGGTGACCGACGGCGTGCGCCGGGTGCTTGAGGGCGGGGTCTACGCAGACCCGACCGTGGCGCCGATTCTCGCCTCGGGCACGCGCGTCGCAGGTACCGACAACACGCCGCGCGAGCTGTCGGGCAGGGAGGTGGAAGTGCTGCAGCTGGTCGCCGACGGGCAGTCCAATAAGGAGATCGGCGAGGCGTTGAACCTGTCCGCGCTGACAGTGAAAAGCCACCTGTCCCGGATCGGGCGCAAGCTCGGCACCGGTGATCGGGCGCAGATGGTCGCTCTCGCGATGCGCGCGGGGGTCATCCGCTGACCGAGACCACTCCGGTTCCTTTGCTCGCGCCGGCCGCCGGGGTGCCACCGGTTGTCGCCTCCGCAAGGGCCCTGAATGACGCAGTAGCCGCGCTGCGCGGTGGCACCGGCCCGGTAGCCGTGGACACCGAACGCGCCTCGGGCTACCGCTACTGGCAACGCGCCTATCTAGTACAGCTGCGCCGAGAGGGCGCAGGCACGGTACTCATCGACCCGATCGACCTCGATTACCTGTGCGGGCTGGCCGAGGTGCTCAATCCGCTGGAATGGGTGCTGCACGCCGCGTCCCAGGACCTGCCGTGCCTTGCCGAACTGGGGTTGGCGCCCGCTGCGGTGTTCGACACTGAACTGGCCGCCCGGCTGGCCGGTCTGGAACGCGTCGGCCTGGCGGCACTGGTCGAGGAACTGCTGGGCTACCAGCTGTTGAAGGGCCACGGCGCCGCCGACTGGTCCCGCCGGCCATTGCCCGACGAGTGGCTGACGTACGCGGCGCTCGACGTCGAGCTGCTGCTGCCACTGCGCGCCGCGATCGAGGCCGAACTGGACGCCCAGGGCAAGCTGGGCTGGGCCGCGGAGGAATTCGAGGCGGTACGAACCGCAGGGCCGCCGGCGCCGCGAGTCGACCCGTGGCGCCGGACCTCGGGGATGCATCGCATCCAGCGCCCCCGGGAACTGGCTGCGGTGCGCGAGCTGTGGCTGGCCCGCGACCAGCTGGCCCGGCAGCGGGACATCGCCCCAGGCCGGGTGTTGCCCGATGCCGCGATCATCGATGCGGCGCTGGCCGACCCGCTGGATGAGGCTGCGCTGCTGGCCCGGCCGGTGTTCAGTGGACGCTCGCAGCGCCGGCACGCCAAGACCTGGCTGGGCGCGCTGGCGGCCGCGAGGGCGCTGACGGCCGACGAGCTGCCGCCGCTACGCGCCCAGGGTGGCAGCCCACCGCCGGTGAACCGCTGGTCGGACCGGGACCCGGCCGCGGCAGTCCGGCTCGCCGCCGCGCGTGCGGCGCTGGCTGAGATCGCCAAGCAGCACCGGGTGCCGCTGCAGAACCTGCTGGCACCAGACCTCGTGCGCCGGCTGTGCTGGGAGCCGCCTGAGCTTCTCGACAACGCCGCGGTCGAGCGGCATCTGGTCGCCGGTGGGGCGCGCCGCTGGCAGTGCGAACTCACCGCGCACCCGCTCGCCACGGCCCTCAAATCAGCCGTCGGGTAGCCCTTCAAGTACTACCAACCCCGGTGTTGGGTGCCTTGAACGACCACCAACGTTTCGGTCCCCGGAACTGCCCATTCTCCCCGGTCGGGATGAGCGGGATACGACCACTGCTCGGGGTTGGCAGTCGTTAAGAGCGCTCACGACCCGGGTTGGTAGGTCTTGAAGAGCCACCTACGCGGCGGGGAGGTGGACCGTCACGGTGAGGCCACCACCTGGGACCGGTTCGGCGTGCACGGTGCCGGCGTGCGCGGTGACCACCGCGCGCACAATCGAGAGTCCCAAGCCGGATCCCTCGTGGGACGTGCGAGCCACCCCGCTACGGTGGAAGGGTTCGAACAGGGCGGCCACCGCGTCCCGCGCGATCGGTTCCCCAGAGCTGCTGACCCTCAATCTCGCCTGCGGCCCCACCCGATCGGTGCAGACTTCCAACCAGCCGCCGTCAAGGTTGTGCCGCACCGCGTTCTCCACCAGGTTGCCCACCACCCGTTCCAGCAGCGCGGGGTCCCCCACCGTCAGCACAGGCGTGATCCGCGTGGTCACCAGCAGGCCACGGTTGCGCACCTCGGACGCCACGATCCGCAGCGCCGCGCCGGCGAGGCCGGCCAGATCCGCCAGCTCCCGGGCCCGCAGAGCACCACCCTCGGTCCGCGCCAGCATCAGGAGCCCGTCCACCAGCTGCTGAGCCCGCAACGTCGCGTCGCGGATCACCACCGCCATCCGGCGCAGCTCGGCCTGGTCCGCAGCCGGATCAGCCAGCGTCACATCCACCTCGGTGCGCACCACGGCCAGCGGGGTGCGCAGCTCGTGGCTGGCGTTGGCGACGAAGCGGCGTTGCGACTCGAAGGCTGCCTGTAGCCGGTCGAGCATCGCGTCGAAGGTGTCAGCGAGCTCGGCCACCTCGTCCCGCGGCCCGGGCAGCCGCAGCCGTTGGTCCAGCGACTCCGCGGACAGCCGGCGGGCGGTGGCGGTCACCTCGTGCAAGGGCCGCAGCACCTGGCCGGTGATCAACCACGCCAGCAGCACGGTCGCGATCACCGCGAGCAGGAAGGCCACCGATCCGGCCTCCAGCACCCGGTGCCTGGCCGCATCCTGCAGCGCCGCCCCGAGACGATCAGCTGCCACCGGTACGCCGTCGACCTTGACGGTGCTGCCCGGCGGCAGGTCCGGAACGGCGGCCACCACCCCGCCGACCAGCAGCCAGCCCAGCCACAGCAGCAGCGCGCTCACCGCCGCCGACAACCCGGTGGCGAGCAGGGTGAGCCGGACGCGCAGCCCAGGACCCCGGCGGGGCCTTACCAACGGCTCAGCCGGAAGCAAGGCCTGCGCTGGGTACCCGGTAACCGGATCCGACCACGGTCTCGATGATGCCCGGCTCACCGAGCTTTTTCCGCAAGGTCATCACGGTCACCCGCACCGTGGTGGTGAAGGGATCGGCGTTCTCGTCCCATACCCGCTCCAGCAGCTCCTCGCTGCTCACCACTGCACCACCGGCGGCGAGCAGCACCTCCAGCACCCCGAATTCCTTCCGGGTGAGATCCACCGGCGTACCAGATCGGCTGACGGTTCGCCGGGACGGATCAAGTACCACGTTGCCTGCGCTGAGCACCGGAGGCACCGCAGGTGTGGCGCGACGACCCAGTGCCCGCAGCCGAGCTACCAACTCGGGAAACGCGAACGGCTTGGACAGGTAGTCATCGGCACCCAAGGACAGACCGGTGACTCGATCGGACACGGTGCCGCTGGCCGTGAGCATCAGCACCCGAGTCACTGCCCCGGATTGCGCGATCTCGGCACACAGCCGATCACCCGACATCCCAGGCAGGTCACGGTCGAGCACCACCACGTCGTACCGGGTCACAGCCGCCTTCTCATGGCCGCTGTCGCCGTCGTAGGCCACGTCGACGGCCATGCCCTCACGACGGAGGCCGCGAGCAACCGCGTCGGCCAGTGGCCGCTCATCCTCGACGATCAGAATGCGCACCCCACAACGGTGCCACACCCCGTCACCGCTACGGCGTGGCGCCCGGGGTCTGTACCGCAGGTGTCTCGCCGATCGACCGGATCAGCTCAGCCGCCCAGCCGGTCACCGCCCGAGCGACGTCCTGAGCGGTCAGACTGAGATCTGCAAGCACTTCCTCGCGCGAGCCATGCGCGAGGAAGTGCTGCGGGATGCCGAGATCCCGGAACGGCACGTCGACCTCGGCATCGCGCAGGGCGGCCGCCAACGACCAGCCGAACCCCCCATGCCGACCACCATCCTCGACGCTGACGACCAGCCGGTGCCGCCTGGCCATCCGCACCAGCACCTCCGGCACCGGCAGCACCCATCGAGGGTCCACGACGGTGACCCCGATCCCCTGATCGGCAAGCCGCCCGGCCGCCGCCACGGCGAGCGCGGCGAACGCGCCGATACCCACCAGCAACACGTCGTGGCCGTCGCCCGCGGCGGGCCGGGCCAGCACGTCGACCCCCTTGATGCGCGCTACCGCCGGTACCTCCTCGATCACCGGGCCCTTGGGGAACCGCAGCGCGGTCGGGCCGTCGTTCACCGCGACCGCCTCGGCCAGCTCTTCTCGAAGACTGCCGGCGTCGCGGGGTGCGGCCACCCGGATATCCGGCACGATGCCCAGCACCGACAGATCCCACATGCCGTTGTGGCTGGCTCCGTCATCACCGGTGACGCCGGCCCGGTCCAGGGTGATCGTGACCGGAGCGCGCAGCAGCGCAACGTCCATCAGCAGCTGGTCGAACGCGCGGTTGAGGAACGTGGAGTACAGCGCCACCACCGGGTGAAGTCCACCCAGCGCCAGCCCCGCCGCGGAGGTGACCGCGTGTTGCTCGGCGATCCCGACGTCGAAGCAGCGATCCGGGAAACGCTTGGCGAAGGTGGCCAGGCCGGTGGGACCCGGCATTGCCGCGGTGATCGCGACCAGGTCGGCCCGCTCACCGGCCAGCTTGATCAACTCTTCGGTGAAGACGCTGGTCCAGGAGGTCCCCGCCGGCGCGATCGGCGCACCGGTCTCCGGATCCATCACCTTCACCTGGTGCATCAGTTCCGCAGCGTCGTTCTCCGCCGGCGGGTAGCCGTTGCCCTTGCGGGTCACCGCGTGCACGATCACCGGACCCCCGAAGTCCTTCGCCCGGCGCAATGCGGATTCCAGGGCCCGCAGGTCGTGCCCGTCAACGGGACCCAGGTACTTCAGCCCGAGATCCTCGAAGAGAACCTGCGGGGCCAGGGCATCCTTCAAACCGCGCTTGGCCGCGTGCAGGCCGGCGTAGATAGCCCGGCCCACCACCGGGGTGCGCTGCAGGGCCTGCTTGCCGGTTTGCAGCACGAACTCATAGCCCGGCTGCAGCCGTAGCGAGGAGAGGTGATCAGCGAAGCCGCCGATGGTCGGTGAGTAGGAGCGGCCGTTGTCGTTCACCACGATGATCACCGAGCGGTCCTTGCCGGCGGCGATGTTGTTCAGCGCCTCCCAGCACATTCCACCGGTCAGCGCCCCGTCACCCACCACCACGACGACGTGGCGCTGCGCCGCGGAGCTGGAGCTGGCGAACGCAAACGCCTTGGCCAGCCCATCGGCGTAGGACAGCGCGGCCGAGGCGTGGCTGGACTCCACCCAGTCGTGCTCGCTTTCGGCGCGGCTCGGGTAGCCGGACAAGCCACCTCGCTTGCGCAACCGGTCGAACCCGGCAGCCCGCCCGGTGACGATTTTGTGCACGTACGCTTGGTGCCCGGTGTCGAACAGCACCGGGTCGTGCGGGGAATCGAATACCCGATGCACCGCCAGGGTGAGCTCCACCGCACCGAGGTTGGGGCCGAGGTGGCCTCCGGTGCGCGACACCTTCTGGACCAGAAAGGTGCGGATCTCCGCGGCCAGCCGGGTCAGGGATGGCGCATCGAGACGCTTGATATCGGCAGGGCTATGCACTGACTCCAGCAGGGTCACCAGATCTACCCCCAGGCTCGGCAGCGGCTCACGACGGCACCGAGCGCTCAGTCTACGGCGGCCTCACCAGAGCCAGCGCAGCCACGCATTCGACGTGGTGGGTCATCGGAAACGCGTCCAGCGCCCGTAGTGCCAGCAGCCGGTAACCGCCTTCGAGATACGCGGCGACGTCCCGAGCCAGCGCTGCCGGGTCACAGGCCAGGTGGACGATACGAGCAGGCCGGCGGCCGGCGACCGCGGCGGCCACCGGCCGGCCGGCCCCCCGCCGGGGAGGGTCGAGCACCACCACGTCCGGCTGCCCGGGCAGCTCAGCCAGGGCCCGCTCCACCCGGCGGGTGACGAAACTCACCTGCGCCAGGTCGGCCAGGGCCGCCGCGCCGTCGGTGGCGGCACGCCGGGAGGTATCCACGACGGTCACCGAGCCGGCTGCGCCCACTTGACCGGCGAGCACGGAGGCGAACAAACCCACACCGCCGTAAAGGTCCCACGCCGTGCCCCCGCGCGGCGCAGCCGCAAAATCCGCGACCAGGCCGGCAAGCGCATCGGCCGCGGCCGGGTGCACCTGCCAGAAACCGTGCGCGGACAGCTCCCAGCGCCGCCCGGCGGCGTGCCGCACGATGCGCCCGCTGCCACGAACCTGGCTGGGCGGCCGCCCCGGGCGCAGCTGCGCCACCTGCACCTGACCAGCATCGTCGGCGACCACCTCCAGCTCCGCGCCCGGGCGCCACCGGCGGGCCAGCACTGCCTCCAGCGAACCAGGCACCGCCAGCGGGCAGGCCGCCACCGGCACCACCGTGTGGCTGCGATACGCCCGGAAACCGGGCCGACCCTTGGCATCGACGGCCAGCCGGGTTCGAGTCCGCCAGCCCAGCGGGCCACCGGGCAGCTCTTCCACCGTCACCGCAATGTCCAATCCGGCGATCCGGTGCAGCTGCTCGGCCACCACCTTCGCTTTGAGCTCCCGCTGCACCGCTCGATCGACGTGCTGGAGGTCGCAGCCGCCGCAGCCGCCGGGACCCGAGGCCGGACACGGCGGGGCCACCCGGCCCGCGGCGCCGTCCAGCACCGCCACGGCGTCGGCCCGGCAGTAGGAGCCGCCGCGGTCTTCGGTCACCACCGCGCGGACCCGCTCGCCGGGCAAAGCATGCCGGACGAACACCACCCGGCCCTCGTGCCGAGCGACGCAGAACCCCCCGTGGCCCACCGGCCCGATGGCCAGTTCCACTTCGGTGCCGACTCCGGTCACGGCCGATCGCCCGACCGCTGCTGCGAGGTGACTGTGGCGGCCCCATCAGCCGGGGAGCGGCCGCCGACCGTGCCGGCGGGACCGGTGTTCATTCCCCACCGCACCGCGCCCGGGGCAAGCTGCTCGCGTTGGAGGACCCGATCGGAGGACCGCAGTTGCCAGGGCACGCTGGTCACCATCACGCCCGGCTCGAACAGCAGGCGGGCCTTGATCCGCAGCGCGCTCTGGTTGTGCAGGATCTGCTCCCACCAGTGGCCCACCACATACTCCGGGATGAAGACCGTCACGACGTTACGAGGGTTGTCCGAGCGGGCTCGTTTGACGTAGTCGACCACCGGCTTGGTGATCTCCCGGTACGGCGACTCGACCACCTTGAGCGGTACCGGAATCTCGCGCACCCCCCATTGGTTGACCAAGTCCCGGGTGCTCTGGTCGTCGACGTTGACGGTGACCGCCTCGATCACGTCGGGACGGGTCGCCCGGGCGTAGGCCAGCGCCCGCAGGGTCGGCAGATGCAGGGTGGACACCAACACGATCGCGTGGTTACGCGACGGCAGCACGGCGTCGGTCTCCTGGGGTACCAACTCGGCGGACACCCGGTCGTAGTGCCTGCGGATCCCTCGCATCAGCGCGAAGATCACTACCATGGCCGCGATCGCGATCCAGGCGCCCTGGGTGAACTTGGTGACGACGACCACCACCAGCACCGCACCAGTCATCATGAAGCCGAAGGAGTTGATCGCCTGCGCCCGTCGCATCCGGCGGCGCGCGCCAGGATCGGTCTCGGTGGACAGCAGCCGGTTCCAGTGCCGCACCATTCCGCTTTGGCTCAACGTGAAGGAGACGAACACCCCGACGATGTAGAGCTGGATCAGCCGGGTCACCTCGGCCTGGAACGAGATGACCAGGATGATCGCGGCGGCCGACAGGAACACGATCCCGTTGGAGAACACCAGCCGATCACCCCGGGTGTGCAGCTGGCGGGGCAGGTACCGATCCTGCGCCAGGATCGACCCGAGCACCGGAAAACCGTTGAACGCGGTATTGGCGGCGAGGACCAGAATGAGTCCGGTCATCGCGAGCAGGAAGTAGAACGCCGGTGAGAACCCGGAGAACACCGCATCGGCGAGCTGCGCGACCAGGGTGCGCTGCTGGTAGCCCGCCGGCGCCCCGATCAGCTGCTGCTCGGGGTTTTCGGCCACCTTGGCGCCCGTGATGCCGGCGAGCATGAGAAGGCCCAGGAACATGCTGATCGCAAGCATGCCCATCAGCAGCAAGGTGGTAGCCGCGTTGCGGGATTTCGGCTTGCGGAACGCGGGAACGCCGTTACTGATCGCCTCCACGCCGGTCAGCGCTGCCGAGCCGGAGGAGAAGGTCCGCAGCAGCAGGAACGCGAACCCGATGCCTGCGAGGTGCCGGCCCTCCGCGACGAGGCCGAACCCGGCGCTTTCGGCCCGCAAGCTCTGCCCCAGCAGCAATGTCCGCACCACCCCGACCACGATCATGCTGAGGACGCCGAACACGAAGGCGTAGGTGGGGATCGCGAACAGGGTGCCCGATTCGCGCACGCCGCGCAGGTTCATCGCCGCGAGGAGCACGATGGCGCCCAGCGAGAAGCCGACCTTATGGCCGGCCACCAACGGCAGCGCAGCACCGATGTTCGCGGCGGCCGAGGCGATCGACACCGCCACGGTGAGGACGTAGTCGACCAGCAAGGCGCTGGCCACCACCAGCCCCCAGCGCTGGCCGTGGTTGGCGGTGGCGACCTCGTAGTCGCCGCCCCCGGAGGGATAGGCATGCACGTTCTGCCGGTACGACGCGACTACGGCGATCATCACTACCGCCACCGCCACTCCCACCCAGGTGGAGTAGGCGTATCCGGTCAGCCCGGCAACCGACAGGACGAGCAGGATTTCCTCGGGAGCGTAGGCCACCGACGACATCGGGTCCGAAGCGAAGACCGGCAGCGCGATGCGTTTGGGCAACAGGGTGTGGGTCAGCCGTTCGCTGCGAAACGGCCTACCGACAAGTATCCGTTTGACCGCAGTCGTGAGCTTCGGCACGCAGAAAGCGTACGGCCGGGCCGTCGCCCGGCGAGGCACGGCGGCCTCATCGGCGATACGGTTTGGCTGGCAACTCCCCGACCGCCCCTGACGACCCAACCAGGAGTGACCGCGTGCATGTCGTGATCATGGGTTGTGGCCGGGTGGGTGCCGGTCTGGCGCTGGCGCTGGAACGCCTCAGCCACGACGTGTCAGTGATCGACCATAATCCACAGGCATTCCGCAGACTCGGCGCCGACTTTCACGGCCAGCAGCTTCGCGGCGGCGGTTTTGACCGCCAGGTGCTCATCGAGGCCGGCATCGAGCGTGCCGAAGCGTTCGCCGCAGTATCGAACGGCGACAACTCCAATATCATCTCTGCCCGGGTCGCCCGCGAGACCTTCGGGGTGGAACACGTCGTCGCCAGGATCTACGACCCCAAACGCGCAGCGGTGTATGAAAGGCTCGGCATCCCGACGGTGGCCACGGTGCCCTGGACCACGGACCGCTTCCTGCGGATGCTGCTGCCCGACGGGGTGGCGGCGGCCTGGCGTGACCCGTCCGGCACGGTGGCGGTGCTGCAGCTGCCGTTGCATGAGGGGTGGGCCGGGCGCACTGTCGGTGAGCTGGAAGAACACAGCGGCGCACGGATTGCCTTCATCGTCCGGTTCGGCACCGGAGTCCTGCCTGATCACAACACCGTGGTGCAGGCCGATGACCAGGTGTACGCCGCGGCGATCTCGGGCACCGTCACCGATATCACTACCGCGGTTTCTGCCGCGCCCACACTCGAGTAAGCACGTCCCCTTACCGACCCGGGAGCCGCCATGCGCGTGACCATCGCCGGAGCGGGCGCTGTGGGCCGATCCATCGCGGCCGAGCTGCTCGACTTCGGCCACCAGGTGATGCTCATCGAGCGAGACCCCGCCCAGCTCGACCCGCACGTCGTCGAGGACGCCGAGTGGGTTCTCGCCGACGCCTGTGAGTTGGCTTCACTGGAGGAGGCCGGGCTGGAGCACTCCGATGTGGTGATCGCGGCAACCGGTGACGACAAGGTCAACCTGGTGGTGTCGCTGCTCGCCAAGACCGAGTTCGCGGTGCGTCGCGTGGTGGCCCGGGTCAACGACCCAAGGAACGAGTGGCTGTTCACCGAGGCGTGGGGGGTGGACGTCGCGGTGTCGACCCCCCGGATGCTCGCCGCGATGGTCGAAGAGGCCGCCTTCGTCGGCGACCTGGTACGGCTAATGACCCTGCGCCAGGGGCAGGCCAATCTGGTCGAGGTCACACTGCCCGCAGATACCCCACTGGCCGGACGGCCGGTTCGGCAGCTGATGTTGCCGGCCGACGCGGCACTAGTCACCATCCTGCGGGGCGGCCGGGTGATCGTCCCGCAGGGCGATGATTCACTCGAGGGCGGCGACGAGCTGCTCTTCGTCGCCGCGGCGGAAGTAGAGCCCGACGTGCGGGCGGCACTGGACGCTCGACCGGTCTAGCCGGCCACCCGTGCTGCGCGACGGATCGCCCAGACGGTGACCAGGGCAGCCAGCGCGGTCAGTGGCAATCCCATCGCGAGTCGAGCCACTCCGAGCCATTCGGTCTGCTGCAGGTCGTAGAGATAGCGCTGCACGACGAACCGCGCCAGCAGGAACACTGCCCACACCGCGGTGGCCACGTCGAAGCCGAATCTGGCCCTGCGGTCGGTGCGCCAACCGAAGTCAGAGCCGTTGAGGACCGACCACAGCACGCCGACCAGTGGACGGCGCACTACCACCGAGACCATCAACGCCAGACCGGCGATGAGGCTGTACCAGATGCCGTACAGGAAAAAGCCGCGGGCCTCACCGGTGCGGTAGGCGATGAAGGTGCACAACGCCACCCCAAGGATCCCGGACACGGCCGGCTGGACAGCCTCCCGGCGGGCCAGCCGCCATACTCCCAGCGCGACAGCGGCACCCAGCGAGGTCCAGATCGCCGGTACCAGCCCGGCCAGCGGGTTCACCGCGACGAAGACCACCACGGGCACGGCGGAGGCCACCAAACCGCCGATGCCACCCAGTTGTTCCAGCAGTGTGGGCGTGCGCTGCTCGGAGTGCGCGGGATGTTCCGTAGTCACGTGCTCCGGAGAGGTGTCGGTCATGAACTCCGCTGCAGCTCGTAGTAGGGGTTGTACAGAACCTTGCGGCCGTCCCGGACGGCGAGCCGGCCCGACGCTTTCACGGTACGGCCGGGTTCGATACCCGGGATGCGGCGCCGTCCCAGCCACACCAGGGTAATCGCCTCGGAGCCGTCGAACAGTTCGGCCTCCAAACTAGCCGCTGCCGGCCGGGGACAGTGTTCCACGCTGCGCAATCGCCCCAGGACGGTCACGGCCTGGCCGCAGCTGCAGTCGCTAGCGCGCCGCGCACCGGACTGCTCGACCCGCCGGGACAGGTCTTCAGCGTCGAGTTCAGATGTGTCGCTGGTGAGATGACGGACCAGTCGCCGCCAGTAGCCGGGAGCCGCACCGCTCATGTCGATCTCCGCCGGGCGCGATCGCGGGTACCTTGACGGACCCGCGTTAATGCCAGCGTAACGCGATGGTGAAACGAATCCCGGCGAGCCACGACCGATGTCGCCCATCGGTGGGTTCAGGCGCCCAGAGCGGCGCTCTCACTCTGCGCACCGTTGCCCTCAGTAGCGGCATTGACCAGTTCCGTGGTGGCCTGCCTGAGTTGCTCGGCCAGCGCATCGGGCAGCTGCAGCGGCAGCGGGCTGCGCACCGGAAGTGGCTCGCCACCGCGCACCACCACAGTTTGGCGAACCACATCACGTAGCAGCTCGGTCCGAGCCTCGGCGCCATCGGCCGGTCCGGCGGCGACTCCACGCAGCATCCACCGTGGTCCGTCCACGGCCACAAACCGCAGCACGCCGTGCTCGGTCACGGCCTCGATTTCCTCCCCCCACTCGCCGGCCGCCTGCCCGACGTGGGCACCATCGGCTCGCAACTTGGTCACCAGTTCCGGGACGACCTCGCGCCACAGCCCGCCGCTGCGCGGGGCGGCGAAGGCGTTGAGAGTGATCTGGCCGAGCTCGGTCGTCAGATGGACCGCACGTACCGGGCCGGAGGACTCCACCTCGATCTGAAGTTGCGCACCCTCGGGCACCGGCATGCGCAACGAGCCGAGATCGAGCCTGGCCAACCTATCGTCAGGTGGCGCGTCGGCATCGTAGGGTCCGAACCCGCCGACGCCCGCCACACCGTCGAGGCCGATGCCGCTGTCCAAAACCTCCTCGGCCGCCTCGGTGTCCTGGTCGCCACGCTGGGACTGCACGGTGGCCTGGGTCGGGTTGCGACGTCCAAACACTGCTCAACATCCTTCCTGCGGTGTGGTACGGGCCCCCTGAGTAGTGACGCTGGGTAGCGAAGCGGTGCAGTGACGCTGTGTGCTGCCCACGAACTGCGGGTCTGTCGCAACAGCGGTAACACCCGTCGAGCCGTAGCCGCGTGCTGCCCGGGACGACTCCGGTAACGCCGTCACCTCGCAGAAGGCGACACGTTCGACCCGCTGCACGACCAATTGCGCGATTCGATCCAGCCGCCGCAGCACCACCGGCTCGCGGATATCGTGATTGATCAAACAGACGCGCACTTCGCCGCGGTAGCCGGCGTCGATCGTGCCCGGCGCGTTGACTATTCCCAGCCCGCACTGCGCCGCCAAGCCGGAGCGGGGATGCACGAACGCCGCATAACCAGCCGGCAGCGCGATCGCGATACCGGTCCCCACCACCGCCCGCCGCCCCGGCTCGAGCACCAGGTCCCGAGTGGTGACCAGATCGGCTCCGGCGTCGCCGGGGTGGGAGTATCCGGGCACCGGCACCTCCGGATCCAGCCGGGTCAGCAGGACCTCCAGAGGTTCTGCGTCGATTGGTTCTGGGCACACGGGCGGCGAGACTACCCTCGGTCCGGTGTCCGATCGCCAAGCCCCGGACCGGCGTCCACCCGGCGCCGACCCGACGTTCTATGAGCGCCTGGCCGTACCGTGGTGGTGGTGGCCGGTGGGTTTCGGGGTGGCCATCCTGCTGGCGGCCGAGGTGCACATGGGGTACCCCGGGATACGCGCGTGGCTGCCGTACCTGCTAATCGTGCCGCTGATCGGCATGGTGCTCGGGTTCATGGGGCGGCATCGAATCGCGCTGCGCAACGGTGAGCTGCGGGTGGGTCCTGCCCGTATCGCGGTGCACTTCCTCGGGCAGCCCGAGGTGATCTACCCGAACGCAAAGCGGCGCGCGCTGGGCCCAGATCTGGACCCAGCAGCGTTCGTGCTCCATGCGGGATGGGTCGGACCGGTGGTGCGGGTCGCCATCACCGACCCAGCCGACCCCACCCCTTACTGGATCTTCAGTGTCCACCGCGCCGACGAGCTGGCCGCGTTGCTGCGAGGTGGTACCGGCGAGGTACCGCGCAACAGCTCCGAGCCGCGCTCCCCCGGCCGGTAATCGTCACCGCACAGGCTGACGGCTCAGGCCGCACAATCGCGGCAGACCATCCGACCGTTGCGCTGTTCGGCCAACCGGCTGCGGTGATGGACCAGAAAACAGCTCGAACAGGTGAACTCATCTGCCTGCTTGGGCAGCACTCGAACGATCAGCTCCTCGCCGGACAGGTCGGCGCCGGGCAATTCGAAGTTCTCCGCGGACTCCGACTCGTCGACGTCGACTGAACCCGACTGCGCCTCGTTTCGTCTCGCCTTAAGCTCGTCCAGCGAGTCCTCGACAAGCTCATCCGCTTCGCTCCGCCGTGGAGCGTCGTAGTCGGTCGCCATGATTCCCACCCCTGAGTCGTACGGGTCGTGCCGCAGCACAAACGCACAGGCACCGCAATTTGTGCCCGAGACGTCGGTCACACTTTTCGACGCTGCGGGTACGGCCGGGCGCGCCCTCCAGTAACCCCCTCGGCGGCGCCAGAGCGGAGACAATAGCCCCGCAGCCCGCGCCAGCCGCAGATTTGGTCCGGCGTGTCGGCCCGTGTCGTATGCCCGTGTCGGTCGATACAGGCGGCCAAGTGGGCGAACCCGGCTTCGGACACGCCGTTGCCGGCTGCGCTGCTCAGCTGCCGCGCCTACCCTCGCCACACGGGATGGCCAGGTGGGTGGCCATGAAGGGCGGGGCCATGGCGACGGTGGGCTCGTCAGGTACGCGGGTGCAGAGCTACCGCACTCGCCGACCCATGCATGCCCTGCTGCTGGCGCTCATTCTCATCGCGGCCGCCGTGCTGGTGTGGACCAGCGTGCTGCGCCCGACCGAGGATGGCTGCCAGAATGCTGGTGCGACCTCCACAGTTGCGGGCTCGAGCTGGCGCCTGCCGGCCAACGGCCTGGATGACATCCCGCCCGCGCCACCTCAGTTCACCCGAGTGCAGGTACTCAACGCCAACGGCGCGCACGGGGAGGCCACCATGGTCGACGGCACGCTCGCGCAGCTGGGTTTCGCCCCCACCACGAAGCCCGCGAACGATCCCCAGTACCCCGATTTCGATCTGCACTGCTACGGCGAGATCCGCTTCGGCGCTGCCGGGCTGCCCGCGGCCCGAACGTTGAGCTTGGTGGTGCCCTGCGCCGAACTCGTCCGCGACGGTCGCCCGGACGCAGGCGTCGATCTGGCGCTGGGCACCAAGTTCCTCTCGGTGAAACCCAACAACGCAGCTCGCAGCGCATTGCTCGACCTGGCCGGGCTCGGCCGCCCGGCTCAGCATCCGCACGGCGGCCTGGCCGCCCAGCCAGATCTGCCCACGGGATCCGAGGCGATGACACAACCGGCCGTACCCGTGGTGAATCCCGACCTCATCCGGCAGGCCCGCCAAGTGAAGTGCTGACGCCTCTTTGGGCTGACGACCATAGACGGTGCTGTTAGACCATGCTGTCAAACCGAGTCGGCTGTCAAACCGAGTCGGCGCCGCACTGCACGGCCAGCTCCGCCAGCGCGTCGACGATGCCCGGTGCGGCTGCGAGCAGCAGATCCGATCCACCTTGCGGTAACCGAACGACCGCGCCGGCTTCCGCGGCGATCAACGCCCCTGCTGCCCAGTCCCAGCGGTGCAGCCCGTGCTCGGCGAAACCGTCCAGCCAGCCCGAGGCCACCGAGCACAGATCCAGCGCAGCCGATCCCGCCCGGCGCACGTCCCGGACCTTGGGCAGCATGCCGGCTACCATGGCCGCCTGCCTAGCGCGCCGCTCGGGCCGGTAGGAAAACCCGGTGCCGATCAGCGACATCTCCAGCTCGGTCGCGCCGCTGGCCCGCACGGCGACTCCGTCGCACTCAGCGCCACAGCCTCGTGCTGCGCTCCACAGCCGGCCGGCGGCGGGCTGACCCACTGCTGCAGCCAGCGACTGCCCGTCCCGTTGCACCGCTACCGAGACGGCGTACCAGGGCAGCCCGTAGAGGTAATTCACCGTGCCGTCGATGGGATCGACCACCCAGCACAGTTGCTCCGTCGGCGGGCCGGCTCCGCCCTCCTCCTCGCCCAGCACGGGCTCGCCTGGCCGCCACTGGGCCAGCAGCCGCCGGGCAAGCCGTTCGGCCGCGGTGTCCGCGGCGGTGACCACGTCGGTGGTGCTGGTTTTGGTCTGCACCTGCCCGGCGCCGCGCTCCCGCATCCGGACGACGAAATCACCCACCTGCTGTGCTACCGCCACGGCCGTGGCCCGCAACTGCTCGACGTCCTGGACGTCACTGCCATACCCGCTCGCCATCGACCCATCCGACCACAGCCGGGCAGGCAAATCCCGGCTAGGGTCTGATCTCAACGGTCGCCTAGCAGCGGCCGGTCAGAGCGGATCAGAGAGGACACGGATGGCCAGGACGCCCGGGTTCGGCGTGGACGTCGGCGGGTCCGGCATCAAAGGCTGCACGGTCGACCTGCGCAGCGGGTCGTTGGACGACGAGCGGATCCGCATCCTCACCCCGCAGCCCGCCACCCCGGTGGCAGTGGCGGAGGTGGTCGCCACCCTCACCGGTGAGTTCGGCTGGCACGGTCCGATGGGCGTCACCCTGCCCAGCGTCCTCAAACGCGGCATCGCGTTGACTGCGGCACACCTGGACCCGTCGTGGAAGGGCCTCAACGCGAATAGCCTGCTGTCGGAGTACTGCCAGGTTCCGGTGGTCGTGCTCAACGACGCCGACGCGGCCGGGCTGGCCGAGATGCGCTTCGGCGCCGGCCGCGACTCCGATGGCGTGGTCTTGCTGCTCACCTTCGGGACCGGCATCGGCAGCGCGCTGTTCGTCGACGGGGAGCTGGTGCCCAACACCGAGCTGGGCCACCTGCAGGTCGACGGCACCGATGCCGAACTCCGGGCCGCCGCCGCGGTCCGGGACGATGAAGCCCTGTCCTGGGCGGACTGGGCCGCCCGAGTGTCCCGTTACCTGCAAGCTCTGGAAAACCTGCTCTGGCCCGACTTGATCATCGCAGGCGGCGGCGTCAGCAAGAAGGCCGATAAGTGGTTGCCTCTTCTGGAGTGCCGGACTCCGGTGGTGGCGGCGGCATTGCGCAACGACGCCGGCATCGTCGGAGCCGCGGCGGCCGCCGCGGAAGGACGCGTGCGGTAGCCGCCGCGATACTGCGCCCCCGTGCGCGATAGGCATCGTTACAATGCAGAGTCGTACACTGGAACATGGCACCGTCCCCGAGCACCCTGGATCGCACCGCCGTGATTGTCGGCACTGGCTCCAGCGGCGGGCTCGCCGACGGGGGCCCGATTTCCGCACCGCGCCCGAACACCGACTGTTCCGAAAGGCCGTCCGTGGCAGCCGCAGAACCCGCATCCCGTCGCGCCGCGAATTCCGGGACCGAAAAGAAGTCTTCCGCACACAATGGCGTAATCAGTGACGCTGACCTGAGCGCCGTTGCATCCGGTCCCCCCGCGAAAGATAGCGCCGCGACGACTCGCACCCGCAGCGCCCGCAGCGGCGTTGCGAAAGCCCGCGCGAAAGCCCCCGCCGGCACTGCCAAGGCGGGCGCGAAGACGCCGTCCCCCGCTAAGCCCGCAGGGGAACCCGAGGACGAGCTCGGGATCGACCCCGGAATCGATCCGGAGCTCGACGGCCCTCCCGACATCGAAACTGGCCCAGGCGCCGAGGATCTCGCCGACGTGGAGGTCGAAGTCGAGGTCGATGAGATCACCGTGGAGCCCGAGGAGGCGGAGGCACCCAGCGGCCCCGGTTCGGAGGACTTCGTCTGGGACGAGGAGGAATCCGAGGCCCTCCGGCAAGCCCGCAAGGACGCCGAACTCACCGCCTCGGCTGATTCGGTACGCGCGTATCTCAAGCAGATCGGCAAAGTCGCGCTGCTCAACGCCGAAGAGGAGGTGGAACTCGCCAAGCGCATCGAGGCGGGCCTGTATGCCGCCGAACGGGTGCGCAGAGCGGAGGATTCCACCGAAAAGCTGTCGCCCCAGATGCGCCGGGATCTGCGCTGGATCGTCCGCGATGGCGAGCGCGCCAAGAACCACCTGCTGGAAGCCAACCTTCGGCTCGTCGTCTCGCTGGCCAAGCGTTACACCGGCCGGGGCATGGCTTTTCTGGATCTGATCCAGGAAGGCAATTTGGGTTTGATCCGTGCGGTGGAGAAATTCGACTACACCAAGGGTTACAAGTTCTCCACCTACGCCACCTGGTGGATCCGCCAGGCCATCACCCGGGCAATGGCTGATCAGGCCCGCACCATCCGCATCCCGGTGCACATGGTCGAGGTAATCAACAAGCTGGGTCGCATCCAGCGCGAGCTGCTCCAGGACCTGGGCCGTGAGCCCACTCCCGAGGAACTGGCCAAGGAAATGGACATCACCCCGGAAAAGGTGCTGGAGATCCAGCAGTACGCCCGGGAGCCCATCTCGCTGGATCAGACCATCGGCGATGAGGGCGACTCACAGCTCGGCGACTTCATCGAGGACTCCGAGGCCGTGGTCGCGGTGGACGCGGTGTCGTTCACACTGCTACAGGACCAGCTGCAGTCCGTGCTGGCCACGCTGTCCGAGCGGGAGGCCGGTGTGGTGCGGCTGCGGTTCGGCCTCACCGACGGCCAACCGCGCACCCTCGATGAGATCGGGCAGGTGTACGGGGTCACCCGGGAGCGCATCCGGCAGATTGAATCCAAGACCATGTCCAAGCTGCGCCACCCCTCCCGGTCCCAAGTCCTCCGCGACTACCTCGACTAGTCGGGCGCTCTTCAAGGACTACCAACCCCGGTCACGCCGGTCTTCAACGACCACCAACCCAGTGCCTGCAAGCCGGATTCGAGTGCCTGCCGGGCCACCGGAAGGAACTCCGCCGGCTTCAGCCGGCCGGCGCCCTCGGGTAGCGCGCCGAGCAGCGGGAGCCCGGTGACGGCAGGCAGATCGGCGACATTGCACCGTGCCGCCAGGTCGGGCTCAGCAGGCCACGCACCGATCACGATCCCGGCACAACTCAGCCGCCGGGTGCGCAGCGCCTCGGCGGTCAGTGCGGTGTGATTGAGGGTGCCCAGCCCGGCGGCGACCACCACGAGCACCGGAGCCGCCAAGGCAGCGGCGACATCGGCCAACGTGGCTCCAGCACCGTCTAGCGGCACCAGCAGCCCGCCGGCACCTTCGAGCAGCACCAGGTCGTGCACCGCGGCGAGTTCCTGGGTGGCCGCGACGGCGGTGGCCGGCGGCACCGGGGCAAGGCCGGCACGGCGGGCCGCCGTCGCCGGCGCCAACGGCTCCGGGTAGCGGGCCAGCTCCTGGCAGGTGATGGGAAGGCCCACCAGGCGCCGTACCTCGTCCACGTCACCTGGTTGGCCTGCGCCGACACCGGTCTGGGCGACCTTCACCACCGCCACCCGGCGCCCGGCCGTCACCGCAAGCGCGGCGATGGCCGCGGTCACCACCGTCTTGCCGACCCCGGTCCCCGTTCCGGTCACCACCAATACGGTCACCGCGCCGCCTCCCCGGCAGCCATCGCGCCGGCGTCCGGCTGCCCAGAGCCGGCTAGCACCGCAGGAAGTACCTGCGCCACCCGGGCCAGGTCCGGACTGCTCAGCGCGGCATGAGCGGTCAGCCGCAGCCGGCAGGTACCAGCAGGTACCGCCGGCGGGCGCAGGCATCCGACTCGCACGCCGTGCTGCAGGAATTCCGCGGCCGCCCCGACCGCGCGCTGCGGCTCGCCGAGAATGATCGAGACCACCGCGGACGCCGGCGGGGGCACACCAGCCGCGGTAGCAAGACCCGCGGCCGCGGCGAGTACCCGCGCGGGCAGCGCCGGCTCGGCCCGCAGCACCCGCAGCGCAGCCAACGCTGCCCCGGCAGCCGGTGGTGCCAGGCCGGTGTCGAAGATGAAGCTGCGCGCGGTGTTGACGAGGTGATCCACTACGACGCGCGAACCCAGGACAGCGCCACCCTGGCTGCCCAGCGACTTCGACAGCGACACGGTGACCACCACATCGGGCTCGCCGGTCAGGCCCAGCCCGGCCAGCACCCCACGCCCGCCGCGGCCGCACACCCCGAATCCGTGCGCCTCGTCGGCCAGCAGCACCGCCCCATGCCGCCGGCACACCGCATGCAGCTGCGCGAGCGGCGCAAGCTCACCGTCCACGCTGACCACCGAATCGGTGACGACCAGCGCGCGCCGCTGGGACCGGCCGGCAAGCACGGCCTCCACGGCTGGGACGTCGGCGTGCGGGGTGACCACCACCCGGGCCCGGGATAACCGGCAGGCGTCCACCAGCGAGGCGTGGCTGGCGGCGTCGGACACCACCAGCGCGCCGGGGCCGGACAATGCAGTCACCGCGCCGAGGTTGGCGGTATAGCCCGAGGAGAAGACCAGCGCCGCCGCCGTCCCACAGAACGCAGCGAGCTGTTCTTCCAGCTGGGCATGCAGCTCCGTGGAGCCGGTGACGAGGCGTGATCCGGTGGCTCCGGCACCCCAGGCGCGGGTGGCCCGTACCGCGCCAGCTATCACGCGGGGGTCTCTGGACAGGCCCAGGTAGTCGTTGGACGCCAGATCGATCACCGGCTCGAGCGCCGATCGCGGTCGCAGCACTCGCCGCAACCCCGCGAGGCGGCGAACGGCAGCCGCATCGTTCAACCAGTCCAGCGCCCCATGGGGGTCGGGAAGCGTCGTCACGACGTGCGAGCCTACGACGCTCCAGCCCGCTCGGATCCGCCGTGCACGTCATCGACCAGGGTCGGAAGGTAGCCGCCGGGCGCGGGCCGGAAACGCGCGGCCTGGCGATCGAGCCGCAGCAGCCGGCCCGTGTCGGTATCGACGAACACGCCTGCCACCTGCACCCGCCCGGCCGCCACTGCATCGCGGATCGCCGAGTGCCTGCCGATCACCTCGACCTGGCAGGCCACGTTGACCATCGCGAGCTGGTCGGCCTCGGTGCACCCGTCCTCAGCCGCGGCAACACCCACCGGATGGCCCGCGCGCAAAGCGTGCAGGCTCGGCAGACCCCAGCGCAGCCAGCTGCCCAGTGACCCGTTGACCGTCCCGTCGAGTAGCCCGTGCATCGCGGCGCAATCCGAATGACCGCACACCACGATCGACGGCACCGCGAGGTGGTTCACCGCGTACTCCAGCGACGCGGCCACCGACGAGCCGGACTCCAGGTCCGACGGTGGCACCAGGTGGCCGATGTTGCGCACCGTGAACACATCAGCAGAGGACAGGCCGGTGATCGGCTGCGGGGCTACCGGCGAATCGGCGCAGGTGAAAAACAGCACCCGCGGGCGATCCTCGGTGGGCACCGCCGGCGCTGACTGCCGGTGGTTGCCCGTCATCCCATTGCGTTGCGCCGACTCGACCTCATCGACCACGACGGTGCCGCCCGCCGCCTCGTGCTGCTGGCGCCAGCCGGTGAGGTGGTCACGAGCGGCATGATCAAGGAATTCGGCCACCATCTCCACCACCACATGGCTGCCGCGGGGTACCTGCGCCAGCATCCGGGACAGCCGTGGGATGGACAGGAAACTCACCGTGCCCGCGACCACCACTCGCCAGGATCCAGCGGTGACCCGTTGCACGTGCACTCCAGACCACACGGTCCGCCGTAGCACCGCGAGCAGCGACAGACCCAATCCGATGAGTACACCGACCAGCAGGTTCAGGCACACCACACCCGCCAGGGTGAGCAGGTAAATCGCCAATTCACCGTGCTTGTGCGCGCAGCGCAGATCAGCGAGCTTGACCAGACGCACGCCGATCACCACGAGCAGGCCGGCGAGCACGGCCAGCGGGATCAGCTCGATCAGTTCGACGAACAGTACCGCGAACGCCAGCACCCAGACACCGTGCGCGACGGCCGAAGCCCTGGTCCGCGCGCCGGCGGCGACGTTGGCGGAACTCCGCACGATCACGCCGGTCACCGGCAGGCCACCGAGCATTCCGGACAACGTGTTCGCAGCACCCTGCCCGACCAGCTCCCGGTCGAAGTTGGTCGCACCACCGCCGCTGAGCTTGTCCACCGCCACCGCCGACAGCAAGCTCTCCACGCTGGCGATCACCGCCACGGTGAGCACGCCGAGGAGGACGCCACCCCAGCTGCCGCCGGGCACTTCCGGCAAGCTCACCGCGTCGAGTACCGAACCGGGCAGCATTACCCGCTCCAGGTCAACCGCCAGCACGGTGGCCAGCGCCGTCGCACCGACCACAGCCACCAATGGGGCCGGGATGTGCAGCATCGGGCGGGGCAGCCGTGGCCAGATCAGCACGACGGCGATCACGAGGAGTCCCAGCACCGCAGCCGGGTAATGCATGTCCGCGATCTGGCCGGGCAGTTCGGCGACGTTCGTGATCGCGTTCTCGCCGGGCGCGCCACCGAGCATCACGTGCAGCTGACCCAGGGTGATGGTGACCCCGATACCGGCGAGCATCGCGTGCACCACTGAAGGCGAGATCGCCAAAGCAGCCCGGGCCACCCGGCTGATTCCGAACATCATCTGGAGCAGGCCGGCGGCCGCGGTGATGGCGCACATGACGCCCCAGCCGTACTTCGCGACGAGATCCGCCACTATCACGGTGAGCCCAGCGGCCGGACCGCTGACCTGCAACCGGCACCCGCCGAGTAATCCGGCCACGATCCCACCGACGGCGGCGGCGATCAGCCCGGCCATCACCGGGGCGCCGGACGCCACGGCGATACCCAATGACAGCGGGATGGCGATCAGGACCAGTACCGCAGACGCGGGTAGGTCGTGACGTAGCACGTTGCGCGCGGGGTGCTCAGCAGCCAGCGCGACAGCAGCAGCGGACGGACGCATGCAACAGCCTCCGGATAACGGTGTGCGAGCCATGGCTCCGCCAGCTGCGCCGGCGTCGCCACTGCTGCGACGCCCGACGATTGCGGAGTCCTCCGGGGACTGTCATTGACCGTGATAACCCGGTTGCTCCCCGTTAGAGGGGATCATCGAGGGTCAGGCTTGAAATCCCGGTAAGGCAAGGCTCACTAGGCGACCTCACCCGGCGGCCGCCGCAGCGAGCACGCCACGGGTGATCTGCGCAAGGTCCCCGTCGTCGGTCACGAAGGGCGGCATGGTGTAGACGAGATCGCGGAAGGGACGTAACCACACGCCCTGGCTCACCGCGGCAGCAGTGGCAGCGGGGAGATCGACATAATGGTCCAGCTGCACCACGCCGATAGCGCCCAGCACCCGGACGTCGATAACCCCCGCCAAGTCGGCGGCCGGTGCCAACCCGGCCCGCAGTCCCGCCTCCACCCGCCGCACCTGAGCCCGCCAGTCGTGACCGAGCAGCAGATCGATGGATGCCGACGCCACCGCCGCTGCCAGCGGGTTGGCCATGAACGTCGGCCCGTGGGCGAGTACCGGTACTTCGCCGCCACTGATGCCCTCGGCAACCCGAGAGGTGCACAGCGCGGCGGCCATCGTGAGGTAACCCCCGGTGAGCGCTTTGCCCACGCACATCACATCGGGGCTGATGCCGGCGTGATCAGCGGCGAACAGCGCCCCCGTGCGGCCGAACCCGGTGGCGATCTCGTCGAAGATCAGCAACACGTCGTGGGCCAGCGTGATCTCGCGCAGCACGTGCAGATAGCGCGGGTCATGAAAGCGCATCCCGCCGGCACCCTGCACGACGGGCTCGACGATCACCGCGGCCAGCTCGTCCGCGTGGCGGGCCACCGCGTCAGCGAGCAGCTGCACATACCTCGAATCCAGCTCGACGGGCGGTGGCGGCACGAACACCTGCTGTGCCAGCACCGATGACCACAGCGAGTGCATGCCGCCGTCGGGATCGCAGACGCTCATCGCGCCGAAGGTGTCGCCGTGATAACCGCCCCGCCAGGTGAGCAGCCGGTGCTTGCCAGGACGGCCCAGCGAGCGCCAGTACTGCAGGCACATCTTGATCGCGACCTCCACCGACACCGAGCCCGAGTCGGCGAAGAACACGTGCTGCAACGGCTCCGGAGTGATGTCGACGAGGCGGCGGGCCAGCCGCACCGCGGGCTCGTGCGTCAGGCCGCCGAACATCACGTGGCTCATCCGGCTGAGCTGCTCACACACCGCGGCGTCGAGTACCGGGTGGGCGTAGCCGTGGATGGCCGCCCACCACGACGACATGCCGTCCAGCAACTGCACTCCGTCGGCCAACCGCAGCCGGACCCCTGCCGCCGAGTGCACCAGGAGCGGATCGGCCCGTCCCGGCATCGGCCCGTAGGGATGCCATACGTGGGCACGGTCGGCGGCGAGCAGGTCATGCAGGGCGTCCACGACTGGTGAGCCTACGATCGTCTGCCGATCAAGGCGCTGAATGTATACCCAGCGTAACGGTGATGACGCTATGTACACGGTGTAACACGGTGTGCCGCAGCCGCGATGACAAGCTGTACAGGGATCCCTCCGGGGATCCCGCGGCGTGGTCTCCCCCGGTTTGGGGGAACCACTCGCAAGGGGGCAATGGGGCGCGCTTGATCGCCGGGGACGGATGGGGGACGCACATTCTTTCCCGGCACCTGGGGAGGGGACAGCCCAATGGCGACATATTGGCGACCATGTATGTTCCGCGACCGAGTCGATCTCGTTCGTATCTCATGATTTCACGACATCGGGTACCGCGAAGTTTCGCGGCGAGTAGCGTTGCCGCGGCTGACGAATACACCGATATCTCCCAACCTCTTAGCGATCAGCCCACAGCGGTGGTCCGCTGCTCAGGTCAGAAACCGAGTCCAGCTGCCGATCCGATCCGGGTGCTGTTGGTCATCGAGATGAGCCTGCTTCGCGGAGCGCTCGCGGCGGTGCTGTCCAGCGAGGACGACATCGAAGTGGTCGCTGGAATCGCCGGGGGCGAGCGCGTGGTCCCCGCCGCGATCCGGTACCGCCCCGATGTCGCCGTTCTGGACGTCGACCAGGGTGGGTCGGAGGCGCTCACCGCAGCCCAGACGCTGCACGAGCGGTTGCCCGGATGCCGGATAGTGGTGCTCGCCACCGCGCAACGACCGGGACTGGTCCGGCGGGCACTGGATGTACCGGTGGCCGGAGCGGTGGACAAGGACGCGCAACCCCGGCGGCTGCTGGGCACCATCCGGCAGGTCGCGAAGGGCAAGCGGATGATCGACCCCGCCCTCGCGGTTGCCGCGATCGGCGTGGCGGGTAGTCCGCTGACCCCCCGAGAGCTCACGGTCCTCGACCTCGCCTCAGGCGGGGCGTCGCCCAGTGAGATCGCTCAACGGCTGTTCTTGAGTCGCGGGACGGTCTGCAACTACCTTTCGCGGGTCATGACCAAGCTGGACGCGCGTACCCGGATCGATGCCATTCGCATCGCCGCCGAGGCCGGTTGGATCTAAGCACAGGTGCGGCAACGGGCCGGAGGGATGACAGTCACCTCCGGCCCGTTGTCGCGCTGATCACAGCTGTGTATGTCTGCTGTGCTTGTCACTGCTGGGCATGGCCGAGGACCAGGTCGCGGTACAGCGGGGCGGTCGCGATCAGCTCCCGATGCGTACCTGTGACCAGGTCGGCACCGTCCATCAGCACGATCCGCTGCGCCCGCAACGCTGAGCTGATCCGATGGGCGACGACGATGAGCGTGCCCCTGCGGCCGGCCAGTACCCGCTCCACCCGCTCTTCGGCGGCCGGGTCGAGATGGCAGGTGGCTTCGTCCAGAATCAGTACCGGCGCCGGAGTGAGATGAGCCCTGGCCACCGCGATGAGTTGCCGTTCGCCCGCCGACAGCGCCCCAGGGTCGATCGCAGCGTCATATCCGCCCAAGCGGCCCACCATGGCGCGCAGGTCCAACTCTGCGACCACGGCATCCAGCTCGGCCCGGGTAGCGCTGGGATGCAGGTATCGCAGGTTGTCACCGAGTGTCCCGGCGAAGACGTACGCCTCCTGAGGGATCAACACCCGATGACTGGCCAGTGTGCGCGGGTCGAGATCAGCCACCGGCACGCCACCCAGGCGGATCTGGCCTTGGTCGGGAACGTGGGTGGCAGCGAGTAATCCGGCCAGGGTTGACTTGCCCGCGCCGCTGGGACCGATCATGGCCAGGTGCTGACCCTCGGGGATCACCATGTCCAACGCCTTGACCACCGGTTCAGCATGCCGGCCGTAGCAGAATGTGACGCCGTCCACGACGAAGTCGTGCCCGTTGGGCGTCTGCTGCCCGGCCGGCCGCGCAGGCACTGGGCGTTCCCCCGACTCGAGTATCCGATCCAGGGTGACCACCAGCCGCAATCCCCCTGCTCCCAGGCCGTCGACCAGCGCTTTCAACGCAGGCAGCAGGCCCTGGGTCAGGTAGATCAGGCCACCGGCAATGGCTCCCAGCGTCAAGCCGTTCGTCATCAACCAGTGTGCCCCGACGAGCAGGCCCACGGCGGGAAGCCAACCACCAAGGGCGACTGAGAGCGTGCGGATCGCCGCCATCCGCGCCACGGTCCGTTCCGCTGCCGCGTGCGCGTCGACATCCCGCTGCACTCGCGCGCATGCCTGCTCCTCGCCACCACAAGCGACGACGTCCCGCAGGCTGTTTGCGATAGCGCTGGCCGACTCGGCGACCCCTTCGTCGGTGAGTACATGATCGCGCTGGCGGCTCATCATGGAGCGTAAAGAGACCAGGAAAAACGCCAGACCGGCGAGCAGTGGCGGCAGCACCAGCAACGCGACGACCCCCGTCAACGCGGCTATCCCGATCACCGCGCTGATCGCGCTGATCACGAAGCTCCTGGTGAGCAAAAGCAAGCCGGCGAAGTTGTCGCGCACCACCTCGACCTGATGGGTCAGCCGTGCGAGTGCGCCCGAGTCTGGCCGGCCACCCAGCACGGTGGACCGCTGTAGCGCACCTGCGACGACGCCGTCCACCAGGTCGTCCCGGAACGGCTCGATGATCTCGGCGAGGCTCCGGTACACCTGCCTGGTCGCGCATGCTCCCGCGAGCGCTGCGACACCCAGCACACCGAGCCACGTCAACCCGATTTCGGGCCGACCGGCGATGAACCCGGCATCCAAAGCCTGGGCCACGCCGTAGCCGGACAGCAACAACGGCGTTACTTCGAGCACCGACCACGCGGCCAACCGCACTAGCGCCTGCGGATGCCGGCGTAGCGCGTCAAGCAGCAGCCGAGGCACGGTTTGCTCAGTGCTCAAGATGGGTGTCATACCGGTACTTCCCGGGTTCCAGCTGGCCGGGTTCCAGCTGGCCGGGTTCCAGCTGGCCAAGATTCGGCTGGGCATGCTTGCGTCGCCAACGCATCGCTGCCGAACAGCGCCCGGTAGTCCGGATCGCGCCATAGCTCGTGGTGCGGGCGAAGACTGCGCACTGCACCCCGATCCAGCCAGGCGACGAGATCGGTCCGGGCAGCGGTGGCCGCTCGGTGCGCGATGATCAGTCGCGTCTGACCCCGATTGGCACTCGCCAGCACGGCGCCGACCTGCCGTTCGGTCACGGTATCCAGGCTGGACGTGGCGTCATCGAGGACGAGCACCCGGTAAGGGTGGGCGAAGGCCCGGGCCAGGCCCAGGCGCTGCAGCTCACCGCCAGACAGCGGCGCCGCCGCCAGCTCGGTCGAATAACCGTGCGGCAACCTCTCGATGAAGGTGTCAGCACGTGCCATGGCGGCGGCACGGCGGATTGTCGCCTCCGTGCCGCCCCGTGATCCGAAGTCGATCGCTTCTTCGATGGTGTCACCTACCAGGGCCGGCCGCTCGAAGGCGAAGCCCACCGCGCTGCGTAGCTGCTCGCGGGACAGCTCAGCCAGCGATACCCCGTCGAGCAGCACCTGGCCCCGCTCCGGATCGACCAGCCGACCAGCCGCCGCGGCGAGCAGCGACTTGCCCGCTCCGGATCGGCCGACTACAGCCACCGTGGTACCTGCAGGGATCACAAGGTCGAGGCCGTCGATCACCGGCTCGCCTGCGGCGGACACCCGAATCCCGCGAAACTCGAGGCGACCGCCGCAGCCCGACGACGCAGGCAAGCTGCGCGTGCCGTAGCGCATCACCGGCTCGCTGAGCACCTCGGCCGCGCGCCGACCACCGGCACGGGCTCGGGAGAGCTTGTTCAGAAATCCCATTGCGGAGCCGAGTCCGGCGGCCATTGCCGCGTAGCGGCTCGCCGCATACAGCTCGCCAACGCTGAGCCGGCCCGCGACCACGCCGAGGCCGGCGACGCCGACGACGACCAGCTGCAACAAGGGCCCGATCAGCGCGGACTGGCCGGCAACTCGTACTTGGTTGCGCCACATCTGCACGCCGTGTTCGCGCAGGCCCGGTAGCGGCTGGAGGATCCGCTGCCGCTCGCGCTCCATGCTGCCCGCGGCGGCGATGGTGCGGGATCCGGACAATGCGTCGAGCAGACGGGCCGCGATCAGTCCTTGGCTGTGCAGGTAGCACCTGATGGTCGCGGTGTTGTGCCGGACGAATATCCGTAGCAGCGTGGCCATCGCCAGCAGCCCGGCCAGCGCGGTGAACCCTACCCACGGGTCGATCAGCATCAGGGCCACGATGGCCCCGACCGGGGGAATCAGGCCAACGCCGACCATCACGGCGGTCATCCCGACCTGGCCGGCCTCGCTGGCGTTTCGGGCGACCCGGGTCACCAGATCGCCGGGTTCGAAGCGGCGAGTGGCGGCCGGTCCGATCGCGACGAGATGCTGGACCAGCGTCATGCGCAGCCACGCTGTGCACCGGGCGTTGCTCGTCCCGATGGCGATGTCACCGACCACCCTCGCGGCAACCATGGTGGCGATCAGACCCGTGCATGCCAGCAGACCCGAGGTGAGGTGGCGTCCACCGGGCAGCGCATCGAGGACGTGACCGAGCGCGGTGGGCAGCAGGATTTCCGCGCCCGCGCCGAGCAGTGTGGCCAGCGCCAGCAACCAGATCCACCACCCGCCCCGCCGACCCGTCGAGAACAGCAAGCGGTCCGCTTGCTTGGCCATCGGATCCTGCGGCGATGTTGGTGCCTCGGCCGGATCAGTGTTCACTCGGCCTCCGCATCATCGTCATGACCTGGTGACTCACGCGGTACACAAGATTGTTAGGGGGGATACCGAAATCATTGGGTGGTCCGGGGCAACGCCGGCTGCCCCGGACCACCCGGCAATGCGGCTCAGCCGCAGAGCAGCAGGCTGAGCCCGCTGCCGCAGTCGCGGCCGCGGCTGCGGCCAAAGTCGTGCCCGTCGCAGTACTCGGCGGACACCTGCAGGGCCTGCAGGTCCAGAAGCGCCATCGTGTTCACCTCCCTCCGAAGATCGAGCTGGATACCAACCCGTTCCTGCCCATCAGCGCCGTCGGCACGGGGGCATCGTGCGGCGGGGGCTGGCGGGGTTCGCTGAGGAACGGGAGACCGACGGGGTGCTCGTGTACTGCCGCACCCAGCGCGAGCAGCACGCCTGCGGCGCCGCTCGCCAAGTCCATCGAGAGTCGAAGCAGCTGCTCACCGGGGAAGGCGAGGTGGCCTTGGTAGTCGATGCGGTGCCAGCCGAGCCGCCGGATCTGTGCGGCGACCTCCTGGTTCCAGACCGCATGCCCGGGCGGGTACGACCGGCTTAAGTACAGGATCATTCCGGCCCGGCCGCTGAACAGGCCCGGTTGGATGTAGAACCGCGATTGTGCAGCGCGACGGATGGCGGCCGCAGCGTTGGCGAACCCGTCATCAGCGCGGTGCGTGAGGTACTCATCGAGGATCATGCCGATCCCCGCGCTGCCCCGGTCCAAGTAGGGCATGGTTCGCCAGCCCTCGTCGACCATCATCAAGCCGTCGTCACGCAACTTGCAGCGACGCAGGTCCTGACGTAGCGCGGTCTTGGACAGTTCGAGGAATTCGCGGTCACCGGTGTGCTCGTAGAGCCTTAGGAACATCAACGCCGGTCCCGACGATCCGTGCATAAGCCCCGCGTAGAGATGGTCTCCGCCGCTGATCATGCCGACGTCTTCCGGACCGCCGAGGCGGTCGGCAACGATGTCGGCGGCGCGCAGTGCGTGGTCGAACAGCGTGGGTTCGCCGGCCAAGCCCGCGAAGTGGGCAAGGTTGAGCGAGATGCCCGCCAGGCCACCGGACAAATCCATGCCGAGTTGCTCGTACGGTTCGCTGAGGCAGAACTCGATCAGGTCGACGGCGGCTTGCCGGTATCCCAGCTCCGCCAGCACGTACGCGACGCCGTGCAGCCCGTCATACAGGCCCAACCGCGTTCCACGGGAGGCCGCCGCGGCGCGTTCGAGCAGCCAGTGCTCCCCCGCGGGATACCGCGCGGCCCGGGTCACCGACAGCGCGTAGAGCACACCGGCCGCACCGTGGGCGATATTGAGGCCGCCAGTGCTGAATTGTGCGATGTCCCCGGGAAAAAGCCGGTCAGTGCGCTTGGGCGTCGCGCTGGCCAAGATGCCGGCGACGATCGAATCCCGCGCGGCCGTCCACCCGGTCGTCCCGTCTGGTAACGCTGGCAGCGCTGTGTTCCGCCGCCGGAGTGCATCGTCGTTACGGCCACTGACTCCGGTGATCGTGCGCACCGCCTCGTCCAGGAAATCGGGCGGCAGCGAGAAATGCTCGGCGATGACCTCGGCGAAATCCGCCGGCTTTCCGGCGTCCAGCCGGATCAGTGCGGTCAACGGTAGGAATAGGGCAAGCCGCAGGCAGGCCAGCGAGTACCGGTCGATCTCGAGCCCCGATCGATCTCGGGGTGCCGCGAACGCGGGACTACCCAGCGTGGGACGGCGTACCTCGTCAACCCTCGCTGCGACCTCGAAGTCAATCAGCGTGATCCGGCCGTCATCCCGAACGAGAATGTTGAACAGGTGGATATCACCGTGAATGATCCCGCGGGCATGAATGGCTGCGACCATGTCTTCCACCTGAGCGCACACCCGCAACGCCCATTCGGCGTAGGCGGCGAACTCGGCTGGCCCGGCGGCCGGATCGTTCATCGGATACCGCCCGGCAAAGACCTTGTTCAGCGGTGTTCCGTCGATGAACTCCAGGGCGAGAAAATGGTGCTCGCCCAGAGTGAAGTGATCATGGACGACCGGTATCCCTTCGATCCCGGCCAGGTGTTCGAGTGTTTCCCGCTCTCGCTCCAGGCGCTGGACCGCGTCGGCACCGTCGGCGGCAAGGCCGGCGTACGGGCGGGCTTCCTTGAGCACCACCCGGGTACCGCTTCGCTGGTCGGTTGCCTCGTAAAGGCCCCCGCCATTGGAGAAGTGCAAGACCTGCTCGACGCGGTACGGCAACTCCTTGACGGTGGTGGCGTTGCGCGCGGCAAGTTGGGGAACCAACAGGTCTGGCAGGGTCACCCAGGGCGGGGTGTAGAACACTGCATCCCTGCGGTCGGGCACCAACCCGCCGTTCGGGTCCTCGATGGCCGGTACCTGGTCTCCGCGTGCTGACAGGCAGTGCCGTAGCGCGAAGCCGCCGTATCGAACATAGAGCGGGCCCTCGTTCCAGCGCAGGTCGCTGAGGATGTAGGGGCCCGGCTCGCCCTCCAGCGCCTCCCCCAGGTCGTGCAGGATAGTGCCGAGCGCGTCGACGTCGGCCGGGTAAATCGTGACGAACTTGCCGCTGGACTCCCGCGGGGCGTACTTCGCATTCTGCATGTGAACGATATTGCGAGAAGCCAGGAACTTAAAGGTGATTCCTCGCGGGACACAGTATGACCATACCGTTTCCAGAATACGGTCCGCGTTGTCGAGGCAAGCCGATGCGTGAACTTTCCAGCCTTGCGCGGGCACCGTTGCGCCCAGCGGGTTCATGACCACCCAATTGCCCAGGAATCGGCGTTCCCAGCCCTGCGGTACCGGACGCCGAGCGGCATCGAAGGATTCAATTCGACTATGACCGGCAAGGGAGTCGTAGAACAACGGATCCGCGATGCAGTACACCTCGTAACCGTCGTCCATTGTTTCCCCCTTGTTGCTGACCGTTCATCGCTATGCAGCAATACTCGTGCCAATTCCGGGATGCGACAAGTGGTGATCGTCAACCCTTCGCTGTGAAGGAATCACAGGTGTCGGCGGTGATTCACACGCTGACAACAGAGCACTTCAGCGGGCGTGCCGGCACCGGCTCGTGGCGCCCTGACCGGTGCTTAAGACGGCGCCGGTCCGTCGTCGGGCACGGGTCCGGCAATGTCACCCTGCTCGGGCAGCAACGGGGAGACGGCCAGGTCCTGAATGGATGTATCAGCCAGCGCAGCATGCACTGCCCGAACACCGGGGCGGCCAGCCACCGTCCGAAGCGCATCACCATCGCCGAACACGAGCAATGCCAGTACGCATGCGCAGCCGTGATGCAACTGCGCGGCCTCCGCAGCGTCAACGGCTGCGCGCCTGTTGTCAGCTGCCGCGCGGGACGCCGCGAGGCGCTCCGCAGCCGCGGACTGCTGCGCCGCGGCGAGTTCAGGCACCGGCTGCTGCCCCGGTAGGTCACGGGTGATCAGCGCGGTTTGCACGCGCGGCAGCGGGACGCGGAACACGACCCGCGACAGCCGCACGCCCCGCGTCAGCTCGGCGGCGCGGTCCGGCGTGAGGTAGGAGTCCAGCTGTACCAGCGCCCAGTACGGCGAGTGCCCAGCCGGCAGTGATGCACCGGCCCGCCGCAGATAATCCGCGACGGGCTCGCCGGCTTCGGGCCCGAGCCGCTGTACGCCGCCCGGGACCGGCTCGTCACGCTGACCTGCTACCCACGTGGTGACGCCGAACACCACGACAAGCACCGCCAGCAGTACCCACCATGCTCGCCGCGGCATCGGCTACACCTGCGCGACCAGCAGGTCCAGGGCGTGGCGCAGGTCGTCAGGATCCGGGCTGGTGAATTCCACCCAGCGGTCGTCAGCAGGGTGCGGGAAGCCCAACCGCGCGGCGTGCAGCCACTGCCGCTCCAACCCGAGCCGCTGGGCCAGCGCGGGGTCCGCACCATAGGTCAGGTCGCCGCAGCAGGGGTGCCGCAAAGCGGCGAAGTGCACTCGGATCTGATGAGTGCGGCCGGTCTCCAAGGTCACATCACACAGCGACGCGGCCGGGAAAGCCTCGATCACCTGGTAATGCGTCACCGAGGGCTTGCCGCCGGCCATGACCGCGAAGCGCCAGTCGTGTTTGGGGTGCCGGTCGATCGGGGCGTCGATGGTGCCTCGGCTGGGATCCGGATGGCCTTGCACCAGCGCACGGTAGTGCTTGGCCACGGTGCGATCCCGGAACGCCCGCTTCAGCGCCGCGTAGCCCCGCTCCGATTTGGCGACTGCCATCAGGCCGCTGGTGCCGACGTCCAACCGGTGCACTACACCGTGGCGTTCCGCCGCGCCCGAAGTAGCCACCTGGATCCCTGCGGCGGCGAGACCGCCGAGCACGGTGGGGCCGCTCCAGCCGGGGCTGGGGTGCGCCGCGACCCCCACCGGTTTGTCGACCACCACCACATCGGCGTCGTCGTGCAGCACCTGCATTCCCGCCACCGGCGCAGCCGTGACAACCTCCGGCTGCGGCGGATCGGGCAGGGTGACTTCCAACCAGGCGCCTGCGGCCAGCCGATCTGACTTGCCAGCTGGGTTGCCGTCGATCAGCACCGCGCTAGCCTCGGTCAGGCCGACCACCGCGGTGCGGGACAACCCCAGCAGGCGGGCCAGTCCGGCGTCCACGCGCATCCCGTCCAGGCCGTCGGGTACCGGCAGTGTCCGGACTTCGCTCATGGCCGGCCTCCCTGGCTGCGAGGCATGCGGGAGCTGCGGCTGCCGTCGACGTCCCGACCAGTGGCGGCCAGGAAGACCAGCAGCAGGCCACCGCACACGATCGCCGAGTCCGCCAGGTTGAACACCGGCCAGACGCTGCCGTCCGGCGCCAGCAGGGACAGGAAGTCCACCACGTGCCCGCGCAACGGCCCAGGGGCACGCAGCAACCGGTCCACCAGATTGCCCAGCGCACCACCCAGCACCAAACCGAGCCCGAACGCCCAACCGGCGCTGCGCAGCCGGGACGCCATCCGGATGATCACCGCCACGACACCGACGGCGATCAGCGACAGCACCCAGGTCAATCCGGTTCCCAGGGAGAACGCCGCCCCCGAGTTCCGGAAGACCACGAGATACAGCGCGCCGTCGAGCAGCTTCACCGGCGGGTGACCCTCCAGGGCCGCCACCACGATGATCTTGCTTAGCACATCCAGCACGAGCGTTACACCAGCGGCAGCAGCCAGCAAACCGGTCCGGCGCCGGCGCGGCGGTGTCTCGGAGGCCTGCTGGTCGTCCGCGGCTGCTTGCACACTGGGTCGGCCCTGCGAGCAGGCCTCCCGCTCGCTCTCGGAGTGCTGGGACGGATTCACCAGACCATTGTGACGAATCATGGTTGGGCTACTCAGGCGCCGGTCTCCCCGCGCCACCGGGCCAGCCGGCCGGCTCGGTGTACCGCGCGGATCCGCTGCTCAACCCCCGGCCGCTGACCAGCGGTCGTGACGATCAACAGCTGATCACCCGCCTGCACCCGGGTGGTCGTCTCCGGGGTGAATCCCTGCCCATCGCGGACCACCAGGCTGACTACCGACCCGATGGGAAGCCTCAGCTCCCAGAGGTACACACCGTGCAGCCGGGACAGCGGGGGCACCGTGACCTGGAGCAGTTGCGCGTCCATCTCGTCCAGCGCCGCGGAGTCGACCTCCATCTCCCGGCTCTGCTCTGGGCGAGACAGCCCCAGCCATCGCACGACCAGGGGCAACGTGATGCCCTGCACCGCGGTCAGGATGACGACGAGCACGAACACCACGTCCACCAGCCGCTGGGCGCCGGGGAACCCTCGGGTCAGCGCGATCAGCGCCAGCACGATGGGTACCGCCCCGCGCAGCCCGGACCACGACAGGAAACCTTGCTCGCGCCAGGGCACCCGCAACGGCGTCAGAGCCAGCGCCACCGACACCGGTCGCGCCAGCACGACGAGCACCGCGCCGGCAATCAGCGCGGGAATCAGCACGTCAGGCAAGCGAGCCGGGGAGGCATACAGACCGAGTAACACGAATAACGCGATCTGCGCCAGCCAGCCCAGCCCCTCGGCGAAGGACAGGGTGTCGCCGCGATGCGGGAGGCGCGCATTGCCCAGTACCAGCCCCGCGAGGTAGGTCGCCAGGAACCCTGAGGCATGCACCGCCTGCCCGGCGGCGAAGGCGAGCACGCAGACCGCGATGGTCGCCAGCGGGTAAAGGCCGGTCGCGGGCAGCGCCGCGCGACGCAGCGTCCAGGCTCCCGCGAATCCCAGCACCGCTCCCACCAGCGCGCCGGCGAGCAGTTCGTAGCCCACCAGCAGGGGCGTCCACCAGCGCAGCGGATCACCCGCCGCGAGCAGCACCACGGCGATGTACACCGGCGCGTCATTGATCCCCGACTCCAGCTCCAGCGCGCCCGCCAGCCGGGCCGGCACTTTCAGTGCCCGCAACACGCTGAACACCGCGGCCGCATCCGTGGAGGACAGCACCGCGCCCCACAACAGCGCCGTGCGCCAGTCCAAGTCGAGCACCGAGTGCAGTACCCATCCGGTGATGCCGATGCTCACCGCGACCGCCACGGTGGCCAGCGCGATCCCCGGCCCCAGCGCCGGGCGGATCACCGACCAGCGCGTGGTCAAGCCGCCTTCAGCCAGGATCAGCACCAGGCCGCCGATACCCAATGCAGCGGTCAGTGGGGCATTGGAGTACTGGACGCCTAGCCCGGCCTCGCCGATCAGCAGGCCGATGGCCAGGTACAGCAACAGCGACGGCAACCCCAGCCTGGTGGAGACCCGCACGGCGAGCACCGACAGGAGCAACACCGCAGCGCCCGCCCCGAGCGCGATCTCCACCCCGTTCACGCCGATCGTGCCGCAATCTTGCCGGGGTCAGGTCGACCAGGAGATCGTGACCAGATCGCGGTGACGGGGCCCCAGCCTCGCGACCGCCTCGGCGACCTCGTCTCGGCGCTGCGCCGGTAGGCAAAGCCGGCGCATGGAGAAATCGAGTTCCGCCTCGGGATGGCGGGGCTGGGCGGACCGGGTCCAATGCTCGACCTCGGGGTGAATGCCCACCTCGGCGCAGACCGCCAGCACATCCTGGGCAGTTGCCGGTGCCGGCCGGCGCAACCCGTGGAACTGCAACCACAGCGGGTCCAGCCAGGCACCTGGGTGGGCGGCGTGCAATTCGATGACGACACCGCGGCGCGCGGCGGCACCTAGCGCTGCCAGGAAGGGCCCCAGCTCCAGAGTGTTGTAACCGACGTGGTGGCTGACCACCACATCCGCAGCGCCGGCCTGCCGTGCCACATCCGGCCACGGGCCGTGCACGCTGCGGTGCGCCACACCCCGCTCGGTGCAGGCCCGTTCGAAGGCCCGCAGCATGTCCTCAGCGTGGTCCACCCCGATCAGATACGACACCTTGGGTAGCAGTGCCAGCCCCGCCGCACCCGCCCCGCACCCGACGTCGAGCACGGTGCCGCCCTCAGATCCCAGCAGCTGCAGCGCAGCACGGCGAGAAGGGGTGTCCTCGGGCACCACCGGCGGTACGAAGCGGGCGGGATCGTGCCGGCTGGGATCCTGCGGGGCGGCGGCGCGGATCTCGGCGGGAATGGCGCGGGCCTGGAGCAACTCGCGCCACCTGGCGGCGGCGGGGCCGCTGCTGCTACTCGCGTTTCGGTGCTGGGACACGGTCAGGCACTCACCGGTCTGACGGCGACGCGTACCTCGACGCCGTCACCGACGACTCCGGCGAAGCCGTCCGGCACGGGGGCGTACTCGACCCGCTGGGCGAGCACTTCACCGGTGATGAACGGCTCATGCTCCCGGGCTGCCGCGAGGACCGTGGCTGGTGCATCAACGGTGAGCACGATCCGGTCGGTAACGTCCAGGCCCGCCTGTTTACGGGCTTGTTGGGCGACCCGCACCAGGTCACGGGCGATGCCCTCAGCGGTCAGTTCGGGAGTGAGCGCGGTGCGCAGCACCACCAGCCCGGAACCCTCCGGCAATGCAGCGGTTTCGGCGGGGTCCGCGGCGACCAGCCGCTCGGTGAACTCCGCGTCCAGCAGCGGGATCCCGGCAGCGGTCACGACCCCGTCCGGACCGCGTTCCCAGTCACCTTCCTTGACCGCCCGGATCACCTTCTGGGTGTCCCCGCCGAGCCGGGGTCCGCAGACCCGGGCGTTGACGGTGAGCTCGAAGCGGCCGTGTGCGGCGACGTCGTCGGTGAGCTCAACAGTCTTCACGTTGACCTCGTCGCGGATCAGCTCGGTGAACGGCGCCAGCGTGCCCGCATCGGGCGCGGCCACGGTGAGCTGGGACAGTGGCTGGCGCACCCGCAAACCCCGCGCCTTGCGCAACGACAGTGCGGTGGACACCACCTGGCGCACCCGGTCCATCGACGTCGCCAGGGCCCGATCCGCCGGCAGGCTGGCCGCATCGGGCCAGTCGGTCAGATGAACCGACCGCTGCCCGGTCAGCCCGCGCCAGATCGCCTCGGTGGTCAGCGGCAGCAGCGGAGCCGCCAGCCGGCAGGTGACTTCCAGCACGGTGTGCAGGGTGTCGATCGCATCCTGCTCGCCGGCCCAGAAGCGATCCCGGGACCGGCGCACGTACCAGTTGGTCAGCACGTCGCAGAACCCGCGCACGCTCGCGCATGCTCCGGCGATGTCGTACCGGTCCAGCTGCGCGGTGACCTCGGTGGCCAGGTCGTGTAGCTTCGCCAGGACATAGCGGTCCAGCAGGTCCGGGCTGTCCGACCGCCACCGGCCCTCAACACCCGCCGCGTTGGCATAGAGCGTCAGGAAGTACCACGAGTTCCACAGCGGCAGCAGGGCTTGCCGTACGGCCTCCCGGATGCCCTGCTCGGTGACTACCAGGTTGCCGCCGCGCAGGATGGGTGAGGACATCAAAAACCAGCGCATCGCGTCCGAGCCGTCCCGGTTGAACACCTCGGTGACCTCGGGATAGTTGCCCTTGGACTTGGACATCTTCAGCCCGTCGTCGCCGAGCACGATGCCGTGCGCCAGGCAGGAGCGAAACGCCGGCCGGTCGAACAACGCGGTGGCCAGCACGTGCAGGGTGTAGAACCAGCCTCGGGTCTGGCCGTTGTATTCGACGATGAAATCACCCGGATAGTGGTGCTCGAACCAGTCGGCGTTTTCGAACGGGTAGTGCACCTGCGCGAAGGGCATCGAGCCGGACTCGAACCAGCAGTCCAGCACCTCGGGCACCCGGCGCATGGTGGCGCGCCCGGTCGGGTCGTCCGGGTTCGGACGGGTCAGCTGATCGACGAACGGTCGATGCAGGTCGGTGACACGCACGCCGAAGTCGCGTTCCAGCTCATCCAGCGAGCCGTAGACGTCCACCCGCGGGGAGGCCGGATCGTCGGAAACCCACACCGGCAACGGCGATCCCCAGTAGCGGTTGCGGGAGATGTTCCAGTCCCGCGCGCCTTCCAGCCACGCGCCGAATTGCCCGGTGCCCACGTTCTCCGGAACCCAGGTGATCTCGCGGTTCAGCGCCACCATTCGATCCCGGAACTGGGTCACGGCCACGAACCACGAGGACACCGCGCGCTGGATGAGTGGGTTGTTGCAGCGCCAGCAATGCGGGTACGGATGCTCGTAGCTCTCCTGGCGCAGCAGCACGCCGCCGACGTAGGGCGCACCGTGGCGCAGGTCCCGGATGATCGCCCGGTTGGCGTCGAACACCTGGATACCGGCGTAGGGCGGCACCTCGGCAGTGAACTGCCCGGCCGAGTCGACTGGCACCACCGCGTCGATACCGGCCGCATCGGTGACGGCCTTGTCCTCCTCTCCGAAGGCCGGGGCCAGGTGCACCAGTCCGGTGCCCTCGTCGGTGGTGACGTAGTCGGCGGGTAGCAGCTGGTGGGCGTTGGCCCTGCCCGCGAAGAAGTCGAACGGTGGGATGTAGCGAAGGCCCAACAGCTCAGCCCCGTCGTACCGGCCCACCACGACCGGCTGGTCACCGAATTCCCGGGCATAGGCCGCTACCCGGTCCTCGGCGATCAGGTAGCGTTCGCCACCCGCGTCAACGGTGACGTACCTCAGGAGCGGATGCACCGCCACCGCCAGGTTTGACGGCAGTGTCCATGGGGTGGTGGTCCAGACCAGCGCCAGCACACCGTCCAGCGCGGACCCCGGGGCGGACAACCGCAGGCCGACGGTGACCGCGGGATCCTGCCGGTTGCGGTAGACGTCGTCCATCTTGGTCTCGGTGTTGGACAGCGGCGTCTCGCACCGCCAGCAGTACCACAGCACCCGGAAGCCCTGGTAGATCAGCCCCTTGTCCCAGAGCGTCTTGAAGGCCCACATGACGCTTTCCATGTAGTCCAGGTCAAGCGTCTTGTAGTCGTTGTCGAAGTCGACCCAACGGGCCTGCCGGGTCACGTAATCGCGCCACTCCTGGGTATAGCGCAGTACCGAGGCGCGGCAGGCGGCGTTGAACTCCGCCACGCCCATCCGTTCGATCTCGGACTTGTGTTTGATGCCGAGTTGCCGTTCCGCTTCCACCTCAGCGGGCAGGCCGTGGCAGTCCCAGCCGAACCGGCGCTCGACCCGGTGGCCGAGCATCGTCTGGTAGCGCGGCACCACGTCCTTGACGTAGCCGGTCAGCAGGTGGCCGTAATGTGGCAGACCATTGGCGAACGGCGGGCCGTCGTAGAAGACGAACTCGTTCGAACCGTTCTCGCCGGCCGGGCGGGCGGCTACCGACGCGGGGAAGGTCTGGTCCGCTTCCCAGTACCGCAGGACGGCGGCTTCCAGCTGAGGGAAACGCGGCGCAGCGGTAACGGGCTCTGCCGGAACTTTGGGATAGACCATGGCGGCGTGTACTCCTGTGCAGGTTCCTGCACGGGGACGACCAGCAGCTACGCTGCCGACCGCGGTACCACCCCGCTTGCCACCCGCACAACGGGCGGCCTCTCATTGGCCGGCGATAACGGGCCGGACCCGTCCGGTTCTACTGGGGGCCACCCGCGGGTACGCCCTTTTCTTCCGGAGGCTCCCCGGTGATAGCCGGATCAGTGCCTGTACGCCCAGGATACCTGGCAGCAGCTACTGACTTTTGCCGGGCTCTGCTGCTGCGGTGGTCGTCGCGCGCCCGGCGCGGAACTTGCGCGCCAGGATGGTATCCGGCCGGCACCGATCACAGGGAGTAAAACCCAACTGCCTGGCCTCGCGCACCGGCAGCCGTTCAGCACGCTCTTGGTCGGGCCACCGGCACCGGGCAAGGTGATACCGCGGTTGTTCATCGACCACGAGGACCTCATCGGCCAGCTCGTAGATCATCAGCAGATCCGCGGCGTCGGTGTCCTCTTCCCCCGGCTCGCCGTCATCGCCCTCGGTCTCCTCATCCTCGACCGGACCAGGCGCGACGCGCTGTTGTGCGGACGCTGAACCTGCCTCAGTGTTCCCGACTGCGGTCACCGAAGCGGGCGCACGCGTTACTTCGCCCGTCTCGGCATCCGTGATCGGCTCGTCCTCCAGGAGGACCAGCTGATCATCGGGCGAATCCTGAAGCTGCAGCCACGATCGCCGCCACCGTCGCAAAATCATCGCTGCGGCCACCCCACTGAGGACGACCGAACCCCACGCCAGACCAGCATGTCCTGCGCGGAGGGCGGCAACGAGAAAGCCCACTGCCGCCAGCAGCAGAATTATCGCGAGGCGCACAGCCGGTCGAGTCAGCTACCGGCTTCGGCACGCGCGCCGAACCCGGACGTCACGAAGCCTTGGCCGCGCACCGCGTCGGCCGGCGCGGCGGTAGTCCGGCCGTCCAGTTCCCGAAGCTGTGACTCCAGATAGGTCTTCAAACGGGTGCGGTACTCACGTTCGAACGTGCGCAGTTCGTCGATCTTCTTCTCCAGGACGCTCTTTTCCTGGCTGATCGAGCCGATGATCTCGCTGTGCTTGCGCGCCGCGTCGCGCTCCAGCGACGCCGCCTTTTCACGAGACTGCCGATCCAGGGTTTCGGCCCTGGTACGAGCATCGTTGAGCATGGTCTCGGCCCGGGTCCTGGCCTCGTTGACCATGCCGTCGGCCTTCGCCCGCGCATCGGACAGCAGTTGCTCGGACTTGGTCCGCGCTTCGCCCAACATCCCGTCTGCCTCGGCCTTGGCCTCGCCGGTCAGCCGATCGGCCATCTCCTGGGCAAGGCCCAGCACCTTGGCCGCTTGCACGTGATGGTCGCCGCCGGGCGACGTCTGCTCCATCATCGGCGGTGGCACCGGGGCCATCACCGGACGGGGCGGCTCCAGCGGACGCAGGTTGCGACCGGTGTCGACCGGCTCAGCGCGCAGCTGCTGATCAAGCTGCTCAACCTGGTTACGGAGATCATTGTTCTCCTCGATCAACCGAGCCAGCTCGGCTTCAACAAGGTCGAGGAAGGCGTCCACCTCGTCCTCGTTGTAGCCCCGCTTGCCGATCGGCGGCTTACTGAACGCGACGTTGTGAACGTCGGCGGGGGTCAACGGCATTGGATCACCTCACGCACTCCTCGACGACTATGCACATACCGGGCACACCACTTGGGTCCTGCATCACTGGTCCTGCACCACTGGGTCCTGCATCACTGCGAGTAGCAGCCCTGGGCACCGCCCACGGCTGGTGTCGCTATCTCGGATCCACCACTCGCATGAGTATGAACACCACGAGCAACAGAACCATAATGGACAGGTCCAGCCCTACGCCCCCGATCCGGATGGGTTTGAGCACCCGGCGAAGCGCCCGGACCGGAGGGTCGGTCATGGTATAGACCGACTCCAAGGCGATCGCGACCCCCCCGACCGGCTGCCAGCTCCGCGCGAAAGACCGAACGAGTTCGACGACGATACGCGCTGTGAGCAGCAGCCAGAAGAAGAACAACAGGTAGTACACGACGTACCGGGCCACATCCACTTCAGACACTCTGCCACCGGTGACTACGCGTTGGCGAGGCGGGGCCCCCGACCGCACTAGTTGAACAAGCGACCCTCGGCGATGCGCCGCCTGTCCTCGGCGGACACGTCGATGTCGGGCGGCGAGAGCAGAAAGACCTTGCTGGTGACCTTGTCGATGGAGCCACGCAGGGCGAAAGCCAACCCAGCCGCGAAGTCGACGAGCCGCTTGGCGTCCCGGTCCTCCATCGCGGTCAAGTTCATGATCACCGGATTGCCTTCGCGGAAGCGTTCCCCGATGGGCCGGGCCTCGTTGTAGCTGTGCGGATGCAAGGTGACGATGCGGGCCAGTGGATGAAGCTCGTCTGGATGAAGCTCGTCATGGGTGAGCGAGTCGGTACGTGGTGGTTGGGTGAAGTGTTGGGGTGCGATCGGTGAGCGCATCGCGGTTCTGCTGTCGATGCGCGCAGCCTCAGCGGCCGCGGTGTCGATGGCCAACGAGCCGTGTACTGCGGAATCGGTCCCCCAGGGCTCAGC
>DASUVX010000025.1:0-21628 GCA_036378735.1 Pseudonocardiaceae bacterium | reverse complement strand
CACGCACAGCGACATTCAATCACACTCAGCACTCAAAGTCTAACTACTTACGTTCTCCTTGGTATCTGTTATGCACTACGTGAAACGCCTCCGCGAGACGGCCTGGCGCGAAGCCTGCCGCAGCGGTGTTCGGTTCGATTCGGTGTCGTATCTCGGTCGCTAGTTGGTCGCGGTGCCCGGTTTGGCTGAGGTGGGCGCGACGGGCCTCGATCTTTTGGTCGAAGGTGTCGGTGACGTCAACGAAATGGTTGGGCTGTGGGGCGTTGAGCATCCAGATCTCCTGTGCCGTCCATGGATGCAGCGCTTCATGATCGAGGAGTGTGGGATGGGCGAAGGGGTTGCCAGCGTCGGGGTAGGCAGCAGTCAAGGTGAGTTCGCCGGTCGCCCGGTGGTCAACATGGCAGCTCGTGCGGAATCTGGCCCAGTTCCATTCAGGGCTCCATGTCAGCAACCGTCGGGGGCGTACCTGACGGATCACCCGTACAATCTGGCGGCGTAGCTCCATACTCTGGGTGAGAGTCCCCTCGACGAGTCCCAGGAATCTGATGTCGTGGACGCCGAGGATGTGTGCGGCGGCCTGTTGTTCTGATCGTCGGATCCGCGGGGTGTCTGCGCGCGGCGGCGCGGGATCGAAGCCACCGGCGTCCCCGTCGGTCAAGACCAGGTAGGTCACCGTGATCCCGATCGCAGACCAGCGGGCCACGGTCCCACCGGCCCAGAAGTCAGCGTCATCGGGGTGCGCCACCACGACCAGTGCACGTTCAACGACGTCATCGGCAAGGACATCCAAGTGATCACTCATCGAGACGAGGCCTTGCTGTTGGCTGAGAAGAACCTTCTCCGCGGTCCCCAAGTCATCACCTTGGTGATCGTAGTGTTACCCAAAAGTACGTGAGCGGACGACTGGAGGTGAACTCGCATAGCCAGCTTGAAGACTGTGTTCACGGCGCCGTCAGGCGCCTCGACCTGTGGCCGGGCGGGGTCACAGGTATCCGTTATTGACCCTGGTTTACCAGGGTCGCTCCCGATTCGCACCGGTGGCAACAGTGGGAGTGGGTGGAACGTCAGATTACGTGTCCCTTAGCCTTCGGGGCAGAAACCTTCATACGCACTCACCTTTAAGGCAATCATCTACCCGCATCCGCGGAGAGTTCCGCGCCGGTGTTGCTTCTCTCGTGGCGGATCCACCCGCCGCTCCGCCGCTGATCTCCGAAGCGGTGCCGGGCGCGGGCAGAGCCCGCTTGGTGTGGATATCTGCGTTAGACGGGCTAGCTACCAGCCGGTGACAAACAACCAGTCGATGCCGTCCTCGCCGTCCGTATCAAGTTCGGCGGCGCGGTGGAGGCCGCATCGTTGCGCCAGCCTGCGCGAGGCGTGATTTGCTGGCCGCACTCGCGCAATGATCGGTACCTCAGGCCAGTGCGAGCGTGCCCACCGCACGGCTGCGCTGGCAGCCTCACCCCCGATACCGCGTCCCCAGTGCTGTGGCGCGAGTCGACAGAAAAGATTGAATACCCGCCGGGAGTGCAGCTCTACGAATTTCAGGCCGCAGAAACCGAATAACTCCTCGCCGTCGGTGGCGTGGATGGTCCAATATCCCGCGCCGTGGCGCTGCCACTGCCCAAGCCACCGGCGGAACAACTCTTCCGCATCGGCGCGGCTGGTGATCGCGTCTGACGGATTGTGCGTGCAGGCGCGTGGATCGGCGTGGATGGCAAGGATTGCATCAATGTCCTCCGGCACCGGAACCCGCAGGGTAAGCGATGGCGTCCGGAGATCCACACTGGGAGTCTATCGGCCAGGCAGCCGAGCGTGGCCGGCTGAGGCCCGCCGGCCGCGCCGGGCCGGAGGCAGAGGCGCGGGACGAGCGGGCCGGTAAAGCCGGCCAGCGGCGCGGATGGGTCAGGACAGTTCTCGCGCCGCGCTGATCTACCACGCGTCGCCCAGGTAGACCAGGCCATCGCCGACAAGCTCAGTGCACTCATCGAAGGCAACGGCAGTACAGCCAAAGAGTCGGATGACGGCGAAGACGACGGTACGTCTGGCGTTCTAGTACCAGCCGGCTAACAGCACGCAGACAGCACGCCGATAAAAGTTGACTGCAATCACAAAGGCCCCGGTCCACAGAGAACAATCTGTAACCTGGGCCTTTGTAATGGAGCGGGTGACGGGAATCGAACCCGCGTTTAGAGCTTGGGAACCCTCAAATGGTGCCCTGGTCCCAGGCTTGACCTGCGGTCAGCCGTGGTCAGGAGTAACCCCTATTGACCGTTACTGACCCCGGCTTGTGGCACGCGTGTGGCACGACGGACTGTTGCGGCAGGTGCCCCCGGGCAAGAGTGCAGTCCGTAACGCACCGTGTGCTAAAAGCGTCTTATGGACGGCAATGAAAACTTCTATCTGCTGTTGTCGGTGGTCCCTGACTTCACGCGGTGCACGAGGATCCGGCTAATATCGAACTTCTGCTGACGAGTTCCCGGTATTTCACTTTCACCTGTCAGCTCTTCCTGAGGCCATCCCAAAGTGAGTTTCGTCGGAGACTCCCTTTGGCAGGTTGGTGGCTCGAAAACCGCTGCTCCGCGCTCGTTGCGCCGTCTGGTTGATTCGCCCGTTTGGGCGGACGTAGGAGCAGAGCTCTCTAGATGGCGGGCTGGGCAGTCGAAGCCTCGGCTAGGGAAATGTGGTTCGCCGCCAGTGGGGGCGGCCAGAACACGACGCCCCGCGGAGGGCACCGCCATGACGACACCACGACAAGTCCGCCCGAGAGCATCCGTCGCCCAGCAGCTCATGCCGACACTTCGCCTCCTGCGGCGCTGGAGCGCACCGTGGGTTCGCCGGTTCGTGGGGGTCGCCCTGGCGGCAGCCGCGGTACTGGCGATGCTCGCCGGTCCCGCGAACGCAGCAGACCCCGGACCGGCGCTGCAGACGTCTCCGGCGGTGCTGGCCAGTGCGCTGGTATGCCCACGGGTTTCACCATCCGGACAAGCAGGTGGTGCTGCTGGGGGCCGGAACCGGTCTGTGGGGCACCGAGACCTACGCCAAGGGGCTCGGCGTCGTGCTGTCCAACGCGAACTTCGACTGGTGCACCATCAACGTCCCCGACCGCCTGTTGGGCGACGTACAGACCAACACGGAGTTCACCGTGGCAGCCGTGCGCTGGATCCATCAACAGACCGGCCGCCCCGTCTCGCTGGTCGGCCACAGCCAGGGATCGATGGAGGCACGATGGGCGGTTCGATGGTGGCCGGACGTGCGCGCCAACGTTGATCACGTCGTCACCATCGAAGGAGCCAATCAGGGCAGGCAACATCTTCTGCGTGACCTCTTGTATCCGCCCCGCCTGGCAGTTCCGCGTGGGCTCCAAGTTCATGACCGCGTTGAACAGCGAGCCCATGCCGGCCGGCCCGGTCTACACGGCCATCGGCAGTACCACCGACGTAGTATTCGACGCAAAGAAGTCCTTCTTCATCCCCGGCAACGGGCGCGGAAACGTCTACGTCCAGGACAAGTGCCCAGGCCGACCGGTCGACCACATCCAGTCGTTGTTCGACGCCGCTGAGCTGGGAATCGTCATGGACGCCCTGGCTCATCCTGGTCAGGTCGACCTGACCCGAGTAGCGAACGCCGTGTGCGGCCAGCTCTACGCCGAGGGCATCAACCCAATCGACGCCACCACCGGCATCGCATTCCTCACCGCGCAACCCAACCTCGGAGTCGTGCTGGGGGAGAAGGTGCCCGCAGAACCGCCGCTCCGGCCCTACGCGCAGTCCGCCGGACACTGATCCACCGTTCGCGTCTGGGCACTGAATCCGGCGTCGAGGTCATTGTCGTCTGCCTCAAAGGAGTCGAAAGCGTGTCCTAGTATCCGGACGCCAGGCGATCACCTCTGCTTCACGGGGAGGGACCAGTCGGCTATGGAATGCGGCCATGAGTATCGAGCAATTTGTGGCCAATGCTCACCACCGCGTCTCTCGTCGACCAACTGCCGAAGAGCGACGGAACCTCACGCTTCCCCGACAAGTGAGTTAGAACCTGCTAACAGCACACGGAGAATGGTTAGTCATGAATGACAAAGGCTCAGGTCCCTCGAATATTGCTTCAGCTGGGTTTGTGTGTGAGAGCGGGTGACGGGAATCGAACCCGCGTCTAGAGCTTGGGAAGCTCTCATTCTACCATTAAACTACACCCGCAGTAGCGCTGAGCTTAGCATGGGTGGCGGCTCTGCCAAGGCACCCGCGCGGTCAAGCGGGTCCGGCTAGCTAGTGTGACGCCGTGCTGCTGTCCGACCGTGACCTGCGGGCCGAGATCGACGCTGGACGCCTGGCCGTTGACCCGTTCGACGACAAGCTGCTCCAGCCCTCCAGCATCGACGTGCGACTGGACCGCTTCTTCAGAGTCTTCGTCAACACCCGCTACACCCACATCGACCCGTCGCTGCAACAAGACGAGCTGACCTCGCTGGTCGAGCCCGAGGGTGACGAGCCGTTCGTGCTTCACCCGGGCGAGTTCGTGCTCGGCTCGACGTTCGAGCAGATCACCCTGCCCGATGACCTGGCTGGGCGCCTCGAGGGAAAGGCTCTCGCGGTCGACACCCCGATCCCCACCCCGCAGGGCTGGCAGACGATGGCCGAGCTACGGGTTGACGACGAAGTGTTCGGCCTTGACGGCAGGGCTTGCCGCGTGGTCGCCGCCACCGAGGCGATGCTGGGTCATACCTGCTACGAAGTGCTGTTTTCAGACGGCCAGAGCATCGTCGCCGACGCCGAGCATCTCTGGTCGACCACCACGAGGTCGGCTCGTATGCACGGCGGTCGCGCGGCCGTCCGCACGACAGCTGAGCTGGCCAGATCGCTGCAGATCCAGAACAGGTACAACCACCACGTCGCGCTGGCCGCCGCAGTGCAATACCCCGAGCAGCCGTTACCGCTCGATCCGTACATGCTCGGCGTCTGGCTGGAACGCGGAATCAGCAGTTGCGCCGAGATCGCGCGCGGCGCGGGCGACGAGCAGATACTCGACGAGATTCGACGGGCCGGTTACCGCATCCGCGATGTGGGTGGGGGAAGGTTCCGCATCGGCGCCGTCTCGCGGGGCGACGACTCGCCGTCGAGGGTGCTACAAAGCCTCGGGTTGCTCGGTAATAAGCACGTGCCGCAGCTCTACCTGCGCTCGGCCGTGCCGCAACGGCTGGCACTGCTGCAAGGACTGATGGATCCTGCCGGCTACGTCGACACCCTGGGACGCTGCGAGTTCGTCAGCATTCAGGAGACTCTCGCCGACGCTGTGCTCGAATTGGCTGCGAGTCTCGGATTGCGCCCGGTCAAGCGGAAGAAGACGGTGACCGTCGGCGGCGTCGATCGCGGCGTGGCATTTCAGGTGACGTTCACGCCGCACTTGAGTGTTTTCCGGCTGGAACGCAAGGTTGCCAGGCTGGCGGACGGCCCGGTAGAGCGCTTCCGCGCCATCGTCGACGTCCGTCCCGTGCCGACGCGCCCGGTCCGCTGTATCCAGGTCGATGCGCAAGATGGTCTGTTCCTCGCCGGACCGACCTTCATCCCGACACACAACTCCAGCCTTGGCCGTCTCGGCTTGCTGACGCACTCCACAGCCGGATTCATCGACCCCGGTTTCACCGGTCACATCACCCTGGAGCTGTCCAACGTGGCCAACCTGCCGATCACACTGTGGCCGGGAATGAAGATCGGTCAGCTGTGCCTGTTCCGGCTGTCCAGCCCGGCCGAGCATCCCTACGGCAGCGCCGGCGTGGGATCGCGTTACCAGGGCCAGCGGGGACCCACGCCATCCCGGGCATACCTCAACTTCCAGCGCACCGACACCCGCCGCACCCCGCCCGAGCCCAACCAGCGCTGACCTCGTTCAGCCGGCCGGCTTGTCCCCTCGCTTGACGCTGGTGAGCAAGAGCTGGGCGACGTCAAGGACCTCGGTGGTCTTGCCGGCGGTGCCCTCGGCCTCGCGGGCGGTGAGGCCGTCGCTGAGCATGATCCGGCAGAACGGGCACCCGGTGGCGATCGCGGAGGTCTGGGTGGCGATCGCCTCGTCGACCCGGTCCTCGTTGACCCGCTTGCCGATGCGCTCTTCCATCCACATCCGCGCACCCCCGGCGCCACAGCACATCGCCCGGTCGGCGTGGCGCGGCATCTCGGTCAGCTGCGCACCGGACGCGCCGACCAGCTCGCGCGGCGGCGAGTACACCTCGTTGTGCCGGCCCAGGTAGCACGGGTCATGATAGGTCACGGCCGGGCCCTCATCACCAGGGCCACCCGGGACAGGCGTCAGCTTGCCTTCCCGTACCAGCTGGTTGAGCAGCTGCGTGTGGTGCACCACCTCGTAGTGCCCGTCGAGCTGCGGGTACTCGCGGCCCAGCGTGTTGAAGCAGTGCGGGCAGGTCGTCACGATCTTGCGGCGGCCCGGCCCGCGGCCTTCGAACACCGTGTTGAGCACCTCGACGTTCTGCTGCGCGAGCATCTGGAACAAGAACTCATTGCCTGACCGCCGGGCCGGGTCACCGTTGCACGTCTCGCCGTCTCCGAGCACCACATAGTTGACGCCGGCGCGGTGCAGCAGCTCGGCGACCGCCCGCACCGTCCGTCTGGCGTTGTCGTCATAGGCGCCGGCGCAGCCGATCCAGAACAGGTACTCCACGTCGTCGGGCAGCGTCTCCTCGGCCAGCTGCGGGACCTCGAAGTCCAGGCCCTTGGCCCAATCCATCCGGGCCGACTGGTTCTGCCCCCACGGGTTGCCCTTGTTCTCCAGGTTGCGAAACAGCGTGCCCAGCTCGGTGGGGAACTCCGACTCGATCATCACCTGGTAGCGGCGCATATCGACAATATGATCGATGTGTTCAATATCGACGGGGCACTGCTCCACGCAGGCACCGCAGGTGGTGCACGACCACAGCACATCCGGGTCGATCACCCCGCCGGTTTCGGCAGTACCCACCAGCGGGCGGGCGGCCTGCTCCGGACCTGATCCGGGGACCCGGCCGAACCCGGACTCGGGCACATGGTGCCCGTTGCCGGCAGCCAGTGCCAGCACGTCGACATCTTCCGGGACCTGCTGATCACCGATGAGGTAGGGCGCCTTGGCGAACAGGTGGTCGCGTAAATCCATGATGACGAGCTTGGGGGACAGCGGTTTGCCGGTGTTCCACGCCGGGCATTGGCTCTGGCAGCGACCGCATTCGGTGCAGGTCGCGAAGTCCAGCATGCCCTTCCAGGTGAAGTCCTCGATCTTGCCGCGGCCGAAGATGTCGTCCTCGTCGGGATCCTCGAAGTCGATCGGCTTGCCGCGCGACTCCATCGGCAGCAGCGGGCCCAGCGCCTTGGGCATTCGCTTGGCCGCGACGTTGATCGGGGCGACGAAGATGTGCAGGTGCTTGGAGTACAGCACGATCATCAAGAAGGCCAGCATCACGCCGATGTGCGCGAGCAGGGCCGCGGTCTCCAGCGGCTGGTTGATCCCCGGGCCCAGCGGTGCGAGCAGCGCGCCGACTCCCCGGGAGACGAACGCTCCCGACAGGTAGGGGAAGGTGCCGACGTTCACCGCCGTGCCCCGGAACAAAAACATCGTCCAGATCACGTTGAAGATCATGAACAGGATGAGCCACGCGCCGCCGGTGTGCGAACCGTAGAAGCGTGACGACCGCTGCCTGCGCTCCGGGTCCTGCCGGACCCGCATGACCGCGAACGCAATGATCGATACCAGTACCGCGAGCGCGATGACGTCTTGCAGGAAGCCCAGCACAGCCCAGTGCCCGATCAGCGGGATGGCGAAGTTCGGATTGAACAGCGCCCCGTAGGCCTCGATGTAGACCGTGAGCAGGATGACGAAGCCCCAGAAGGTGAAGAAATGCGCGAGGCCGGGAATCGTCCATTTCAGCAGCCGCCGCTGCCCGAATACCTCGGTCAGCTGGGTCCGCAGCCGATCGCCCAGGTCCTCGGTGCGGCCGTGGTCCGGCTGCCCGGAATGGATCAGGGCGTACAGCCACCGCATTCGCTGCCCGGCCAGGATGAGCGTGAGGAGCGTCAGCCCCAGGCCGATCACTAGTCGTGCTGCCATCACGGCGTCCAGGCTACGGCTAGTTACTCGGTAGTAGCCAGATGGTAGACCGACCGGTCTAACTGCCCGCGCGATAAACCGGTCAATCGGGCCGCGCGGGTTCGAGCTTGATTCGCTGAAAGGAGCGCGGGAGGTGGGGAGCCGCCGGTGCCTGCGGGTGCTGCCAGCAGCGGCTCGGCGAGGACGACCGTCAAGGCTTAATGGCTGTGATGACCGAGGACATGATCCGTACGCTGGTAGGTGGCCGAGATGTCGTGCGCTTAGGAAAACTGGTGACGATTCCCATCCTGCCCGCCAGCGCTGGAGCGTTGCCCGGTTCCGACGACTTCGTCATCTTCGAGTTCCCGCACGACTTCGACGGCGACGTGGTGTACGTCGCAACCGACACGGCACAGCGCATCTCCGAGGATCGCCCCCCCGTGCGGCAAGGCCCGCACCCTCGTCTTCGACCAGCACGAGATGGCCGCCTTCATCGCCGGCGCCAAGAACGGAGACTTCGACCACCTGCTCGACTTGATCCCGGATCCTGAACTGCGTTCTGGATGCAGAACGCGGTAATCCGGGGCCCTGAAACCGCCTTCTGCATCCAGACTGCGGGCGGCCCAGCTAGTTGAAATGGGCGGTGGCGACGGTATGGCCGCTGCCGTTGATCAACCTGGCGGTGGCGAGGGTGTCACGGTCGACAGTGACGGGGGTTGCCCATGTCCGGTGTTGGGGGGTGAGCGTGAGGCTGCCCACCGGTGTGGTCGAGCCGTCGTGGCGAACCAACTCGCAGCGGATGGTGCCGCCGATGGTGTTGTCGACGGCGCCGGCAGCGCCGTCTAGGGACAGGTAGATCCAGGAAGCTTGCCCGGGATAGACGTAGGCGTGGCCAACCTGACGACCGCCTGCGGTCAGTGGTGCGAACATGATGGTCCGCAAGCCGGCTTGCGAGTCGCTCTCGGGTGGTGGCACATCGTGATACGAGCGGCCAACGATCCACCCGCTGCCGGCCAGTGCGATGGCAAGCAGCACTGCGGCTGCGGGCACCCATCGCCGCCGCGCGCGCCTCGATGATGGTGCCAGTGCGGTCAGCACCCGATGTTCGAAGCCAACGGGCGGTTCGGCGCCAGGCAGCAGCTCCACCAGCCGGTCGGCGGTCTCGGTCATGGCGGATACCGTGTCGCGGCAACCAGTGCAGGCGTCCAGGTGCGCCAAGACTCCGACGCGCTGGCGGGCGGGAAGCACGTTCAGCGCCAGTTCTGCGGCGAGTTCACGGCACTGCTGGCAGGTCACCGCGCCCATCGTCAGCCCTCGAACAGCGCATGTCCCCAGTACCTGGACGGGTCCGGGACTCCCTGGGGGCAGGCAAACAGCGCGGAACCGACGTGGCGGATGTACTCGTTGAGCGCATCCTGGCTGCCGAGTTTGCGCTGCAGAGTGATGAACTGCGTTGGATCCTTCTGGAAGCTGATGAAAAACAGCCCTGCGTCCAGTGTGCCGGTTCGCGTGTCGATGCCGTCGGTGAAGGAGTACCCGCGGCGCAGGATGCGCAGTCCGTCATTGTTTTCAAACGCCGCCAGCCGGATGTGCGCGTTGTCCGGGATGGTCAGCTCGCCACCGGCCGTTCTGGCCGCGAAGTCAGGGGCTTCAAACTCGGCTTTCCCGCTCAGCGGGGCACCGGTGTACTTCGCGCGGCCGAACACCGCCTCCTGGTCGCTGAGCCGGTCGCGGTCCCAGGTCTCGACGAACATCCGGATCCGGCGCGCCACCAGGTAGCTGCCGCCGCGAATCCACTCCTGTCCGGCCTCAGCGCCGACCCAGACGTGCTTGTCCAGGGCCGTCGAGTCGTCGCTGCGGATGTTGCGGGTGCCATCCTTGAAGCCCATCAGGTTGCGTGGTGTCTGCTGCTCGGCCCCGGTGGCGGAGGTGCGACCGAAACCGAGCTGGGTCCACCGGGTGACCACGGTGCCGCGGCCCAGCCGGGCCAGGTTGCGCACCGCGTGGAACGCGACCTGGGGGTCGTTGGCGCAAGCTTGGATGCCGATGTCGCCTCCCGAGCGTGCCGGGTCGAGCATTTCCCCGGGCAGCGGCGGGAGGTCGACCAACGCCGCCGGCCGGCGGGGAGCCAGCCCGAAGCGGCCGTCGAACAGTGACGGGCCGAACCCGACGGTCACGGTCAGGTGTGTGGGTGGCAGGCCGACGGCTTCACCGGTGTCGGCCGGGGGCATCTCATCGGCGTGTGAGTCGCCGGGAACCATGGCGCCCCGGGTCATGGCCTCCGCCGCCGCCGTCCAGGTCTTGAGCAGTCTCTGGAGATCCTCGCGGCGGGTGGTCGTGAGGTCGAACGCAGCGAAGGCCAGGCGGTCCTGGATGTCGGTGGTGATCCCGGCTTGGTGGGCGTCGTGGAAGGCAACGATCTGGTTGGAGGTGGTGGCCGCGTTGCTGGCGCAGCCGGCAAGCCCGACGCCAGCAGCGTTGATGATGCCGAGCCCCGCGACGCCGCCCAGCAGGCGGCGCCGCGACAGCCTGCCAGCCAACGCAGGATCCATCTCAGACCACCACCACCGCTGCGACCTTGGACATCGGCTCGGCCAGCGCGTTGACCGAATTGGCCAGCAGGCGGCGCTGGTCGTCAGGAACTGTGCTGTAGTCGACGTAGCCGTCGCCCTGCCGGTACTTCGACAGCTTGTCGGCCACGTCTGCGAAGCGGGCATCCACCTGCTGGGCCAGCTCCGCGTCCTTGGCCGTTACGGCCGGTTTGAGTAGGTCGAAGGCCTTACGTGCGCCGTCGACGTTGGCTGCGAAATCCCACAAGTCGGTGTGCGAGTACCGCTCCTCTTCACCTGTCACCTTCGTCGTCGAGACCTCGTTGAGCAGCTCGCCGGCCCCGTTGGCCAGTTGCGCCGGCTGGAAACTCTCACCGGCGACCTTGGACTTGAGCGAGGCCAGGTCGGCGTCGAGCTTGTCGGCGATGGGACTCATCCCGTCCAGCGTCTTGTCCTGCCACAGGGCCTTCTCAAGGCGGTGGAAGCCGGTCCAGTCAGCCGGATTGGTGACGTCGTCAATGCGAGCGTCGATGCTCGGGTCCAGGTCCCCGAAGCTCTCGGCCACCGGCTCGATTCTTTCGTAATGCACCCGTGCCACCGGATAAGCCTGTTTGGCCGCATCCATGTTTGCGGCGCGTACTGCGTCGGTGAACTGTTTGGTGGTGGCCGCCAACTGGTCCGCCTCGCTGACGACATAGTCGTGATAGGCCTGGGTGGCCGCTACCAGCGAGGTGTTTGCGGTGGCGGTATCCGGATGCCCGGAGCGATCCGTGACGGTGAAATCCCACCTGTTCTTCGCGCCGCCGGCGCAGTGGATGCTGTAGGCGCCGCCGCCCTGGAGGCGCAGCACCAGGTCACCCGACGAACCGGGTTTGATGCCTTCCTTTTCCCCGAGGATCCTGCCGTCGTGGAGGAGCTCTACCTCGGTAACTCGCGACGATCCGGCGTTGATGATCGCGAACTTCACCGGGCCGGCGGGCACGCTGGCCGGTTGCGGCTCGCAGCCGGCATCCGACAGCGCAATCTTCACCTCGGTAGCAGGCAGGCTGCCCTGAGTTGGCTCACTGGACCGACTGCAGGCCGCCGGCGCAACGGCGGTGCACACCACGACACTTGCGGCGACCCATGACCTGACTTGGCGTGACACGGCGCGGCGCCCCCATCGGCGCAAGGAGCCCCTAGTCAGTGACGCTTTGCGACCTTGCCCGGTAACTGATCTAGGCGACATCGCACCTCGATTTGTTCGTTAGTGTGATTAGCCTAGCCTCGCATAGGCTAGGTTTGCCTTAAGGAAGATGTCAATGCAACGGACGTTTACGACAACAGGCACTACTTCTCGTGCGTGCCTGGTCACCGTCAGCCGGCGCGCCCAGCGTTGGGATCAAGCCCGGGCTCCGCCTCATGTCCGGCACTGAACAGCAGTCTGGATGCAGACTGCATGTTTTCCAGGCCCGGAAACAGCAGTCTGCATCCAGACTGCGGACGGGGAGCGCGCTGGCCGGGAACATCGAAGGCCGTTCCGCTGTTGAGCCTGGCAGAAGGTTGAGCGGGGTCTACTCAAGTCCTGGGTTGACGGATCGGTATAGTCGCCTCCGAGGTTGAGTGGCCATCAGTCAAGTTCGAAAGGGTTTCTCACATGGCTCGTGCGGTCGGCATCGACCTAGGGACCACTAACTCCGTCGTGTCCGTCCTGGAAGGCGGCGAGCCCACGGTGGTGGCGAACTCGGAGGGCTCGCGCACCACGCCCTCAGTGGTCGCTTTCGCCAAGAATGGCGAGGTGCTCGTCGGCCAGTCCGCCAAGAACCAGGCGGTCACCAACGTCGATCGAACCATCCGGTCGGTCAAGCGGCACATGGGGACCGACTGGTCCACCACGATCGACGGCAAGAAGTACACCGCGCAGGAGATCAGCGCTCGGGTGCTGATGAAGCTCAAGCGCGACGCCGAGTCCTACCTCGGTGAGGATGTGACCGACGCGGTGATCACCGTGCCGGCCTACTTCGAGGACGCCCAGCGCCAGGCCACCAAGGAGGCCGGCCAGATCGCCGGCCTGAACGTGCTGCGGATCGTGAATGAGCCGACCGCGGCCGCGCTGGCTTACGGCCTGGACAAGGGCGAGAAAGAACAGACCATCCTGGTCTTCGACCTCGGCGGTGGCACGTTCGACGTGTCCCTGCTCGAGATCGGCGAAGGCGTGGTCGAGGTCCGCGCCACCTCCGGGGACAACCATCTCGGCGGCGACGACTGGGACGAGCGGATCATCAGCTGGCTGGTGGACAAGTTCCGTGCCTCGCATGGCATCGACCTGAAGAAGGACAAGATGGCCATGCAGCGGCTGCGCGAGGCCGCCGAGAAGGCCAAGATCGAGCTGTCCAGCCAGTCCACCGCGACGATCAACCTGCCCTACATCACCGTCGACGCGGACAAGAACCCACTGTTCCTGGATGAGACGCTGTCGCGCGCAGAGTTCCAGCGGATCACCGCTGACCTGCTGGACCGCTGCCGCGCCCCGTTCCGCAACGTCATCAAGGACGCCGGGATCTCGATCGGGCAGATCAACCACGTGGTGCTGGTCGGCGGTTCCACCCGGATGCCGGCGGTGACCGAGTTGGTCAAGGAGCTGACCGGCGGCAAGGAGCCGAACAAGGGCGTCAACCCTGATGAGGTTGTCGCCGTCGGCGCCGCGCTGCAGGCCGGTGTGCTCAAGGGCGAGGTCAAGGACGTCCTGCTGCTCGACGTCACCCCGCTGTCGCTGGGTATCGAGACCAAGGGCGGCGTGATGACCAAGCTCATCGAGCGCAACACCACGATCCCGACCAAGCGCAGCGAGATCTTCACCACGGCTGACGACAACCAGCCCAGCGTGCAGATCCAGGTGTTCCAGGGTGAGCGGGAGATCGCGGCCTACAACAAGAAGCTCGGCATGTTCGAGCTGACCGGGCTGCCGCCGGCGCCGCGTGGCGTGCCGCAGATCGAGGTCACCTTCGACATCGACGCCAACGGCATCGTCAACGTCTCGGCCAAGGACATGGGCACCGGCAAGTCGCAGGCCATGACCATCACCGGCGGGTCGGCGCTGCCCAAGGAAGACATCGACCGGATGATGCGCGACGCCGAGGAGCACGCCGAGGAGGACCGCAAGCGCCGGGAGGAGGCCGAGACCCGCAACCAGGCCGAGTCGCTGGTCTACCAGACCGAGAAGTTCATCAAGGACAACGACGACAAGCTGCCGTCAGACGTCAAGGACAAGGTCAACGCCGCGCTGGGCGATGCGCAGCAGGCCCTGAAGGGCACCGACACCGAAGCCATCCGGGCAGCGATGGAGAAGCTGGCCACCGAGTCCCAGGCGCTGGGTCAAGCGCTTTACAAAGATGGCGCTGCCAGCGCTTCCGCAGCGGCTGGTGACGGCGCAGCGGGCGGGCCCACCGGATCTGCTTCGGGTGGTGGCGATGAGGTTGTCGACGCGGAGATCGTCGATGAGGAGCCCGGGGGCGGCCGGAAGTGAAACATGCCCATGACACCTTCGGTGATGGCGCCGAGGGTAATGAGCACCCCAGAGTCGTCATCCGAGACAAGCGGAGGATCGATCCGGTGACGGGTGAGGTTCGCGTCCCACCGGCGGGCGAGCAGCCCGCCGGTGGCGGCGTGCATGTCGACGAACGTGACTCCGAGGCGGTTGGCTCAGCGGCAGTGTCCGCTCAGGAGGCTGAACTCGCGGCGCTGCAGGCCCAGCTGGACGAGCGGACCGGCGACCTGCAGCGCATCTCCGCGGAGTACAGCAACTACCGGCGGCGGGTGGAGCGTGATCGCCAGCTGGTGATCGACACTGCCAAGGCGCAAGTGGTTACCCAGCTGCTCACCGTGCTCGATGACATCGAGCGGGCGCAGGAACACGGTGACCTGTCCGGCGCGTTCAAAGCTGTTGCAGACAAGGTCGTGGCGGCACTGCAGGCGCAGGGCCTGGAGCCCTTCGGGGCGATCGGGGACGGTTTCGATCCGGATGTGCACGAGGCGGTGCAGCACGGCACCTCACCGGAGGTCGACAAGCCGACCGTCACGGCGGTGTTGCGGCTGGGCTATCGCTTCGGTGACCGGGTGCTGCGCCCGGCGATGGTCGCCGTGACCGACGCCGGTGGCCAGACCACGCTCGCCGACGACCTGCTGGACAACGCCGGATCGTGTGGTGACTCTGGACAGCTACGGGAAAATTGATACGAGACGATTCAAGGTGGGAGGAGGTATCCGGTGAGTGCCCGCGAATGGCTTGAAAAGGATTTCTACGCGGAGCTGGGTGTCTCCTCCACCGCGTCTGCCGATGAGATCAAACGGGCTTACCGTAAATTGGCCCGGGAACTGCACCCGGACGCCAATCCCGGGGACACCCGCGCTGAGGCGCGCTTCAAGTCGGTGTCCGAGGCCTACGGTGTGCTGTCGGACGCGGACAAGCGCAAGCAGTACGACGAGGCGCGCGCCCTGTTCAATGGCGGTTTCCGGCCCGGTGGTGGCGGCTTCGGCGGCCCCGGTGGATTCGACCTCGGCGACCTGTTCGGGTCTGGAGGCGCTCGGGCCGGGGATGCCGGCGGTCTGGGCGATCTGCTCGGCGGTCTGTTCGGCGGGCGTGGCGGTATGGCCGGTGCTGGTGCCAGCCGCCCGCGGCGCGGCACCGATGTCGAGACGGAGGTCCGGATCGACTTCACCGAGGCGGTTCACGGGGCCACCGTGCCGTTGCGGATCGCCAGCCCGTCGAGCTGCGGCAGCTGTGGTGGCACCGGTGCCCGCGCCGGAACCATCCCGCGGGCCTGCCCGACCTGCGGTGGCACGGGGTTGGTCACCCGCAACCAGGGCGCCTTCGCCTTCTCCGAGCCGTGCCGGGATTGCCGCGGCACCGGGCGGATCATCGACGACCCGTGCGCCGAGTGCGCCGGTCGTGGGGTGTCCAACCGGCATCGCACGCTGACCATGCGGATCCCTCCGGGGGTGGCCGACGGTCAAAAGATCCGGCTGGCCGGGCAGGGCGAGCCAGGGATGCGCGGCGCGCCGGCCGGGGACCTGTACGTGCTGGTGCACGTCACCCCGCATCCGGTGTTCGGGCGCTCCGGTGACGACCTCACGTTGACGGTGCCGGTGTCATTCCCCGAGCTCGTCTCGGGCACCACACTGACCGTGCCCACGATGGACGGCAGCGTGAAACTCAGGGTGCCCGCGGGTACCAGCAGCGGTCGCACGCTGCGGGCCCGTGGCAAGGGCATCACCCGGCGGGATGGGCGCAGCGGCGACCTGTTGGTGACCCTGCAGGTGGTAGTGCCCACCAAGCTGGACCGCAAGGCCAAGGACGCGCTCGATTCCTACGCCAAGGCCACGGCGGGCGATGACCCACGGGCGGAATTGTTCGACCGTGCGCAGGGTGCGGGGGCGGCGCGATGAGCTCCCCGCACCCTCCTGGCGCGGATCAGGACACCCCGGTGTTCGTCATCTCGGTGGCTGCCCAGCTGGCCGGGCTGCACGCGCAGACGCTGCGCAGCTACGACCGGTTGGGCCTGGTCTCGCCAGGTCGCAGCACCGGGGGCGGCCGTCGCTACTCGGCGCGCGACATCGCGCTGCTGCAGGAGGTGCAGCGGTTGTCCCAGGACCACGGGGTCAATCTCGCGGGGATCAAGCGGGTCATCCACCTGGAGAACCAGGTGGACGCCCTGCGCTCCCGGCTCGCTGAGCTCTCTGCAGAGCTGGAGGAGGCCCGCGCGGAGCTGGCGCGCGCGCAGGCCCTCGCCGAGCAGGCCGCCGCCGCCGTGCACGCCTCCTACCGCCGCGACCTCGTTCCCGTGCGCCCCGGCACCGAGACCTCCCTGGTCATCTGGCGCCCCAGTAGGTAGCCCTTCAAGTACCGCCAACCCCGGCTGGGACTGCTCGCAACGGCTACCAACCCGCGGGGGCGCTCGCCGCCACCGATGTCGCCGGTAGTGCTGCGACCGACTAACCACTGACGCCGAGGTTGGTAGCCGTTTGAGGTGATCAACAGGGCGGTTGGCGGTACTTGAAGAGCCCGCAACCTAATCGAGGGTGAACGGGTCGTGGGTGATGCAGTCCAGCGGGGTGCCGGCGACCAGCATCCGCGACACGGTGGCTCGGATCATGTTGGGGGAGCCGCAGATCAGCACGTCGTGGTGGGGCCACGCACCGGAGCGGGTGACCACATCGGCAAGCGTGCCGTGCTCCATCCCGGCCATTCTGGGGTGCTCCACCACGGGGATCACGGTCAGCCACGGGTTCGTGGCCGCGATGGCGGTGAGCGTGTCGAGGTCATGGAGATCACTGCGGGTCCGCCCGCCGGCGAACATGGTGACCTGCGGGTTTTCCCCCCACCGCGACAGGTCCTCCAAGATCGCCCGCATCGGGGCTGTCCCGGTGCCACCGGCGACCATCACGACGTCGCGCCCCGATTCGCGATCGACCGTCATGACACCCATCGGCGAGCCGATCCGCCAGGTGTCACCGACCTGGGTGTGACCGACAATGGAGCGGCTGACCGAGCCGCCGGGTACCGCGCGCACGTGGAAGTCGATTGACCCGTCCGGGCGGGGCGCGTTCGCCGGAGACAGGTACCGCCACAGCCGGGGCCGCTGCGGTACCTCGACGCTGAGGTATTGCCCAGCCCGGTACGGCACCGGCCGCTCGGGCACGACCCGCACCACCGCCAAGTCCCAGGTCAGCCGTTGATGGTCGGCGACCCGGGCACTCCACCACGCCGGACCGGGCTCCGCGTCGGCCGCATCCTGCATCGTCCTGGCGATAAGGTTGTAGGCGTCCCGCCAAGCTTTCTCCACCTGCGGCGTCCAGGACGGGCCGGCGTAGTGTTTCAGCGCGGTCACCAAAGCGGTGCCCATCGCGCTGTAGTGCTGCGCCAGGACCCCGAACTTGCGGTGGTCGCGGCCCAGCTGGTGCAGGAAGGGAACCAGCTCGTCAGGCTGGTCGACGTGCTGCACGATGTGCACCAGGGCGCGCCAGAAACGGCTGCGCTGCACCTCCATGTTGGCCGCGAACAGTTCCCGGGTGGCCGGTGCGATGGCGAACAGCATCGCGTAGAAGAACTGCATGACCTCTGCCGCGCGTGGCTGGACCTGCGCGTAGCTTTCGCGGATCAGCCGAACCGTTATCGCCGCCGCACCGGTGCGGTGCGGCTGGTGATCGGGAAGCGATGGGTAGCTCCCTAGGGCATCGGCTGTCATGGTCCGGGAGCGTCTTCTCCAGGGTGGGTGGCAAGCAGGTGACCCGCCGCGGCGATGCGAAGTCCCCGAGGGTGCCGGAACCCTACCCTGTTGGGGTTGGATCTTTGTGCAATCCCTCCTTTAGGTACCAACTGGCACGATTGGTTGCGCTACGCCCTGAGCGGCGCTTTTCCGACGGACTCCGCTGCCGGATGGTATGACACGGCCTCGGCAGCGACTACCGAGGACTTGAGCGGAACAGACTCAACTTTTGTGACGTTAAAAGCTGTGGACATATCACTGTGAAGGGGAAACGTTTCGAGGATGGATTCCTTCAACCCTACGACCAAGACACAGGCCGCCATCTCCTCGGCCGTGCAGGCCGCGTCGATGGCCGGCAACCCCGACGTGACGCCGGCCCACCTACTCGGCGCACTGCTGGCCCAGGCGGACGGCACCGCCGCGCCGCTGCTGGCGGCGGTGGGCGCCGACGTCGCCTCGATACGGCCCGAGCTGGATGTCATCACCCAGCGGCTGCCCTCAGCCACCGGTTCCACGGTGGCCGCGCCGATGTTCGACCGGCAGGCCCTCAAGGCGTTCAGTCACGCCCAGAACCTGGCGACCGAGATGGGCGACTCCTACGTCTCCACCGAGCACCTGCTCGTCGGGCTGGCGGCCGAGGGTGGTGCGGTCGCGCTGCTGCTGAACCGGCACGGCGCCACGCCCGACGCGCTGAAAGACGCATTCCAGGCCGTCCGGGGCTCGGCACGGGTATCCAGCCCGGACCCGGAAGCCACCTTCCAGGCGCTGGAGAAGTACGGCGTGGATCTCACCGCGCGAGCCCGGGCCGGTGAGCTGGACCCGGTGATCGGCCGCGACGCCGAGATCCGGCGGGTGGTGCAAGTGCTGTCGCGGCGTACCAAGAACAACCCCGTCCTGATCGGCGAACCCGGCGTGGGCAAGACCGCTATCGTCGAGGGCCTCGCCCAGCGCATCGTCGCCGGTGACGTCCCTGAGTCGCTGCGCAACAAACGCGTGGTGGCTCTGGACCTGGGCTCAATGGTGGCCGGGGCGAAATACCGCGGTGAGTTCGAGGAGCGGCTCAAGGCAGTCCTCAAGGAGATTACCGACTCGGACGGCCAGATCATCACGTTCATCGACGAGCTGCACACCATCGTGGGCGCCGGGGCCGTCGGCGAAAGCGGCACCATGGACGCCGGCAACATGATCAAACCGATGCTGGCCCGCGGTGAGCTGCGCATGGTCGGTGCGACGACGCTGGACGAGTACCGCAAGCACATCGAGCGCGACGCCGCGCTGGAGCGCCGCTTCCAGCAGGTCCTGGTCGGCGAGCCCTCCGTCGAGGACACCATCGGCATCCTGCGGGGTCTCAAGGAGCGTTACGAGGTGCACCACGGCGTGCGGATCACCGACGCCGCCCTCGTTGCCGCTGCCACGTTATCTGACCGATACATCACCGCCCGGTTCCTGCCGGACAAGGCGATCGACCTGGTCGACGAGGCCGCATCTCGACTAAGGATGGAGATCGACTCAAGGCCCGTCGAGATCGACGAGGTGGAGCGCGCGGTGCGCCGCCTGGAGATCGAGGAGATGGCGCTGGAGAAGGAGTCCGATCCGGCCTCGGTGCAGCGCCTCGCCACGTTGCGGGCCGAGTTGGCCGACCGCCGGGAGCGCCTCACCGAGCTGACCGCCCGTTGGCAGAACGAGAAGGGCGCCATCGAGGCGACCCGGGAGCTCAAGGAGCAGCTGGAGCAGCTGCGAGGCGAGTCCGAGCGCGCCGAGCGTGACGGTGACCTGGGCCGGGCCGCCGAGCTGCGCTACGGCAAGATCCCCGCGCTGGAGAAGCAACTCGCCGAGGCCACCGCGGTATCGCGGGACCCGCAGGTGATGCTCAAAGAAGAAGTCGGCCCCGACGATGTCGCCGACGTGGTGTCCGCATGGACCGGAATCCCGGCGGGCCGGCTGATGGAGGGCGAGACGGCCAAGCTGCTGCGGATGGAAGACGCGCTGTCCGCCCGCGTGGTCGGCCAACCGGAAGCGGTGCGAGCGGTCTCTGACGCGGTGCGGCGAGCCCGCGCGGGCGTGGCCGACCCGGACCGCCCCACCGGCTCGTTCATGTTCCTCGGCCCCACCGGCGTCGGGAAGACCGAGCTGGCCAAGGCGCTGGCGGAGTTCCTGTTCGATGACGAGCGCGCCATGGTTCGCATCGACATGAGCGAGTACAGCGAGAAACACAGCGTCGCGCGGCTGGTCGGCGCCCCGCCTGGATACATCGGCTACGACCAGGGTGGCCAGCTCACCGAGGCGGTGCGCCGCAGGCCGTATTCCGTGGTGCTGCTCGACGAGGTGGAAAAGGCCCACTCCGACGTCTTCGACGTACTGCTGCAGGTACTCGACGACGGCCGGCTGACCGATGGGCAGGGCCGCACGGTCGATTTCCGCAACACCATCCTGATCCTGACGTCCAACCTGGGCTCGCAGGCGCTGGCCGACGAGACGCTCACCGAGCAGCAGCGCACCGATGCGGTGCTCGGTATCGTGCGCCGGCACTTCAAGCCCGAGTTCCTCAACCGGCTCGACGACCTGGTGGTCTTCCACTCGCTGTCGACCGAGGAGCTGACCGCGATCGTGGAGATCCAGATCCGGCAGCTGGGCCGGCGGCTGGCCGCCCGGCGCCTGAAGCTGGAGGTGACGGACGCGGCCAAGGAGTGGCTGGCGTTGGGTGGGTTCGACCCGCTGTACGGGGCGCGCCCGTTGCGACGGCTGGTGCAGTCCGCGATCGGTGACCAGCTCGCCCACGCCCTGCTGGCCGGCACGATCACCGACGGCGACGCCGTGCTCGTCGATCTGGACGACACCGCCGCCGGCGGCACCGGAGCCCTCACCGTCACCCGCGCCTGACCCAGACCCGACCTCCCGCCCCTCGACCCCGACATGGAGACATATCGGGGTCGAGGGGCCCCGAGGACCCCGATATGTCTCCATGTCGGGGTGGGTCGACGTGGGGGTGGGTCGACCGACGCGAGCCGGTGTTATGAGCGCAGCCAGTCCAGTAGTGCTTGCCGGGAAAAGCGCCACTGGTCGCCGATCTGGCGCCCCGGGATCTCACCGGACTCCGCCAGCGACTGCACATCGTTCTCGGCTACCCGCAGTAGGTCAGCGGCTTCGGCGAGGTTGAGTACAGCATCCTGCGGCTCACCGCTGATGATGGTGGTCTGGGGCGTAGCGGGTGGCCGCCAGATGACCTCATCACCCTCGATCGTGAGATGATCATTAACGAGAGTGGCCAGCACGTCGCGCTTGGACAGGCCAAGCCTCGCGGCCACGCGATCAAGCTTCTCCGCCACGCGCGGAGGAACCCGCGCATAGACCGCACGAGTGGGCTCGGGCGTCATCGTCGATCACCTCTATCGCTTCATGGGCACGGCCCGTGGTCCGGAGCTGGATCGTCGAGCTTCATGCCTGAACATCCCGAATCATATCATAATAGCTATCCGATAGCTATTTGAATGGAACTGGGGCCGCCTATGTGGCGGCCGACCTGCTTGCATCCGGCGGCCACCGCCCTCCAACTCACGTTCCAGGTCGCAACCCCCAACCCGACATGGAGACATATCGGGGTCGCGGAGGGCTCCGCGACCCCGATATGTCTCCATGTCGGGACTGGAGTAGCGGCGTGTGCTCACGGGAAGGGGCGAGGTGCCGACTTAGGCTCGTCGGGTGACGCCGTGGGTATGGTTTGTGATCTCTGGGCTGGCCGCCGCCGCCGGGAGTGCCCTGCTGGCCGCCGACCGCGGG
>DASUVX010000024.1:0-6169 GCA_036378735.1 Pseudonocardiaceae bacterium | reverse complement strand
CCAGCCGGATGTAGAGGTCGAAACCCACCCCGGCGATGTGCCCGGACTGCTCACCACCCAGGATGTTGCCCGCACCCCGGATCTCCAGATCCTTCATCGCCACGGCCATGCCCGCGCCCAGCTCGGCGTGCTGCGCGATGGTGGACAGCCGGTCGTGCGCGGTCTCGGTCAACGGTGTTTCGGGCGGGTAGAGGAAATAGGCGTACCCGCGCTCCCGGGCCCGCCCGACCCGCCCGCGCAGCTGATGCAGCTGGGCCAGCCCGAGCAGGTCGCCGCGTTCGACGAGCAGGGTGTTGGCATTGGAGATGTCCAGCCCGGTCTCGACGATCGTGGTGCACACCAGCACGTCGTACTCGCGGTGCCAGAACCCGGCGACGGTGCGCTCGAGCTGGTCTTCGTTCATCTGCCCGTGCGCGACCGCGATCCGCGCCTCGGGCACCAACTCGCGGATCCGCCGGGCGGCCTTGTCAATCGAAGAGACCCGGTTGTGCACGTAGAAGACCTGACCGTCGCGCAGCAGCTCGCGGCGGATCGCCGCGGCGACCTGCTTGTCGTCGTAGGCGCCGACGTAGGTCAGCACCGGGTGGCGGTCCTCTGGCGGGGTGAGGATGGTCGACATCTCGCGGATGCCGGCCAGCGACATCTCCAAGGTCCGCGGGATCGGGGTGGCGGACATGGTGAGCACGTCGACCGCGGTGCGCAGCGCTTTGATGTGCTCCTTGTGCTCGACGCCGAAGCGCTGCTCCTCGTCGACCACCACCAGCCCGAGGTCTTTCCAGCGCACCCCGGTCTGCAGCAGCCGGTGGGTTCCGATCACGATGTCCACTGAGCCGTCGGCCAGGCCGCGCAGCACCTCCGCGGCGTCACCGGGATGCGTGAACCGGGACAGCCCGCGCACGGTCACCGGGTAGGAGTGCATCCGATCGGAGAAGGTCTGCAGGTGCTGCTGGGCGAGCAGGGTGGTGGGCACCAGCACGGCCACCTGCTTGCCGTCCTGCACCGCCTTGAACGCAGCCCGCACCGCGATCTCGGTCTTGCCGTAGCCGACGTCACCGCAGACCACCCGGTCCATCGGGACACCGCGGCGCATGTCCGCCTTGACCTCGTTGATCGCGGCGAGCTGGTCGGGCGTCTCGGTATAGGGGAATGCGTCTTCCAGCTCGGCCTGCCACGGGCTGTCCGGGCCGAATGCGTGCCCCGGCGAGGACTGCCGGGCCGCATACAGCTGCACCAGCTCGGCGGCGATCTCCTTGACCGCCTTGCGGGCCCGGCCCTTGGTCTTGGCCCAGTCCGACCCGCCCAGCTTGTTGAGCGTCGGCAGCTCGCCGCCGACGTAACGGGTCACCTGGTCGAGCTGGTCGGTGGGGATGTACAGGCGGTCTCCTGGGTGGCCACGCTTGCTGGGCGCGTACTCCACCAGCAGGTACTCCCGGGTGGCGCCGTGCACGGTGCGCTCGACCATCTCCAGGAACCGGCCGATGCCGTGCTGCTCGTGCACCACGTGATCGCCGCTGCGCAGCGCCAGCGGGTCGACCGCGTTGCGCCGGCGCACCGGCATCTTCGACATGTCCCGGCTGCCGGTGCCGCCCCGCGCCCCGGTGATGTCGCTTTCGGTGAGTACCGCCAGCCCCAGCGCGGGAACGGAGAAACCGTCCTCCAGGGTGCCGCGTACCACGGTGACGGTGCCGGCCGCAGGCGGCTCACCCAACCCGACCGCGGCGTGCACAGCCGGTACGTCGGCGTCGCGTAGCTGCTCGCACGCGCGCTGGGCGGTGCCGGTGCCCGGCACCACCAAGACTGCGGCGCCGCCGGTGGCGGTATGCGCGCGCAGGTCGGCCAGCGCGCGCGCCACGTCGCCGTGGTAGGACTGCGCGGGGATGATCTGCAGCTGCAGCGGGCCGGGGGCGTCGCTGGTCAGCGGGCTCAGCGTCCACCAGGCCAGCCCGGTGCCGCGGGCATGGGCGGCGACCTCGCCCAGGTCGCGGTACGCCGAGGCGGATAAGTCCAGAGCTGCGACGTCGACCGGAGCCGCTCCCCCACCGGCGGCGACCATCCAGGACGCCTCCAGGAACTCCTGCCCGGTGCGGACCAGGTCGGCGGCGCGGGTCCGGATCCGTTCCGGGTCGGCGAGCAGCACGTGGGTTCCCGCGGGCATCGCGTCGCTGAGCAGTGCCAGCTCTCGACCAGCGAGCACCGGGATGAGCGATTCCATGCCCTCAGCGGGCACGCCGGAAGCCACCTTCTCCAGCAGCTGCGCGACCGGCCCGGGCGGGGCCTTCGTGACGAGGTCCGCCGCGGCGGCCCGGACTCCGTCGGTGAGCAGCAGCTCCCGGCACGGCGGGGCATACAGCTCCGCGGCGGGGGCCAGCGTGCGCTGGTCGGCGACCGCAAAGGAACGGATTTCGGAAACCTCGTCGCCCCAGAACTCCACCCGCAGCGGGTGATCGGCGGTCGGCGGGAAGACATCGACGATGCCGCCCCGGACCGCGAACTCGCCACGCCGATCGACCATGTCCACTCGCGTGTAGGCCAGGTCGGCCAGCCGGGTCAGCACGCCGTCGAAGTCGTGTACCTGACCGACGCGCAGCCGCACCGGAGCGATGTCGCCCAGCCCGGACAGCATCGGCTGGATCAATGAACGTACCCCGGTGACCACCACCCGTAAGGAGGCCTCCGCAGCGTCTTCTTCGGGGTGAGCCAGCCGGCGCAGGACCGCCAGCCGGCGCCCCACCGTGTCGGCCCGGGGAGACAGCCGCTCATGCGGCAGCGTCTCCCACGAGGGCAGCTCGGCGACCACCCCGGCGCCCAGCAGGTCGGCCAGTTCGGAGGTCAGCTCGCCGGCTTCCCGGTCGGTGGCGGTGACGGCCAGCACGGGATGCCCGGCGCTGGCCAGCGCAGCCACGGCCAGCGGGCGAGTGGCCGTAGGACCCTGCAGCTCCAGCTCCGGGGCGGTGGCCCGGGCGAGCACTGCACGCAGTGACGGTTCCGGGAGTACAGCCTCAAGCAGGCCGGACAGGTGAGCTGATGTGGTTGGTAGCGTGGTCGCTACAGGCACCGTGGTGGACCTTTCAGGCACAGATGTCCTTGACGCAGCACAGACCCCTACCGGACCGCCGACCGAGCGCAGGGGGGTCGTGCTCACCATGATACCGACCGGCCTCCTCGTCCGATCACGCAGGGTTGGTAGCGGTTTGCGGCAGCGCCGGGCGCCCTTGGTAGTCCTTGAAGAGCAGGTTACGTGCCGGTGACCGGTGATATCGGTAATCGTGGAGGTACGCCGCGTTGTATGCTGAATTTCGGCTAATCCTTTATATGCGGCTTATTTCGTGACAATAGATTATCCGAGCAGAAATACTTTACTGTGGGGTGGGGATATTGACGGCCGCTGGGGGGGCGGGCGGATTCGGACAATCCGGTCGATCCGACACGAAAAGCATTGTGCTTGGCGACGAGCACGCGGTGTTCGTGGAATCGCTGGTGTCGGTGCTGACCAGCCACGGATTCAGAGTCCCCGCGGTGGCCCGCAACCTGGCCGGCACGATTGAGGCGATCCGTCATCAGCAGCCCGACGTCGGCCTGCTCGCCCGGCATTTTTCCGACGGTGACGGGGTCAGCGCGATCAGTCGAATTAGTGCGGTGAGCCCGGCGACGCGCATCGTCATACTCGCAGCAGACCGTGATGCCGAGGCGATGCGCCAAGCCGTCCGATTAGGTGCAGCCGGATACCTGCACAAGACCTGTGGTGTGCGCAAGCTGGTGCACGCGCTGGAGCGGGTCATCGACGGCGCAGTGGTGCTCGATGCTCCCCCGGCGAGTACGGCACGATCCGATGTATCAGAGGCACGCCGGCTGGCCGCTCACCTGACCGCTCGCGAGCGCGAATGCCTCGCTCTGCTCGTCGAAGGCCTCGATACCGCGGCCATGACGCTACGCCTGGGCGTGTCGACCACCACCGTACGCAGTCACGTGCAGGCGCTGCTGACCAAACTCGGAGTGCACTCCCGGCTCGAGGCCGCCACCTTCGCGGTGCGCTATGACCTCGTCGATCACGATCAGGATGGCGCGGAGAGCCGTACGAGGACGGGCTAGCCGTGACGGGGACCAAACCGCTGAGCACGGTTCCCACTCTGCTGCCGGTGATCCCGGTCCGGGTGCTGCTGGTCGACGACCAGCAGATGCTGGTCGAGGCGCTCGCGGCCAAGCTGTCGACGACACCCGACATCGTGGTGGTCGGGCACTGCTCTATGCGCGATCCGCACCCGGGCGGGCTGGCCGCCGTGGCGCGCCCGGACGTGATCACCATCGAGGTGGCGCAAGCGGGCGATGCCGCTTCGCTGGTGACGATGTTCCGCACTGCCTGGCCTGCCGCGCGATTCGTGGTGCTCACCGCGAGCCACGACCCTGATCAGGCGGTACAGGCGGCGCGGGCGGGAGCCGACGGTTGGGTGTCGAAAGAATCCTCGATCGACGTCCTCACCCACGCGCTGCGCTGCGCCAGCCGGGGACACGCCTGCTTTCCCCCCGAGCACCTGGGTTACGTGCTGGGAGAATTGCGGGCCGATGTCGGGCGGGTGCAGCGCCGGGACGGACCGCTGGAGGTGCTGACCCCGCGGGAGCGCGACGTGCTGATGTGCCTGGCACAGGGCCGCGGGCCGGCGGAGATCGCCGATGAGCTCGGCGTCTCGGCGCACACCGTGCGGACCCATACGAACAAGATCTTTGCGAAGCTGGGCGTGCACAGCCGGCTGGAGGCGGTCGCCATGGCGCGGGGAGCGCTACGCAGCAGTCAGCCTCCTGCATCGGACGTACCCATCGTCATCCCGGCGCAGGGCCCCATTTCGAGCGCCGGACCGTAGCGTCGGCTCACACCATGAGTGAAGCGATCCACGACATCCGCTCTGGTGGGTTCCCCGACGAGGGCCCAGAACAGAGCGCTGACCGGCGCGGGGGCCGCCTGCCGCCGGTGTTGATGTACCACTCGGTGGCACCCTACGAGCAGGACCCCTACCTGGTGACCGTGCACCCAGCACGGTTCGAGCAGCAGATGCGCTGGCTGCATCGGCACGGGCTCCGCGGCACCTCGATGCGGGAGTTGCTGGCAGCCCGGCGTGCCGGCACCGACCGGGGTCTGGTTGGCCTCACCTTCGACGACGGCTACGCCGACTTCGGCGAGCACGTGCTGCCCGCGCTGGCCCGGTTCGGTTTCACCGCGACCGTGTTCGTGATCGCCGATCTGCTGGGCGAGTCCAACAAATGGGACGTGGCAGGTCCCCGCAAGCCTCTGATGACGGTGAACCAGATCCGTCACGTGGCAGCGCTCGGCATGGAGATCGGCTCACACTCCAGGCGGCATGTGTCGCTGACGTCGCCCTGCGACCTCATCGGTGAGGTTTCGGAGAGCCGCACAATCCTGGCGGACCTGACCGGGGAGCAGATCACCGGCTTCTGTTACCCCTACGGGCACCTCAACGCGCTGGCCGTGGACACCGTGCGCGCGGCCGGCTACCACTACGGCTGCGCCATCTGGCGCTCACCGCTGACGAGCCTGCATGCCCTACCGCGCACCTACGTCGGAGACCGTGACGGTGCGCTGCGATTGCGGGCCAAGTGGTGCCGGCTGCGTTATCAAAACCAGGGGTACGGGGCCCGCCACCGATGACCCCGCTGACCGTGTTGCACGCGGCCCAGCCCACCGAGGCCGGGGTCGCCGGGTACGTCGTGGGGGTGGCCGCCGACCAGCTGGCCCGAGGATGGCGGGTCACCGTCGCCTGCCCGGCCGGCGGGCAGCTCGCCACCGCCTTGGCCGAGCGCGGGATTCCGCGCGTGCACTGGCCGGCGACCCGTTCGCCCGGGCTGCACACCGTGGCCGAGACCCGGCGGCTGCGCCGGCTGATCAGCGCGGCCCAGCCCGACGTGGTGCACCTGCACTCGGCGAAAGCGGGCCTGGCCGGGCGGCTCGCAGTGCGCGGCAGCCGTCCCACGCTGTTCCAACCGCACGGCTGGTCGTGGCTGGCCGCCCGGGGCGCGATCGCCCGCAGCGCGCTGGCCTGGGAACGGCTGGCAGCCCGCTGGACGCATCTGATGGTGTGCGTCGGCGAGGGCGAAGCCGCTCAGGCCCGCCGCCGGCGGGTGGGCAGCCGCCACCTCGTCGTCCGTAATGGCGTCGATC
>DASUVX010000023.1:0-35116 GCA_036378735.1 Pseudonocardiaceae bacterium | reverse complement strand
CAGCCCGTCACCGGAGGAGATCGAGGCCTACATCGACAGTGCCGAACCGCTGCACGTGGCCGGCGGGTTCACGCTGGATGGCCGGGGTGGCTGGTTCGTCGAGGGCATCGACGGTGACCCGTCCAGCGTGATCGGCATCAGCCTGCCGTTGACCCGGCGCTTGCTCTCCGAGGTCGGGATCGCCGTGGTGTCGCTGTGGTCGTGAGGGACATCGCGGCTGTGGCACTGTTGAGAACGCTTGATAACGCTCACAGCCAAAGAGAGGACAGCGGGGATGACCAGGTGGAACCCGAGCAGGCCGGTTGCGGGTGACCACGCTGCGTAAGGTGCTCGTGGCCAACCGTGGAGAGATCGCCGTCCGGGTGATGCGGGCCTGCCGGGATGCCGGACTGACCAGCGTCGCGGTCTACGCAGACGGCGATCGGGATGCTCCGTTCGTCACGCTGGCCGACGAAGCGTTCGCGCTGGGCGGCAGCACCGCCCCGGATACCTACCTCAACGCGGCCAAGCTGCTCGACGTTGCGGCCCGAGCCGGTGCGGACTCCGTGCATCCCGGCTACGGCTTCCTCGCCGAGAATGCCGAGTTCGCCCAGGCGGTGATCGACGCCGGGCTGCTCTGGATCGGACCGTTGCCGCAGGTGATCCGCGATCTGGGGGATAAGGTCACGGCCCGGCAGCTCGCCGCGAAGGCAGGGGCACCGCTGGTACCGGGTACCAGGGATCCCGTGTCGGCGGCGGGTGAGGTGGTGGCCTTCGCCGCGGAGCACGGCCTGCCGGTGGCCATCAAGGCCGCCTTCGGCGGTGGCGGGCGCGGTTTGAGAGTCGCTCGCAACATCGAAGAGATTCCTGAGCTGTTCGATTCGGCGGTGCGTGAGGCTGTCTCGGCTTTCGAGCGCGGCGAGTGCTTCGTGGAGCGCTATCTGGAGCGGCCGCGGCACGTGGAGGCGCAGGTGCTGGCCGATCAGCACGGCACCGTCGTCGTGGTCGGCACCCGCGACTGCACGCTACAACGCCGGTATCAGAAGCTGGTGGAAGAGGCCCCGGCTCCGTTCCTGTCTGCTGAGCAACGGCAGTGCGTCCACGAGGCGGCCCGGGCGATCTGCGAGGAAGCGGCTTACACCGGAGCGGGCACCGTCGAGTTCCTGGTGGGTCCCGACGGTTCGATCTTCTTTCTGGAGGTCAATACCCGGCTGCAGGTAGAGCATCCAGTGTCGGAGGAGACCACCGGCCTGGATTTGGTGCGCGAGCAGCTGCGGATCGCGGCCGGTGAACGGTTGACGCTCACCGCGGACCCGGTGCCTCGTGGCCACGCGATCGAGTTCCGGATCAACGCCGAGGACCCGGCTCGCGGGTTCCTCCCGGTCCCGGGCGTCGTCACGGTGTTCGACCCGCCGTCGGGCCCGGGAGTGCGGCTCGACGCGGGGGTGCGGGGCGGCAGCGTGATCGGCGGTGAGTTCGATTCGATGCTCGCCAAGCTCATCGTCGTCGGCGCGGACCGGCCGCAGGCGCTGGCGCGATCCCGGCGGGCGCTGTCGGAATTCACGGTCGAAGGCGTCCCTACCGTCATCCCATTCCACCGGGCGATCGTGGCGCACCCGGCCTTCGCTGCCGCCGATGGCGAGCACTTCGCGGTGCACACCCGGTGGATCGAGACCGAGTTCTCCGCGCCACTGGAGCCTTCCGGCGCTGCGGTGACCGGGCCGCCGCCAGCGCCGCGCCAGACGGTGGTCGTGGAGGTCGGCGGTCGGCGGCTGGAGGTGTCGCTGCCGGGCGATCTCGGCTTGCGCGGCGGAGGCACCGCTCGGGCCAGGCCACGTAAACGCGGCGGCGGCCGGGTGGCCGCGGCATCGGGCGGCGCGGTCCTTGCCCCCATGCAGGGCACCGTGGTCCGGGTCGCGGTGTCCGACGGCGATATGGTGAAAGTCGGTGATCTCATCGTGGTACTCGAAGCGATGAAAATGGAGAACCCGGTCACGGCGCACCAGTCCGGTACCGTCACCGCCCTGACCGTGCAGCCGGGAACCTCAGTCACTCACGGCACCCTCCTCTGCACAATCACCCCCTGATCCGGCGTGCCGCGTCTCGGTGCCCGATGTGTCGTGTCTCCGTGCCCGCTGTGTCGCGTCTCGGTGCACGGCTCGCATTTTTGGCCGCTGAGCACTAGCGCGCGACACACCGGGCATGTGAGCGCGACACGCGCGAGGGGGTGATCAGCTGACTGGCACCAGGAGTCGCAGGCGCGGGTCGGGCGCGGCGGCGCGGCGGGCGTCGGCGGCGGAGTCGTCAGGGGCGCGCTGCGAGTCACGCTCGGCGGCCACCCGGGCGAGGTAGAACTGCACCTCCCGGTCCCGTGCGGCGACCGTCCAGTTCAGCACCCCGGCCATCAGGTCGGCGACCTCGGCTGCGCACGCCTCGCCCCGGTGCGAGTATTCGATCGAGATCCGGGTGCGCCTGGTCAACACATCCTCCAGATGTAAGGCTCCCTCGTGGCTGGCCGCGTGCACGACCTCGACACGCAGGTAGTCCGGCGCCGCGGTCAGCGGGGCCAGGAGATCCGGACGATCCGTAGTCAGGGCCAGCACCTGGTGCACCGCCGAGCCGTACCGATCCAGCAGATGCCGTAGCTGGTAGGGGTGCAGCCCGTACCGAGAGGCCAGCGTGTCGGCCTGGTTGACCAGTGCGTGGTACCCGTCCGCGCCGAGTAGCGGCACTTTATCGGTGATGGACGGCGCGACCCGGCCGGGCAGGTCGGGCACCGCCGCATCCACTGCATCGGCAGCCATCACCCGGTAGGTGGTGTACTTGCCGCCCGCGATAGCGACGAGACCGGGTGCGACCCGGGCGACGGCGTGTTCCCGGGACAGCCGCGAGGTCTGCTCGCTCTCGCCTGCCAGGAGGGGCCGCAAACCTGCGTAAACGCCTTCGATGTCGTCCTCGTTCAGCGGCGTGGCCAGCACCTCATTGACGGTGTTGAGTAGGTAGTCGATGTCCGCTTGGGTGGCCGCGGGATGCGCGAGGTCGAGGTTCCACCAGGTGTCGGTGGTGCCGATGATCCAATGGTTACGCCACGGGATGACAAAAAGCACCGACGTCGCGGTGCGCAGGATCAGCGCGCTCTCCGACACGATGCGGTCTCGCGGGACCACGATGTGCACGCCCTTGGAGGGGCGGATCCGGAACCGACCCCGCCCACCGGACAACCGCTGGATCTCGTCGGTCCACACCCCGGTGCAGTTGAGCACCGCGTGCGCATCGACGTCGGTCTCCGCGCCGGTCTCGCAATCCCGCACCCGGACTCCGCTAATCCGATCCGCTTCCCGCCGGAAGCCGATGACCTGGCTGGAGCTGCGCACCACCGCGCCGTACTGAGCGGCTGTCCGGGCCACAGTCATCGTGTGCCGGGCGTCGTCGGTGATCGCGTCGTAGTAATGCACCCCGCCGACAAGATGGTCGCGGCGCAACGCCGGCGCTAACCGCAGCGCTCCGGCCCGGGTCAGATGCCGCTGACCTGGCACTGATCGTGCCCCGCCCAGCGTCTGGTAGAGCGCCAGCCCGGCGGCGACATAGGGCCGCTCCCAGATCCGGTGCGCCAGCGGGTACAAGAAGCCGACCGGCTTGACCAGGTGCGGCGCCAGCCGGGTGAGCATCAGCTCCCGCTCGTGCAGGGCCTCGCGGACCAGCCCGAACTCCAGCTGCTCCAGATAACGCAGGCCACCGTGGAACAGCTTGGACGACCGGCTGGACGTTCCCGAGGCCAGATCCCGCGCTTCTAACAGCGCTACCTTGAGACCGCGAGTGGCGGCATCCAACGCCGCACCGCAACCGACCACACCGCCACCGATAACGACGACGTCGAACTGTTCATCGGCCAACCGCTGCCAGTCCGCCGCTCGCTGCGCCGGACCCAATTGCCCGGGAGCGGACCCGATGGGCTGCGGGTGCTCGCGCTGCGCCTGCCACACCGGTCCTACCCCCTGCGCCGTAGCCGATCGCCTGCTGCACGCTACCGCGTGAGGCCTGCTCCGCAGCTACGCCGGCGCATGCTCACGCGCGCTGCGCACCAGCAGCAGCACGACAGCGGCGAGAATCGCGACGAGCGCGGCGAATACCATGCCCGACCCGATGAGACCGAAGGCCATCGCCGCGGCGCCCTCGCCGATCACCGGGATAGCGATACCGACGTAGAGCATCACGAAGTAGCTCGACGTGATCTCACCCCGCTTGTCCGGCGGGCTTGCGCTCGTTACCGACCCCAGTCCGGCTCGGAAACTCATGCCTTGGCCGACTCCGGCAACGACCGCTCCCCCGATGAACATGGCGAGCGAGCGGACCGGCAGGCTCGCTCCGACCAGGATCATCCCCACGATCAGGCTGGCACAGCCGACCGTCAAGGCGAGCCGCTCGTCGATGACCATGGACAGCGACTGGCCGATCGTCGAGGCGATGAATACGGAAAGCACCACCGCGCCGGTGACCGCGTGGTTGGTGTCATGCAGCACCGTGCCGAGAAACGCCGGGGATACCGCGGTGAACAGTCCCAGCACCGCGAAACCGGCGAAACCAGCGATCGCTGCTCTGGTGAATACCCCCCGGATCTCGGCCGGCACTGTGATCTTCTGGGGCCGCAGGCGGACGGTCTCCGGCCGCCGCACGGGTTCGGCGACGGCGTGCACCCCGACAATGCCCAGCCCGACGAGGACCAGGTCGACGAGGAAACACAGGGTCAGTGGCAGCGGTGCGTATTGCGCCAGGACGCCGGCCAGCAGCGGGCCTGCGCCGAGACCGCCCATGTTGACCGCGGCGGCGACCAGGCTCGCCCGGGACTTGCCCCCGTCAGGAGCCAGATCCACGATCGTGGCGGTCGCGGTGCCGGTGAAGATCCCCGCCGATAGCCCGGACAGCACCCGGCCGACGAACAGCCAACCCAGTGTCCCCGCCAGCAGGAAGACGACGGCGGAAAGTCCGGACAACACCAGCCCCGCTTGCAGCATCGGACGCCTACCCAACTGATCCGACCAGTGCCCGAACAGCAACAGGGCGGCGATGACGCCGACCGCGTAGGCGGCGAACACCACCGTGGTGATCAACTCACCGAAGTGGAAGGCCTTCTCGTAGAGCGGATACAGCGGCGTCGGCAGCGTGGTGCCCAGCATCGTGATCGCGAATGCCGTACCGACGAGCGTGACGGAGGTCCAGCTGCGCAGGCCGCCTCCGGGCGCCCGGCGCAGCAACTGGTTTCCCATGACGCCTTGACTTCCCCGATCGTGCTGATCGGCAACCCGACTGAACCCGCTAGCGTCCATGGTCGATGAGCCAGTACGTCGCAGCGATCGACCAAGGCACCACCTCCACCCGCTGCATGATCTTCGACCACACCGGTCGGGTGGTCAGCGCTGACCAGCGGGAGCACCAGCAGCACTTCCCCGCTGCCGGATGGGTGGAACATGACCCCCTGGAGATATGGGCGAACACCCAGCAGGTTGCGGCCGGCGCACTGGCCGCCGCAGGGTTGGCGGCGGGTGACATCGCTGCGGTGGGTATCACCAACCAGCGGGAGACCGCGGTGGTGTGGGACCGGCACAGCGGCCGGCCGGTGTACAACGCGATCGTCTGGCAAGACACCCGAACCGACCGGTTATGCGCCGAGCTTGGCGGCTCCACGGGCGTTGGCCGGTACCGGGCTCGCACCGGGTTGCCCTTGTCGACGTACTTCGCCGGCCCCAAGATCCGCTGGATCCTCGATCACGTGAACGGTGCCCGTCAGCGGGCGCGCAACGGCGAACTGTGCTTCGGGACCATCGATACCTGGTTGCTGTGGAACATGACCGGTGGGCTGCACATCACCGACGTCACCAACGCCTCGCGCACCCTGCTGATGGACCTGCAGACGCTGCGCTGGGACAGCGAGATCGCCGACGAGATGGGCATCCCGATGTCCATGTTGGCGGCCATCCGCTCGTCGTCTGAGGTGTACAGCGAGGTCCGGGAGCCGGCGGTGCTGGCCGGGGTGCCGATCGCCGGCGTCCTCGGTGACCAGCAGGCCGCCACGTTCGGGCAGGCCTGCCTGTCCGCCGGGGAGGCCAAGAACACCTATGGCACCGGTAACTTCATGCTGCTTAACACCGGCACCCAACCGGTGCCCAGCCACCACGGGCTGCTCACCACGGTGTGCTACCAGCTCGGCTCTCAGGACCCGGTCTATGCGCTGGAAGGTTCTATCGCGGTCACCGGGGCGCTGGTGCAGTGGCTGCGCGACAACCTGGGCTTGATCTCCTCAGCCGCGGAGATCGAGCAGCTGGCCGGGACCGTCGACGACAACGGCGGCGCGTATTTCGTCCCTGCTTTCTCGGGGTTGTTCGCGCCGCATTGGCGCTCCGACGCCAGAGGCGCCATCGTCGGCCTGACCCGTTACGTCAACCGTGGGCACCTGGCCAGGGCAGTGCTGGAAGCTACTGGGTTCCAGACCCGCGAGGTGCTCGACGCGATGAACGCCGACTCGGGGGCCGATCTGACCGTCCTGAAGGTCGATGGCGGGATGGTGCGCAACGAGCTGCTCATGCAGTTCCAGGCCGACATTCTGGGTGTCCCGGTGATGCGCCCCGTGGTCAGCGAAACTACCGCGTTGGGCGCCGCCTACGCTGCTGGTCTGGCCGTCGGCGTGTGGTCGGGCGAGGCGGAGATCCGGCAGCACTGGGCGGCCGACCGGCGGTGGGATCCCGAGATGGATGCGCCGCGGCGGGAGCAGCTCTACGCCCAGTGGCGTAAAGCCGTCACCCGGACACTTGACTGGGTCGACGACTGACCGCCCGGCGCCGGTTCAAGACCAACGCCATGCCGGATCCGGCGGTGGCGACCGCGCCGCCCACGGTGAGCGACACGGCCAGCATGCTCACTTCGGTCTGCGGAGCAGCCTGGCTGTCCGCGTTGGCCGCGCTGATCGGCGCATCGGCCATGGCCGCGGGAACGGGACCCAGCAGAGCTGCACCAGCGATCACCGCGCAGGTAACGATCCGCATCGCAACCTCCTCATGCCAGCTCTCCACCCATCAAGACGCGCGGACACGCCTGAGGTTGCGTGTTGCCAAACACGCTCAGTGCGCGCCGTTGAACAGGGCGTAGCCGGCGGCGGTGGCGGGAACGTCGGGACATATCGTGCGGCAGCTACGCTATCGCGCGTGCCGCTCTATGCCGCCTACGGGTCCAACATGGACCCTGCCCAGATGGCGCAACGCGCGCCACACTCGCCGATGGCCATGACCGGCTGGCTGATCGGGTGGCGGCTGACCTTCGGTGGCGAAGACCTCCTCTGGGAGGGCGCACTGGCCACCGTCGTCGAGGACCCCGAGTCCCAGGTGTTCGTCGTGATCTATGACGTGACCTCGGAGGACGAAAAGCTGCTCGATCGCTGGGAGGGTGGGGATTTCGGGCTGCACAAAAAGCTGCGGCTGCGAGTGCACACCCTGGACGGCTCGGCGCTGGCCTGGCTCTACGTGCTGGACGCCTACGAGGGCGGGCTACCCTCGGCGCGCTATCTCGGCGTCATCGCTGACGCCGCCGAGGCAGCCGGCGCCCCGGAGGACTACGTCGCCGAGCTGCGCGCGCGCCCCTGCTCCGGCATCGGCCCCTGACCCTTCCTCACCCTCTCCCGGCGTGTCGTCTCTCGGTGCCCGGTGTGTCGCGTCCCCGTGCCCGGTGTGTCGTCTCTCGGTGCCCGGTGTGTCGCGCTCATGCGCGTCGGCGGCGTGGCCGTTGCTCACCAGGCGCTGCGCGGTAGTAGGCCGCTCCCCGGGCGCGAAAGGCGTCATCGAGTCTGGCGAGCAGCGCACTGGGCTCGCGGAGGTCAGCCGCAGTGGCTCGAATGGTGATCCATCCCCGCCGTTCTAGGTCGAGGTCACGCCTGGCGTCGCGATCCAGGCGGTACTCGTGCGACTCGTAACCGTCGTACTCGAGCGCGATGCGCAACTCGGGCCAGCAAAGATCGAGCACATAGCGAATGCAAGCGAGCGCATCGATCACCGGGAATTACTCTCTCGGCGTGGGAAAAGCCCGCTTCGACGACCAGCAGCTTCAACCAGCTTTCCGGCGGGGACTCGGCCCTTCCTGTGATCAGAGCCAGCAAGCCACCGGCGCGGGCGGTACCACGACGGTCGGCCCGGGTGACCAGCCGATCAGCGATTTGCCCGCGAAACGCCGACCTCTCTTGCTCGACGAACTGTGCGGCTGCTTGGTCGGCGACAGCGAGAGCGCGCCTCGCCGAATCGGTGCAGAGTAACTCAGTGATCGCGACCTCGAGCGCCACCGTGCGTAGCTCCCGCACCACGATCACCTCGTTCAGCAGGCCACGACCTTGGTGAACCACCAGACCTTCCTTGGTCCGCAGGGAGCTGGAGTAAGGCACCGCCACATGTACGGCAGGTGCTGCCGCAGCCGGGCAGCCCTGCAACGCGGCCGCAGTGAGGCCGGTCAGCGCTGCCGTGGGTCCAGCCACCAGCAGGGCCGCGGCCGCTCGGGTGTCGGGATCGAGCAGGGATTCCCGGGGAACCAGCACACCCCAGATCTGCCGGAGCCGGCCGTCGGCGCGCAGTCGGTCCACCCTTCGCCGACCGAGGACTCCACATAACTGCGCGTACGTCTGTGGACCGCGACATTCTTCCGGCAGGCTGAGCACGGTGTGAGCATCCCCGGAGAGGCCGATCGATGCGAACGCCGGATTCGGCAGCTGTGGACAACCGCTCCCGTTGTGGACAAATGCAGGCGGCCGACCGAGCAGAGCTGAACACCGCGGCGTGCTGCTATACGCGACACACCGAGCATGGAGACGCGACACACGGGACGGCGGGGCGCGACACGCGGGGCGTCGGGGCGTCAGGTTAGGGCGGCTAGAGCGGTGTGCACCATGACCCGCACGCCAAGAGGCAGGGCGCGCTCGTCGAGGTCGAAGGTGGGTTGGTGGATGTCGTGCTGAGCGTCCTCACCCGACCAGACTCCGAGGCGGCACATGGATCCCGGGACGTGCTCGAGGAACCAGGCGAAATCCTCACCTCCAGAGGACTGCTCGGTCCGCACCAGAGCATCCGGGCCCAGCGCCGCAGCGATAGCGCCTCGGAGCAGCCCGGTACTGACCGGCTCGTTGACCACCGGCGGCACGCCGCGAACATGGCGTAGATCAAAGCCCACCCCGGTGGGGGCCAGCAGGGCGCTGACCAACTCGCGGACCAATGGTTCCAGTTCTGCCCAGAGCCCAGGATCCCCGGTACGCAGGGTGCCCCGAACCAGTCCCTCCTGGGGAACGGTGTTGGCGGCCTGACCAGCTTGCACCGCACCCCACACCAGGACCGTGCCCGAGCGCGGGTCGACGCGCCGCGACAGCAACGAGGGCAAGCCGGTGATCACAGTACCGAGCGCGTGCACCAAATCGGCGGTGAGATGCGGGCGCGACGTGTGCCCGCCGGGCGAGGACAGCCGCAGCTCCAGCAGGTCCGACGCCGATGTGATCGGTCCGATCCGGGTACCGACCTGACCGACGCGTAACCGGGGCGCGCAATGCAGCGCGAAGATTCGATCCACATCGGACACTCCGCCGGCGGCGAGCACATCCAGTGCGCCACCGGGCATCACTTCCTCGGCCGGCTGGAAGATCAGCCGAACCCGGCCCGGCAATTCCGGAGCCGACGCCAACGCCAGCGCGGTACCGATCAGGATCGCGGCGTGCGCGTCGTGCCCGCAGGCGTGCATCACACCGTCCACGGTTGACGCGAACGGCAGCCCGGTGGCCTCCGTCAGGGGCAGCGCGTCGATGTCCGCGCGCAGCCCAACGCACCGCGAACCGGCGCCGATGTCACAGATCAACCCGGTACCACCGGGCAGCGGAGTGGGTTGCAGACCAGCGCTGCCGAGGCAGTCGGTAATCAGCGCCGTGGTGGCGTGCTCGGCATAGGCAAGTTCCGGGTGGGCGTGCACGCGCCTGCGCCAGGCGACCAGGTCGGTTCCGTGTTTGGACAGCCACTCATCCAACCAGGAAGGGCCACGACCAGCCGCGATGTCCAGCGGCGCATCGGCGGGAGGCAACGGGCTGGGTTGCAGCAACGTCACAGAACACCTCCGGCGCCCAGCGCTCGCTGCTCCAGCCGGGAGCCGATCAGCCGCTTCCGCTGCGCGTACTCGTGGACCACCGCCGACCGCGGCGACTCGCCGTCGAGGGCCGAATACGGCGCCATTTCGGTGTACCGCGTGTTCACCCAGGTGACGGTCCGTGAGCCGCGCACACAGGTGTCCTGTGACGCCGGAGGCACCATCATCACCATCACCACGTCGCCGGATACCCCCTCTGTACGAGCTGCAGCTTGCCCCACCGGATTCTTCGGCAGGTGTTCCGATCAACTTGATCGTCATGTCCGGTGCCCCGGTAACATCGCGCAGCGCCAGCGCGTCGTACTCCGCGCACCGCCCGGCGACCCCGTCGCCCGGGCTCCTTTTCGGCCCCCATCAGGTCGACGACCTTGCCGGCACGGCGGTGCTCGGACGGCGACGACGGGTCGGCGTGGTACTCACCCCCTGATTCTGCCCGACACGGCCTCCAAATGCCGCCTGTCTCGCCGGACCCGCATCCTCAACCGTCCTGATGTCGCCGAGTTCGACACCGGGCGGTCCGGTCGATCCCAAACAGCCAAGTAGCGTGATTCCGTTTGCCGCATGGCGATCGCTACCTCGAAAGGTGTCAGTCACGCCGACATACTGCTTTCGATCGGCGCTCTTCGCGTTCGGGCATCAGCGCGCAAGCTGTCGAATGCGAAATTGACTGTGCCGGAGAGACATTTATTGTTCAAACTTAGGAGCACGAGTACCGAAGGGCGAGATCACGCACGCACGTCACCGCGCCGGTGCCGGCCACGACGCCCGCGGAGTTCGGGTCAGAACGTCTCTGACGGCACGTAGGTGCCCCACACATCGCGCAGCGCGTGGCACACTTCACCGACGGTGGCCCGCGCAGCGAGCGCGCGCTTCATCGGATACAGCACGTTGCTGCTGACGTCCTTGGCGGCGCGCCGCAGCTCGTCCAAAGCACCCTCGACCTCAACGGATGATCGGGACGAGCGGAGCATGGCGAGGCGCTGCGCAGCGTTTTCCTCGATTGCCGGGTCGACCCGCAGCGGCTGGTAGGGCTCCTCGGCGTCGAGCCGGTAGCGGTTGACACCGACCACCACACGATCACCGGAGTCGATCTGGACAGCGGTCTGGTACGCGGTTCGTTCGATCTCCGATTTCTGGAAACCCGCTTCGATGGCGCACACGGCGCCGCCCAGTTCGTCCACCTTGCCGATCAAGGCAAGCGCGGCGACCTCGACCTCGTCGGTCATCGCCTCGACCGCGTAGGAGCCGGCGAAGGGGTCCACGGTGGCGGTCAGGTCGGTCTCGTGTGCCAGCACCTGCTGGGTTCGCAGCGCCAGCCGGGCGGCCTTCTCGCTGGGTAGCGCGATCGCCTCGTCGTAGGCGTTGGTGTGCAGCGACTGCGCGCCACCGAAGATCGCGGCGATGGCCTGCGCGGTGACCCGCACCAGGTTGACCTCGGGCTGCTGCGCGGTCAGCTGCACCCCGGCGGTCTGCGCATGGAAGCGCAGCATCAGCGACTTCGGATTCCGGGCGCCGAAGCGCTCGGCCATCAGGCGAGCCCAAATCCGCCGGGCGGCCCGGAACTTCGCCACCTCCTCCAGCAGCGTGGTGCGGGCGACGAAAAAGAACGACAATCGTGGCGCGAACTCGTCGACGGCCATCCCGGCGTCCAGCGCGGCCTGCACGTATTGCATACCGTTGGCCAGCGTGAAGGCGATTTCCTGCACCGGATTCGCGCCGGCCTCGGCCATGTGATAACCCGAGATCGAAATGGTGTTCCAGCGCGGGATCTCCGCCTTGCAATACGCGAAGATGTCCGCGGTGAGCCGCAGAGAATGCACCGGAGGGTAGATATAGGTACCCCGCGCGATGTATTCCTTGAGCACGTCGTTTTGAACCGTACCGGTCAGTTTCGAGCCCGGCACCCCTTGCTCCTCGCCCACGAGTTGGTACAGCAACAGCAACACGCTGGCCGGTGCGTTGATTGTCATCGAGGTGGAGACCTCGTCCAGCGGGATCCCGTCGAACAGCGTGCGCATGTCCTCGATCGAGTCGATGGCCACGCCGACCTTGCCGACCTCGCCGTGCGCGATCGCCTCGTCGGAGTCGTAGCCCATCTGGGTGGGCAGGTCGAAAGCCACCGACAGGCCGGTCTGCCCAGCCCGGCGCAGCTGGTGGTAGCGCGCGTTGGACTCGGTGGCCGTGCCGTACCCGGCGTACTGGCGCATCGTCCACGGACGCTGCGTGTACATGGTCGGGTACACCCCGCGGGTGAACGGGAACTGCCCGGGCTCGCCCAGCCGCTGCGCCAGCCCGTCCGCAACGTCTTGCGCGCGGTACACCGGCTTGACCGGGAATCCCGACTCCGCTGATCTGTCCATCCTCTCCATCATGCCCACTTCATCGGCAGACACGGGCATCATGGGCCCGTGACCAACCCCGTGCCGCGCTTGGTGGCGGGCCGGTACCGGCTCGACACGGTGCTGGGCCGCGGCACCATGGGAACGGTGTGGTCGGCACGCGATGAGGTGCTCGGGCGGCCGGTCGCCATCAAGGAGGTGCTGCTGCCACCGGGCATCCCCGACGCCGAGGCGGACGCGCTGCGGGAGCGTTCGTTGCGGGAGGCGCGGGCGATCGCAGCGCTGTCGCACCCCAATGTGGTGACTCTCTACGACGTGGCCCGGGAGGGCTCCGCGCCATTCGTGGTGATGGAGCTGGTGGCGTCGCGCAGCCTGGCCGAGCTGACCCGCGACGGCCCGCTGCCGCCGCAACAGGTGGCCGCGATCGGGGCCGCGGTGGCCGCCGCGTTGCAGGCCGCGCATGCCGCAGGTATCACCCACCGTGACGTCAAGCCCGGCAATGTGCTGGTCGCCCATGACGGCCGGATCAAGCTCACCGACTTCGGGATCGCCCGCAACCCGGCCGATCAGACGTTGACCGCGACCGGCCTGATGCTGGGTTCGCCCGCCTACATCGCTCCCGAGATCGCCTCCGGTGGCCCGGTCAACCCGGCGTCGGACCTGTGGGGACTCGGCGCGACGCTGTTCGCCGCGGTCGAGGGCCGGCCCCCTTACGACGCGGGCACCGCGATGGCGACCGTCGCCGCGGTGGTGCAGGACGAGGTGCCCAAAACGTCGTGTTCGGGACCACTCGCCGACGTGATCAGCGGCTTGATGGTCAAGGATCCGGCGCGCCGGCTACCGCTGTCCCAGGTACGCCGGCTGCTGGGCGCGCCCCCGGAGCCGGCCCAGCCCGCCGATTCCCCCTCCGTGGCGGTCTCCGTCCCGGCCGTCACCGCGAGGCCAGCGTCGGAGATGCACGGCCAGCGCAGCGCCCAGCTCGCCGCTGACCCGGGACCACTGCCCTTCGCCGTCGGTCCCCATGCCGCTGCTCCCGCCACCAGGCACGGGCGGGAGCGCGCCGGCACGGGGCGCCGAGCGGCCCTATTGATGCTGGCTGTACTTCTGTTCCTGGCCACCGCGACCACCGGTTTCGGAGTCGCGCGGATCGCCAGCGGCCGACCCGCGCTGCCTCACCTGGCGGCCCCGGCCGCGCTGGGCGCAAGTCCCGGCGACCCGGTGCTCAGGCCCCTGATGGTGCAGGTCGGCGAACTGCCCGGGATCCGCCCGACGCAGTTCACCGTCAGCGTGCCGCAAGACTGGCCGCAGTTCCGCGAGCAGCGCACACTCGGCGACAAGTCCAGCACCGTGACGCGTTTCGTATCAGCGGACGGCTCGGAGGTCATCGTGGTGGAACGGGTCATCGGCGCGCTGCCGGGCGGCCTCGCCGTAGACCTCGACCAGTACCTGAGCAGCTACCTGCGCAAGCTGGCCCAGGGTTTGCCCCAGCTCGTGGAGACCCAGCGGCAGCGCCTGTCCGGCGGTGCGCTGGAGGTCACCTTCCGGACTCAGGAGGGTGGAGAGCTGCGGCGCACCACATACCTGCGGATGATGCCGGCCAAACCGGACATATGGGTGATCTCGGTCACGGTACCGACCGAACGGGAAGGCGCCGGCCGCATGAAACTATTCGAACCCGTAACCGCAACCTTCACCCCCGGCTACTAGCCCCACCCCGACCTCACCCCGACATGGAGACATATCGGGGTCAGGAGGGCCTCCTGACCCCGATATGTCTCCATGTCGGGGTCGAGGGGACGTTCTGGGACTAAGCGGGTCAGTGGGCGGGGAGTGGGGTGTCTAGGCTACTGAGCGTGATGGATCCGACCGAGGTGGCGCGAGGGGCTGTATCGGTTCTCGCCGAGCGCAGCGGGGTACCCGCGCATGACGCCGCCGTGGTGCTGGGCAGCGGCTGGCGCCCAGCGGCTGACGAGCTGGGTGCACCTACCATCGAAATGCCGTTCAGCACGCTGCCTGGTTTCGCCGCACCGCAGGTTATCGGGCATGCCGGCACGGTGCGGTCGGTGCAGGTCGGTGAGCGCCACGTCCTGGTGCTACTCGGCCGCACACACAGTTACGAGGGCTACGGCGTGGCCCAGGTGGTTCACGGGGTGCGAACCGCCTGTGCAGCGGGTGCACGGGTGGTGGTGCTCACCAACGCCGCCGGCGGTATCGCCGACGGCCTCGAAGTCGGCCAAGCGGTGCTGATTTCCGACCATCTCAACCTCACCGCGACATCTCCGCTGGTCGGGCCCCGGTACGTCGACCTCACCGACACCTACGCTCCCCGGTTGCGCGCGCTGGCCCGGGAGATCGATCCGACGCTGGTCGAGGGCGTTTACGCCGGGGTGCCCGGTCCGCACTTCGAGACACCGGCCGAGATTCGCATGCTGCGCACCCTGGGCGCCGACCTGGTGGGGATGTCCACCGTGCTGGAGGCCATCGCTGCCCGCGTCGAGGGCGCTGAGGTGTTGGGTATCTCACTGGTCACCAACCTCGCCGCCGGCGTGCAAGCAGCCCCCCTCAACATCCCCGACATGCTCGCCGCCGCGGCCAAGGCCGCCACCCGGATGGGCGCCCTCCTCCGCGACCTGATCACACGAATCTGACCTTTCGCATTCAACCGCGCACTCAGCCTGCTTGCCGTCGCTGCGCTGACACGGGCGGGCGGTCAGGAGGCGCGGAACCACTGATCTGATGCGGCTTGGCGCGGGCGGCGGCCGCCAGGACCCGTGGAGCGAACAGCGCTGCCGGTCGAGCCAGCATGCCGAACACCTGGAGGTAGATCTCGGCGATGCGGAGATCCCGGATCGCCACTGGCAGCAACCGGTCGAGATAGCGGTGCATCAACCGGGTCGCGACGGTGGCGTCCATCCCGGTGGTGGTGGGGAAACGCAGGTCCTCGCCGGTCGAGAGCAGCCACGGGTCGGCGTTGCGGCGGGCCAGCCGTCGCTGGAACCGCCGGGCGAACCCGTCGAGGTTGCCACCAGGACGCTGACTGCGCTGCGTGCACAGGCACGCGTCCAAAGTCTCCGCGGCGATGGCGGCGGTGGTGATGCCCTGGCCGTAGACGGGATTGAAGGCACAGACCGCGTCGCCCAGGATGACGAACCGTTCCGGCTGGCGGGTCATGCGTTCGTAGTGGCGTAACCGGTTGGCGGTACCGCGGTAGGCGCGGATCGGGGTGACCGGCTCGGCGGCCGCGAGCACGTCGGCGATGATCGGATGCCGCAGGCTGCGAGTGAAGGCGGCGAAACCGTCCTCATCGGTGGGCGGGTGCTGGCCGGCGGCGCCCATCAACCCCAGCATCCACTGGCTGTCTTCGATCGGCAGGAGGTACCCGCTGCGCGGCGTCGACGGCGGCTTGGAAAACAGCAGCACCGCCTGCCAGTCCGCACTGAACTCCGGCGGGATCCGGTAGATCCGGGAGGCGTAGCCGACGTCCGGGTCGACCCGCGTTGTGGTGGGCGTCGGGCAGCCGGCTTCGGACAGCCAGACCGGAGCCCGGGAGCCAGCCCCGCTGGCGTCGACCACCAGGTCGGCAGCCAGTTCCCTGGTGCCTGCGGCGTCATCGAGGCGACGCAGCACCGTCCCGGTGACCTGCCTGCGGTCGGGTGAGGTGAGCAGCGCGGTCACCTCGTGGCCGTCGAGGATCGTCACGCCCGGTAGGTCGCGCACCCGCCGGCGCAGCACGCCTTCGAAGAGCGGTCGGCTGGCCGAGTGCAGCGGCCAGCCGGTGGTCCGCCGGTCCAGCCAACCGGCCGGGGTGAGCACCAGCGCGTCGAGGGGCATCCGCAGGGGCACCGCCCCGGCCGCCGCCAGCTCGCGGCAATAACCAGGGAGCAGCCGCTCGATGATCTGCTCACCTCGGGGCATCATGACGTGCGGCATGCGTCCCTGCGGGATCCCTTTGCGGGCCCGCATCCCGGCCGGCAGCTGGTCGCGCTCAACGAGGGTCACCCGCTCGAAGTGGTTGATGAGCACCCGAGCCGCCAGCAGACCGGCCATCCCACCGCCGACCACTACGGCGTGCCCGCCGTCACCGCTGCCAGGACGAGTCGCGCTGGTACCGGGCGACCGGCTCATGTGCCCTCCCAAACGACAACGATGTTATAGAACAGTGTTGCAGTAGCCTTTCCTGGTGGCCCGACCGAAGTTGCACGACGAGGCGCTGCGGGTCCGCCTGCTCGACACCGCAGCGGCGCTGCTGCGCTCCGAGGGTCCGGACGCATTGAGCCTACGCAGGCTGGCCGCCGAAGCAGGCACCTCGACCAGCGCGGTATACGCCCTGTTCGGCGGTAAGCCCGGCATCCTGCGAGGGCTGTTCATCGAGGCGTTCACCAGGTTCGGCGATCATCTGGACGAGGTGAAGCCCTCCGACGACCCGATGACCGACCTGCTCGCGCTCGGCCACGCCTACCGGGCCGGCGCGCTGGCCGACCCGCACCTGTACGCGGTGATGTTCGGATCGCCGGTACCCGGCTTCGAACCCGCGCCGCAGGATTACGCGCAGGCCGAAGCCACCTTCGTCCCGCTGCTCGACACGGTGCGCCGGGCGATAGCGGCGGGCCTGCTCCGCGACGCCGACCCCGACCTCGTCGCCACCGCGCTGTGGGCCAACGTGCACGGCCTGGTTTCGTTGGAACTGCGCGGCGCGATGCCGGCGGCCGCGGTACCGGCCAGCGAGCTGTTCGAGACCGCGATCCGTGCCAACCTCGCCGGCTGGCGGGTGACGCCATGACGGACTACGCCGCGCTGTACAGGGAGTCCCGGGAACGCATCGCCGCGCTGGTGCGCGAGGCCGGCGACGAACAACGAGCGCGGTACGTGCCTGCCTGCCCGAAGTGGACTGTCAGTGACACGGTGGCGCATCTGGCCGCCGTCGCGACCGACGCCCTTGCTGGCCATTCGGTAGCGACGATCTCCGCGGAGGAGCACACCGCGGTCCAGGTCGAGCAACGCCGGGGTCGTCCCCTCGAGGAGGTGCTCGGCGAATGGGACAGTGCCACCGGGCCGATCGAGCAAGCTCTCGCAGCGCAGCAAGTGAGCCCCCTGCTCGTACACGACGTGCTCACTCACGAGGCTGATATCCGTGGTGCGTTAGGTGCTGGACGGCCTCCTGAGGCGGCGTGGAACGCGTGCCTGCAGATGGCCCCCACCGTATCGTCCCGTCGGCTCCGCCATTTGGGTCAGCTCACGATTCTCGCCGGCGACCACCGCTTCACAGCGGGTGATGGCGAGCCCGCGACCACGCTGGAGGTGGACCCCTACGAGTTGTGGCGGTCGCTGCTAGGCCGGCGAAGCCGGGCCCAGATGCAGGCGTGGAACTGGTCTGGCGACCCCGAGCCCTACCTACAGGCGATGCCCGTCTTCGGTCCCACCGAAGTGCCGCTTTCCGAACCTCCGGCCCGGTAAGCGCTCGGGACTGGCGTCCGGTGCGATAACGCTGTTACGCCCTGACGAGCAGGGATGGGCTGCGGCTACGCTGCGCCCCATGGCTGCTGACATTGTGCCGATCGAGCTGTCGGTGACCGCCGGTGACATGGTGACGCTGTGGGCGCCGCGCTGGCGTGAGGACGGCGAGGAGTGGGAAGCGTTCCTCGGCGACGACGAGAATCTGTTCGCCTTCACTGATGTCGCGGCATTGGTCGCCTTCGTGCGCACCGCCGGGCAGCACGACCTCGTCGACCATCCGGCCTGGTCATTGGTGCCGCGGCTGCCCGCAGCGGACCTACGGCCCGCCGACTCGCACCGCTACGACCTGGTCGGAGTGCCTGAGTTGGTGGCGCAGCCGCCAGACACCTGGGTGATCGGTGAACTTGCCGATGTGGTGTCGATCGTGCGCTCGCTCGCCGAGGTGTGCGGGCTGGACAAGGTGCATGAGGTACTCGACTCAACTCCCGGATTCGGCATGCTCGCCGGAGGCACGCTGGCCTTCGGTGGCCGCGACGGTGCGCGGCAGTGGGATGCGTTGTGCGACGTGATAGCGCAACGGTGGGACGAGGTCCTCGATGCCGTCGACGCCATGGTGCGTAGTCCCGATGTCGATACCAGAGCACACGAGGCCGCCGCAACTGAACTGTCCGAATCGGACACTGCCGAGGCCGCCGAGCAGCAGGCCGATCCGGCGGCGAGCGCCACCGGCACCGGCGACGATCCAGCGCTGGCGTTCTGGTCGGAGGTCGGCATCGATCCGATCCGGATCATCAGCGATCTGGGTGATCACTACACGCTGCGGTGTTACGTCGACGACACCGCGGTATTCCTGGGCCGCCACGGGCGCATCGACGTCTTCACCTCGCCGCGGGCGTTGATCCGGCATCTCGTCGAACACCCTCGGGGCCATGATCTCGACGTGGTGTCCACCTGGCCGCAAGTCGCCAAACGGGCGGCTGACCGTGAGCTGGCCGTGGCGGTCGACGTGGCCAACAGCTACGTGCTGGCCGGATTGGCCGACGACCTCGCGGGGGGCCCGGAAACGGTGGATCCCGGCCAGCTTGAACTGGCCGTCGAACTGATCACCGACGCCGAGCAGTGGGCCGGCTCGGACGCCGCGGACAAGGCGCTGGCCAGCTCAGAGCCGCTGGGTTGGTTGGTTTCTTTCCTGCTGCGGCCAGACCCCACCCGGCTGGCGCCCAGCCCACCCTTTGACGCCGAAGTGGCGGCGTGGCGGCTGCTCGTCGGGGGTTTTGAGGACCGGCTGCTGGTCCACTGACGTCTGGTAAGGACACCGCAGCGCCGACTGCGCACGGTGGTCTCCCGGTTGCGGGCAGCCGCGACGGCCTAGCTAGGATCCGCGCGTCGGTCCGCCCCCAAGCGAAGGCCCCCAAGCGAAGGTGGAGCCCGTGAACAACAACTCAGCGACACAATCCTTCGATCGGATGCGCAGCATGCTGGTGCGCGCCGCCGAGATCCGCGACAGCGAGCAGCAGCAGATTTTCGACGCGCTCGACGAGATCCACGCCCGGTTGGCTCCGCTGGAGTCGCTGGGCTCGGTCCGCAAGAGGCTCTCGGAGATGCCGGATCGCACCGAGGTCGGCGTGCTCGCCACCCGGGTCGATCAGGCGCTGTCCAAGCTCGACGTGCAGGACAGCGCGGTCGCCGCACTGAGCCGTGCCGTCGAGTCGATCGCAGACAAGCTGGCCAAGCCGTTCGCAGAGCTCGGCGGGCGACTGGACGGGATGGCAGGGCGGTTCGAGGGCGTCGCCGGGCGGATGGACGGTTTGGAGGACCGGATCGCCGGCCTGCACAAGCGCATCGACGACATGGATCACCACCTGGATCGGCAGGATGCCAAGGTCGACGTGCTTCCCGCCGCCGTGCACGGGCCGGTCCGAGAGCAGATCGGGGCCACCGAGACCGGCTTGCGCAGCCGGCTCGACGAGGTGGACAAGGAAGTGCAGGAGTCACTGGCGGGCGCGGTGGAATCCCTCACCCAGCGGCTGGACGCGCTGTCCAACCGGCTGAGTGCGATCGAAGAGGGCGTCGTCGGCCGCATCGGCTCGATTGCCGAACGGTTGGGTGCCCTGGATGGCGCGCTGGCGCACCGTCCCGACGTCGACTCGCTGTTCGGCCTGGTCCGGCGGGCTAACGAAGAGTCCGAGCTGCGCTACACCGCGCAGCTGGATGAGGCGATGGCCACCTTCGCTGAGATCATCATGGGTGGCACCGGTCCGGCTGCGCTGCCGGCCACTCCACCGCCGCCGCCACGACCCGCCCAGCGCCGCACCCGGGCCCGGCAGGCAAAGCCCGCCGAGGAAGCCGGCGACGCCGCTGAGGGCGTTGCCTCTTAGCACTGGAGAAGTCGAAGGCATCCGGTAGTAGCTCGCTCATCGAGCGGATGCCGTGCGAGGTATCCAGCAGGCAGCTCGGACCGCCGAGTTCGTGGAGAATCTGTCGGCCGCAGCGAAGGGGGCCCGCACGGCATCAGCAACTCGCCGGTGCCCGCGCGGCAGGCAACCGCGACGAAGTTGCCGCCGCCCGACAGCCGTAACTGGCCGGCCATCGTGCATTCGGCGCACAGCGACAGACCGTAGGAGGCATTCTCGACGTTGCAGCCGGTCACGGTGCGGCCATCATCGCAGAGCGCCGCCGCACCCACCCGTAACTGGGAGTACGGGCAGTAGGCGAGCGTCGCAGCCTGTACCGCGGCAGACCGCAACGCCGCCCAGTCGACGTCCCGGTCGATGTAATTGTTCATGTCGCGAGCATCCCCTACCTGGTCCTCACCGCCCGGGCAGCTAGCCTTCATTCGGTGCGGATGGTCCACTTCCGAGTCTTGCTGCCGTTGATCGTTGCCCTGGCTGTAGTTGCCGCGCTGGGCATGATCTCTGTGCTGGCAACGGCAGCCGCGGCCGCGCAACCGGCGTGCTCGCCACAGATCGCCCCACCTCCGCCGGTAGACTCCTCCGAGGTGCCCAAGCCGCCCGCGGTCGCGCCCCCGCCGATGTCGATGCCCGGCTCCCCGGTGGGTGGCCCGCGGATGGGCGAGTGCGGGCTGGTATTACCCGATACGCCTGCTCCGCCCGCGGGGATCAATGCGATGTCCTGGCTGATCGCCGATGCGGGTACCGGTGAGGTGCTCGCCGCCAAGGACCCGCACGCGCGCAACCGCCCGGCATCGACGTTGAAACTGCTGACCGCCCTGCTGGCCGTCGATCAGCTTCCGGCTGACCGGGTGGTGGTCGGCACCCAAGCCGACGCCAACCAGGACGGCAGCCGGGTCGGCATCGGCCCCGGCGGCCGGTACACCGTCCGGCAGCTGCTCACCGGCCTGCTGCTGGTTTCCGGTAATGACGCCGCACACGCCCTGGCGGATCAGTTGGGCGGGGTCTCGACGACCGTCAGGCAGATGAACGAGTTGGCCGCCAAACTGGGCGCGCTGGATACCCGTGCTGCTACCCCGTCCGGGTTGGACGGCCCGGGAATGAGCGCGTCCGCCTACGACCTGGCGCTGGCGTTTCGCCAGGTGCTCAGCCGTCCGCTGCTGGTCGAGCTGCTGGGCACCCGGCAGGCCGATTTCCCCGGTTTCGGTGATCGCCCTGGCTTCGTGGTCAGCAATGACAACAAGTTGCTCAGGAGCTATCCCGGCGCGCTGGGCGGCAAGACCGGGTTCACCGACGACGCCCGGCACACTCAACTCGACGCTGCTCAGCGCGGCGGGCGCCGGCTGATGGTGGTGCTGATGCGCGGTGAGCAGCGACCGGTGTCGATGTCCGAGCAGGCGGCGAGGCTGCTCGACTACGGGTTTGCGCTGCCCGCCGGCCACCCGGTCGGCAAGCTGGTGGATGGCGCCCCGCCCGACACCACCGGGGCGGCCCCCGAGTCCCAGCCTGCCCCGCCGCAGGTGCAAGCGCATGCCGCGGCGCAAAAATGGCCCGGTGAAGCCGGCGCCTTGCTGCCGTCGCTGCTGTGGGTCGGCCTGGGGGTCACCGTCCTCGGCGTACTGCTCGCCGTGACCGCTCGCCAGCGGCACCGCTGAGGTGCGGCTGCGACAACGGTGATCGTTCAGCTGGCCGGGCTGCCCGGTAGTGGTAAGAGTTCGCTGGCCGCCGAACTCGTCCGTCGGCTGGGTAGTCGTGCACTGCTGCTCGACAAAGACCGGATCAGGCACGCACTGTTCGGTCCCGAGCACACGCTTTACACCCTAGAACAGGACGACTTCTGCGTGGTCATGATGTTGCGTACCGCCGCATGGCAGCTTCGCCACGCGCCCGGCTGCGTCGTCATTTTCGACGGCCGGACCTGTTCGAGGGCTTATCAGGTGGTCCAGGTGCGGCAGTTCGCGACCCGCATCCGCCAGCCGTTACGGCTGATCGAGTGCGTCTGCGCGGACGCCACCATCGAACAGCGGCTGTGCGACGGCGCGCACCTGGCCGCCAATCGGAATTTCCAGCTGTACCGGCAGCTACAAGCCAGCGCCGATCCGATCCCGGAACCGAAGCTGCGCCTGAATACCGAGCAGCCACTGCACGAATGCGCTGACCGCGCGCTGTATTACGTCAACCTTCCGCTGCCCACCGATCCCGATCGGGGCGAGCACATCGGAACCAACACATGAGCGAACGCATACTCATCACCGGGGCGGCCGGCACCATCGGTACGATGCTGCGGCCCCGGATGGCCCGGCCGCAACGTTTCCTGCGGCTGCTCGACATCGCGCCGATACCTCACGCGCAGCCCGGGGAACGGGTCGAGACGGTAGCGGCGGATATCACCGATCTCGACGCGATACGACACGCCGCGCAAGACGTCGATGCCGTGATTCATCTCGGTGGAATCGCCTCAGAGGCCGAGTGGGACCGGATCCTGCACACCAACGTCCACGGTACTCACACGGTGCTGGAAGCGGCCCGACGCGCTGGGGTGCGGCGGGTGATCCTGGCCAGCAGCAACCACGCGGTTGGCTTCCATCCGTACTCCGAGGAGCTCGTACCGGACTACCTGTTTCCTCGTCCGGATACCTTCTACGGCGTCAGCAAAGCAACGAACGAAGCGCTGGGCAGCCTGTATCACGACCGGCACGGCATGAACGTACTGTGCGTGCGGATCGGCGCCTGCATCGACCGACCGCAAAATCATCGGATGCTGTCAATGTGGCTGTCACCGGACGACTGCGCCAGGCTGATGGAAGCATTGTTGAGCACGCCCGATCCGGGATTCCGGGTGCTGTGGGGAATCTCTGCGAACACCCGCAATCGATTTTCATTGACGGAAGCGCGAGCATTAGGATACCGGCCGCAAGACGATGCCGAGCGCTACGCGGATGGGCTAGCCCCGCCGCCGGCCAGCGACGTGGACCGATTAGTGGGCGGCCCGTATTGCGAGTAATTGATCCCATCAGCGTCGTCGAGGTAGGCGTGGGCTTGCAGGGTGAACAGCTCGGCGTACCCACCGCCGCGGGCCATCAGCTCTTGATGGGTGCCCTGCTCGGTGATCCGGCCGTGGTGCAGCACGATGATCTGGTCGGCGTGCCGGACATTGGCCAGCCGGTGAGTGATCAGCACCGTGGTCTTGGTTGGTGCAGAGCGGCTCCCGTTGCCTGATGCCCCCTCCGCGCGGCGCAGCGACTGCAGGGACTGGAACACCGCGTGCTCGGCTCGGGCGTCCATAGCCGCGGTGGGCTCATCCGCGATCAGCAACGGCGCGTCCCGGTACAGGCCACGAGCCACGCTGAATCGCTGCCACTGCCCGCCGGACAGGTCGCACCCGTTCTGGAATTCCCGGGACAGCACAGTGCACCAGCCATCGGGAAGCTCAGCGATCACAACGTCAGCACCGGACTCGGCGGCGGCGGCGCCGAGTGCGGAGCTGTCCGGGTCCGGGCGTTCCATACGGCCGATCCGGATGTTGTTCTCAGCGGTCATCGGCCACTCGATGGGGTGCTGCAGCACGACTGCGACCTGGGAGTGCAATTCCCGCTGGTCGACGCCGGCGATGTCGACTCCGTCCCAGGTCACCTTTCCCTGGTCGGGCAGGTACAGCCCAGTGATCACTTTGGCGAGGGTGGACTTGCCGGAGCCGTTCTCTCCGACCAGCGCGACGACCTGCCCGCGCCGGATCTTCAGGCTCACCTGCTGCAAGGCGGGCTCGGTCTTGCCTGGATAGCTGAAGGACACCTCATGCAGCTCGATCAGCTGCGGATCCCGGGGTGGTTGCGGCGCGGTCACGGCTCGGTGATAGCCACGGGCTTGGGTCAGGCAGCTGGTCAGCATGTCGAGATAGAAGCTGTGCTCGAACAGGCGGTTGGCGGCGAACACCGTGGTGGACACCGCCGTAGAAGCGGTACGCATGGCGACCGCGGCCGCGCCGGCCAACGCCAGCGGCATGGCCCCGGCGTAGAGCAGCACGCCGAGCACCGCGTAGGCCAGCGCCGTACCGATCCCGGCCAGCCCGCGCCCGACCAGGCGGATCGCCGTCTTGCGGTGCTCGACGCCGACGGCTTGGGCAGTGAGCTGGGCGCCGATGCGGCGGTGCTCGGCGAGCAGGGTGTTCTGCGTGGTGAAGGCCCTGACCTCGGCCGCTGCGCGCCGGTTGGTCATCAGGCCGCCGACGATGTTCATCCGGCGGGTGCGCGAGATCATCTGCACAAACGCCTCGTAGGACAGCATGGCCACGCGCATGCTGGCCCACCCGTTAGGCGCCGCAGCGATCAACACCACGGGTGCCAGCACCGGGTTGAGCAGGCCGGAAGTGATGATCGCGGCGGCGAGCGAGACCGCCGAGCTGAGCAGGTTGCCGGCGTCGGCGACCCCCTGGACGACGCTGAAGAAGCCCCGACCCGACGTCCGCCGGATCAGCTCGACGAAATCCGCATCGTCGAAGGCGATCAGGTCAGCACCGACAACCGCAGCGTGCAGCTCATTCTTGGCGCGCAGCTCCACTCGCGGGGCCAGTACCGCCTGCACCGCTCCGACCGCCGCGTCCAGCACCCCCCGGGCCGCGTACGAGGCCATCACCAGCACCAGCGCCGGCAACGCCGCGAGCACCCGCTGCGGGGTCGGGCCCTGCTCCAGTAGCCGGGCGAGCACGTTGGCGGTGGCCAGCAGCCCGAACGCAGTCGTGCACCCGGAGGCGAGCTGGACAGCCGCGGCGAGCAACGTCAAGCGCGGCGAGGCCTGCCAGGCCAGCCGCACGATCACGGCGAGCGCGGCCGGTGCCTTGAGCAGCATCCTGCGCGGGCCTGAGCTGACCATCTCCTCGCTCACCTGGGCCCACCAGGGGGTCTTGAGGTCGTCGACGCCGATCAACGTCGGCGGGGCGTCAGGTGAGCCGGTGGCGGTGCTGCGCCTGAGTCGCATGATGGCCTCCCGACGGCAAGCATGCCTGGCGCGCTAGCGTGGCGTCTCGTGAGTAACGTGCGCGCGGGCCTCGTGATCACGGGAACCGAGCTGCTCAGCGGCCTGATCACGGACCGCAACGGGCCGTGGCTGGCACAGCAGCTAGGTGAGCTGGGTGTGGAGGTGGCGCACCTGATCTGCGCCGGCGACCGGCCGGCCGATCTGGCCGCGGCGTTGCGCTTCCTTGCCGATCAAGGCGTCGACCTGATCGTCACCAGCGGCGGGTTGGGCCCGACCGCAGATGATCTGACCGCGGAGGTGGTCGCCGGCTTCGCCGGGGTCGCACTGGAGCTCGACGAGGCGATGGAGCAGCAGATCGCCGCCATCCTGGCCCGGTTTCGCCACCTGTCGGCCTTCGACGCCGAGGGGCTGCGGGCGGCGAACCGCAAGCAGGCGATGGTGCCCCGGACAGCCACGCCACTGGACCCGGTGGGAACAGCACCCGGATTGGTGGTGCCGGTCGAAGGCGGCCCCACGGTGGTCGTGTTACCCGGGCCGCCCCGGGAACTCCAGCAGATGTGGCCCGCTGCCCTGGCCACCCCGCCCGTTCGGAAGGTGCTGTCGCGCACCGAGCCGTTCGAGTTCGCGCAGCTGCGGCTGTTCGGTCTGCCCGAATCGCAGATCGCGGTGACCTTGCGAGAGGTCGGCGAGGAGCTGGATCTGGCGCCGCTGGAGATCACCACCTGCCTGCGGCGCGCCGAGCTGGTGATCGACATCAGGCATCGGCCCGGCGCCGGAGCGACCCGCGACGCGCTCATCGAGGCGATCCGCACTCGCCACGGCCGGTACCTGTTCTCCACCGACGGAACGTCGCTGGACGAGCAGGTGGCGCGCCTGCTGCGGGGCCGGCGGATCGGTCTGGCGGAGTCGTGCACCGGCGGGTTGCTGGCCGCCCGGCTCACCGACCTGGCGGGGTCGTCGGAGTACGTCGCCGGCGGTGTGGTGGCCTACTCCAACGAAGCCAAGACCCGGCTGCTCGGGGTGCCGGCGGAGCTCATCGAGCAGAACGGAGCGGTGTCACCGCAAGTGGCGCGGGCCATGGCTGAGGGGGCGCAGCAGCGCTTCGATGCCGGGATCGGGGTCGGCATCACCGGCGTGGCCGGCCCAGGCGGGGGCACCGCCGCCAAGCCCGTCGGCTATGTGTGCCTGTGCGTAACCACCAGCGACGGCGCGGCGCTAGCCGGCGATCCGGTATTGCCCGGCGACCGCGCCGAGATCCGCAACCGGGCGGTGACCGGCGCGATGCACTTGCTTCGGCGTCTGATCTCGGGGGCGGGTTGAGACTCTAGCGCAGCGCCTTGCGATCCGGCTTGCTCTTCAGCGCGCCGTAGACGGCCGAGCCGATGAGCACTCCCGCCCCGATCACCAGCGCCCAGAACAGCAGCTTGAATGCCAAGCCCAGCACCCACCCCAGCACGGTGAAGGCAATCCAGATCAACGCAGCGATGCCAAGAACTTTGATCAAGATCTGCATAACGGTCTCCTCAGCATCTGTGGCGGGCTGACCCGCTGGCTCCAGTAGACACCCATCCAGCGCGTGGACGTATCGGGGTAAACCCTGGCACGCACTAGGTTGTTGCCGGATCCGCCTGCCCGCCGGACTCGCGCCGTCCCGGCGACGGTGCATAAGCATCCATCAGACCCGCTACGGGCGGGTCAGCAGGTGCTCAAGCATCCATGAGACCCTTCACGGCCTGGTCGGCGGGCGCCGGGCGGCGCTGCGCGGGGATTTGCGGTCCTTCTTCCGGTACCTGGCGGACCACCGCTGCCCAGGCGGTGAGGAACAGCAGGAAACGGGAGACGAAGTAGGCGAACACCATCAGGCCGATCACCGGGCCGAACAACTTGCCGGTTGGGCTGGCGGTGACGCTGTCCAGGTAGATGGCGAAGGCCTGCTTGAGGATCTCGAAACCGATCGCCCCGACCCAGGCGGCGCGCATCGCCCTGCGCAGCGGGACCGGCTGGCGCGGCAGCCGGGCGATCACCCAGAGGAACACCAGCCACATACCGATGATCGAGCCCGCCACGGCCAGAGCGGTCAATACCAGCCGGGCCCCGGGGATGCGCCCGAGACCGGCGGCGTTGAGCACCGCGCCGGCGAAGGCGGTGCCGGCGCCGGTGACCGCGAAGGACATCACCAGCGCTACGCCTAACCCCAGCAGCGCGAGCAGATCGACCATCTTGGTCCGCAGGAAGCTGCCAGCCTCAGGCGGCTGATCCCCTGAGCTCGCGCGCCACTGCTCGGTGAGCGCCTCGCGGAGATTGCTCATCCAGCCAAGCCCGGAATACAACGCGCCGACCAAGCCGATGATCCCCACACCTTGCCGGGAGGCGATCGCCCCGTCGATGACCTGGTTGAGGGTCGCCCCCAAATCGCCGGGCACCGCCGTCTGGATCTGATCTTGCAGGTGGCGCAGCAGTTCCGGATTGCCGGCGAGCACGAAACCGGCGGCCGCGAAGGCGATCATCAACATCGGCACCAGGGACAGCACACTGAAGAAGGTGATCGCCGCGGCGTAGTGGTCGCCGTGGTGGTCGGAGTAGGACTGCGCGGCGCGCAGCAAATGATCCAGCCAGGGGTAGCGCTGCCGGTAACGCTTCAGTGTCCCCCGCATGCTCTCCCAGGCTAGTGGGCGATCGCGGATTCAGCCTGTTGGCGGCAGGAAACCCACCCGGTCGTACACCGTGCGTACCGTCTCGGCAGCGACTTCGCGGGCCCGCTCGGCGCCCCTGGCCAGCAGCTTGTCCAGTTCGGCCGGGTCGTCGGTGTACGCGGCGACCGCCTGGCGCAACGGGGTGACGAACTCGGCGAGCGCCTGCGCGACGTCGGACTTCAGCGCGCCGTATCCCTGGCCCGCATACGCCGCGACCAGGTCGTCAATGCTGCGCCCGGATAGCGCCGAGTAGATCACCAGCAGGTTCGACACGCCCGGCTTCCCGGCCGGGTCGTAGTAGATCTCCCGTCCGGTGTCCGTGACCGCCGAGCGGATCTTCTTGGCGGACACCTTGGGATCCTCCAGCAAGTCGATCACACCGGCCGGCGACGAGGCCGACTTGCTCATCTTGGCCGTCGGCTCGGCCAGGTCGTAGATCTTCTCGGCGCCCTTGACGATATGCGCCGCGGGCACCGTGAAGGTTGCGCCGAAGCGGGTGTTGAACCTGATTGCGAGGTCCCGGGTGAGCTCGATGTGCTGGCGCTGATCCTCGCCCACCGGCACCTGGTCGGCCTGGTACAGCAGGATGTCGGCGGCTTGCAGGATGGGGTAGGTGAACAGCCCGACTCCCACCCGGTCACCGCCCTGCTTGGCGGACTTGTCCTTGAACTGGGTCATCCGGGATGCCTCGCCGAAACCGGTCATGCATTCCAGCACCCACGACAGCTGGGTGTGCTCAGGAACATGGCTTTGCACGAACACCGTGGACCGGTCCGGGTCGACGCCCAGGGCGAGCATCTGGGCCGCCGCCAGCCGGGTCCGCCGCCGCAGCTGCACCGGATCCTGCTCGATGGTGATCGCATGCAAGTCGACCACGCAGTAGAACGCCTCATGATCGTCTTGCAGCGCGACCCACTGCCGGATTGCACCCAGATAGTTGCCGAGGTGGTAGGAGTCGGCGGTGGGCTGGATGCCGGACAGCACCCGGGGGCGGTGTTCCTGTCGGCGGAGAGTGACATCGGGCGACATAGAGCGATTGTTGCACCCCACGCCCCGCGGCCCAAATGTCAATCGCAGTCGCTATCCGGCGTGGGGTCGACGTAATCCGCCGCCACCCAGCGGTCCGGCGCGAGCTGCCGGAAGCCGTTGCGCGTCGTCCGGTCCGCCGAGACGACTTCTCCCTTGTGGTAGGTGTCCACTACGGGGGCGTTACCGTCGGGGCTGGACCGCGCGTTGAGGACGTCCGCGGTGACCATCACCGTGCAGGGTCGGGCACCGCTGGTGGTACTGGTGCTAGTGCCCCCGCTGGTGCTGCGACTCTCGTGTTCGGAGATCAGCAAGAGGATGACCACCACCGCGACTCCGCCGATGACCCAACGCTGCCTTGTCGACGCCACCTGATCACTTCCCGCCCTTCTAGGCTGTGATCATCTTATTGTCACCGGGCGATGGCTTGCCGCAAGCCCTGCTCGAGCTCGTCCAGGAACTCCTCGGTAGTCAGGAACGGGGTGTCCGGGCCGATCAGCAACGCCAGATCTTTGGTCAACTTGCCGCTTTCGACGGTGTCGACGCAGACCCGTTCCAGGGTGGTCGCGAACTGGGTGACCGCTGGGGTCGCGTCCAGCATGCCGCGGTGACGCAGGCCTCCGGTCCAGGCGAAGATCGACGCGATCGGGTTGGTCGAGGTGGGTTTGCCCTGCTGGTGCTGCCGGAAATGCCGGGTGACGGTGCCGTGCGCGGCCTCCGCCTCGAGGATCTTGCCGTCCGGTGTCATGAGCACGCTGGTCATCAAGCCCAGCGAGCCGAATCCCTGCGCGATGGTGTCGGACTGCACATCGCCGTCGTAGTTCTTGCACGCCCATACATAGCCACCCGACCACCTCAGCACAGAAGCCACCATGTCGTCGATCAACCGGTGCTCGTAGGTCAGCCCGTTGGCTTCGAAGTCGGCCTTGAATTCCGATTCATAGATTTCCGCAAAAACGTCCTTGAACATCCCGTCGTAGGCTTTGAGGATTGTATTCTTGGTCGACAGATAAACCGGGTACTTACGAGCCAAGCCGTAGCGCAGCGATGCGCGGGCGAAATCCTCGATGGACCGGCGGTAGTTGTACATCCCGAGAGCGACACCGCCGCCCTCGTCGAAGCGCGCCACCTCCATCTCCACCGGCTCGGCGCCGTCGTCCGGGAAGTACGTGATCGTCACGGTGCCCGGTCCGGGCACGACGAAGTCGGTGGCCTTGTAGATGTCGGCGTAGGCGTGCCGGCCGATGATGATCGGCTCAGTCCAGTGCGGCACGATCCGGGGAACGTTGGAACAGACGATCGGTTCGCGGAAAATCACACCACCGAGAATGTTGCGGATCGTGCCATTGGGTGAGCGCCACATCTTCTTGAGGCCGAACTCCTTGACCCGCGCCTCGTCGGGTGTGATGGTGGCGCATTTAACACCCACGCCGTGCCGGACGATCGCATGTGCGGCATCATTAGTGATCTGGTCGTCGCTGTCGTCACGGCACTTGATGGCGAGGTCGTAGTATTCCAGGTTGATGTCGAGATAAGGCAGGATCAGCTTGTCCTTGATGAAATGCCAGATGATTCGGGTCATCTCGTCGCCATCAAGCTCGACCACCGTGCCCACAACCTTGATCTTGCCCACCGGTCGGGCGCTCCTCTCGACTGACGCCGTGAAGATGCCAGCCTATGCTGTGCGCCTGGCGCTGCGGCGTACGGTCACGCAGAAGCAACTCCCGTGTTGCTCGCGGTAAACAAATCTGCTTGACAAGGGCGCCGCCCGGCTAAGGTAGTCCCGCGTGCTCACCTGCTCCCTGCGGCTGGTCCGCGCCGGCTCCCGGCGGTACGCGACCTACCGGCAGGCGGTGCTCGCCGGCTTGGCGACCAAGGTGGTCTTCGGCTTTATCGACGGTTGGTGGTCGACCTGGAGCAACCAGCCGCGGCACTCGACGGGCTGCCCGGCGTGCTGGACGTCACAGTCGGGCTGCGCCACCACCTGACTCCCGCAGTCTGGATGCAGACTGCTGTTTTCGGGCATGTTTTAACCGCAGTCTGCATCCAGACTGCGGTGAGCGACGATCTCGTCGTTGCGGAATGCCTCGACGAAAAGGCGGTGGTCGTCGCGTACTACGGCGGCGTAGTCGCGGGCGAAGTCGGTCAGCCACGCGATGAAGTCGTCGTCGCGGTTTCCGATGACCGCTGCGACGGCCTCTTCGGTCTGGAAGGGGACGAGCGAGTGGTCGGAATCCGAATCGGAGACGCAATGTATTTTGGCGGTGGCCCGGCCGAGCTGATCGACGACCGGGACGATGTCAGCAGGCTCGGTGAGATTGCTCCAGTCCAGGTCGGCGTCGTACGGGGAGACCTCGCTGACCACGTAGCCCACGCCGGCCAGCTCCGTGTACCCCAGCAGCGGATCGGCGTGCGCCTGCAGGGCCCGCTGGGAGATCGCGGTGCGGTGCCCGTGGTGGCGGAAATAGCCGGCCAGCGCCGGATCGGCGACGACCCGGGATGGCGCGGCGACATTGCCCTGTTTGATCGATAGCACGATGTCGTTGTCCAGCGCCTGGTTGTACCCCTCGATGAGCACCGAGTAGGCGGGCAACCCGGCGCTGCCGATGCCGAAACCGCTGCGGCCGATAACGTCCTTGACCTCGTAGGCGATGCCCCGGAACCTCTTGCTCCCGGGAATGGTCTCCAGGTAGCGCTCGAAGGCGGCGCCCACCTGCGCACGTTCCTCGTCATCGAGCCGGCGCACCCCCGCAGCGTTGCGGAAGATCCGGTCGTAGCCTTCGGTTTCGGTGATCTTGTCGAGCAGCTCCACGCGGGTTCGCAGCCGGGTGGCCTGCAAGAGCTGCTCGACCGCACCATGCGTGGTGCCCAGGCGCAGTGAGAAGCCGCTGTCGTCCCTGGCGTCGCTGACGTCGAGGAACTGCCGCACTTGGTCCAGATACGCCCGCAGGTAGGTCTCGACCAGGCCGTCGATGTCGGCGTCGGACAGCGCCTTGCCCCAACCGAGCAACGCCATGCTGGCCGCGAAGCGCTGCAGATCCCAGGTGAAGTGACCGAGATAGGCCTCATCGAAGTCGTTGACGTCGAAGACCAGCACACCCTGGGCGTTGAGGTAGGTGCCGAAGTTCTCCGCGTGCAGATCGCCTTGGATCCATACCCGGCGAGTCCGCTCGTCAGCCCAGGGATCCTCCAGTTCGGCGACGTCGGCGTAGAACAGGCAGGCGCTACCGCGGTAGAAAGCGAACGGGTCGGCGGCCATCTTGCGGAACTTGGTGCGGAAGGCGACCGGATCGGCGGCCATCAGCTCCGCGAAGGCGCCGGTCAGCGTGTCGACGATCCGGTGCCGCCGCGCGGTGGCGTCCCCGGTGCCCAGCGCCTTGTCGAAGTCCATACCCCGATCTTCCTCGACCGCTCCGCAGTCCGCTCGCCTGGCCGCACTACCCCGACATGGAGACATATCGGGGTCACCGCAGGGTCTGTGACCCCGATACGTCTCCATGTCGGGGTGGGGGGTGGAGGCTTAGAGGTGCTGGATGTCGGCTTGCTTGGCGCGGACGGCTTCGGCGGCTTTGTGGAGGTCGGCGAGTTCGGTGTCGGTCAGCGGAGTTTCCACCACCCGGCGCACACCTTCGCGGCCCAGTTCGGCGGTGACGCCCAGGTACACGCCGGAGATCCCGTACTCGCCGTCCACCCAGGCGCACACCGGCCGTACGGCACCGGAGTCGGTGTACACGTCGCGCATCATCCGGGCCGCCGCGGCCGACGGCGCGTAGTACGCCGAGCCGGTCTTGAGTAGCGCGACCACCTCAGCACCACCGTTTCGGGTACGGGTGATCAGCTCGTCGATCTTTCCGGCGGGCAGCAGCTCGACCAGCGGCTTGCCGTCCACCGAGCAGGCGCTGGGCACCGGAACCATGGTGTCGCCGTGTGAACCCAGCGTCAGGGTGCGTACCGAGGACACCGGGACGGCCAGTTCCTCGGCGACGAAGTTAGTGAACCGCGCGGTGTCGAGCATTCCGGCTTGGCCCATCACCCGGTGCCGGGGAAATCCGGTGGCCAGCTGGGTTAGCGCGGTCATCTCGTCCAGCGGGTTGGACACCACGATGACCACCGCGTCCGGGGCGTGCCGGGCGACATTCTCTGCGACCTGGCGGACAATGCGGGCGTTGACCTCGATCAGGTCCATCCGGCTCATGCCCAGTTTCCGGGGCAACCCCGCGGTGATCACCACGATGTCGCTACCGGCAATCGCCTCGTATCCGGCACCGTCGCGGCCGGTGGTCACCCCGACGACCCTGGTCTCGAAGCCCTCCACCGACCGGGACTGGTTGAGGTCCAGCGCCAGGCCTTCCGGCCTGCCCTCGATGATGTCGGTGAGCACGACGGTGTCGAACAGGTCGTACTCGGCCAGCCGCTGCGCGGTGGTGGAACCGTAGAAGCCGGCCCCGATGACCGCGATCTTGCCGGAACGTGCCATGGCGCGAGGCTATCGCCGGGGTTAGCTGGCAGCTAGCGGCCCGCCGGTGATGGTCAGCGCCACGGCCAACATCAGCAGCCCGAAGCCGGCGTAGGTGAACACGTCGAAGGTCCGGCGACGGATGCCGAGCAACCCGGTCCGCTCAGGCGGCAGGATGGCTCGCAACCCGGCGGCCAGCAGCAGCGCACCGCCGATGATCACGGTGCCCTCCCGCCAGTGGTACTGGGCGATACGCACCATGCCCACCGCCACCACGGCCAGAATCAGACCGAAGGTCAGCTGGGGTCGCAGGCTCGTCCGCTGGGTCACGGTTTACCCGGCCCGCTCGGCGGCCTCGACGACGTTGGCCAGCAACATCGCTCTGGTCATCGGACCGACGCCACCGGGAACCGGCGCCAGGTACCCGGCGACTTTGGCCACCGCCGGGTCGACGTCGCCGGTGAGCCCAGCGTCGGTGCGGGTGATCCCGACGTCGACGACCGCAGCACCCGGTTTCACCATGTCGGCGGTGATCAGCCCTGGTCGCCCGGCCGCGGCGACCACGATGTCGGCGCGGGACACCTCGGCTGCCAGATCGCGGGTCGCGGTGTGGCACTGGGTGACCGTGGCGTTTTCGCTGCGCCGGGTGAGCAGCAGTCCCAGCGCACGGCCGACCGTGATACCGCGGCCCACGATGGTCACGCCGGCGCCGGCGATCGGCACGTCGAAGTGGCGCAGCAGCTCCACGATGCCGCGTGGGGTGCAGGGCAGCGGGCCCGGCTCGCCGAGCACCAGCCGGCCCAGGTTCACCGGGTGCAGCCCATCAGCGTCCTTGGCCGGATCCATCCGTTCCAGTGCCGCGCCGGTGTCGAGCCCTTTGGGCAGCGGCAGTTGCACGATGTAACCGGTGCAGGCCGGGTCGGCGTTCAGTTCGTCGATCACCGCGAACAGCTCGGTTTGACTGGTCGTCGCGGGCAGGTCGCGGCGAATCGATGCGATGCCGACGGCGGCGCAGTCGCGGTGCTTGCCGCGCACGTAGGCGTGCGAGCCGGGATCGTCGCCGACGATGACGGTGCCCAGCCCGGGAGTCACTCCAGCGCTGCGTAGTGCTGCCACCCGAGCCTTGAGATCAGCGAAGATCTGTTCCCTGGTCGCTTTGCCGTCCAGCACGATGGCGTTCACGACACGCATCTTTGCACCCGGGCTCACGGCCGACGACCGGGCAGCACGACCACCGTGACCGACACCCGGGGTCAGCGCGGTGCCGATGAGGTGATGGTGACCTGACTTGGTCCGGCCGGCAGGAACACATCGAGCAGCAACGCCCCGACGAGTTGCCCGGCCACCGCCGCGAGCCCCAGCAAAAGCACACCGGTTACCGGGACGATCGCCGCCGCGGCGCCCACGGCCAGCACCCCGCCCGTGCGGTTGCCGCGACCAGCCCGTTCACCGCCTGCTGCCAGGCAATACCCGCCCCTGCCAGTACCGGCAGCAGGGCAAACCAGACGGCCAACGGTGCGCCGAGCCGGTGCGAGACGGCCAGCATCACAGCCCCCAGCGCGAGGCCTGCACCAGCGGCCCGTCGTGCGGTGACCGGCTGCTGGCCGCCGGCCACCCGGTCGACCGGCAGCG
>DASUVX010000022.1:0-5340 GCA_036378735.1 Pseudonocardiaceae bacterium | reverse complement strand
GTAGCTATTCAGCAGGGTTCTGCTGTGGGTGGTAGCCAGGCGCCGGTGGTGAAGAGCTGGTGGAGGACGTCGTAGTGATCCAGTCCCCATTTGGTGGCGGTGGAGAGGTAGGACTGGACGATGGCGAAATCGGTGAGTCCTTGCAGGGTGCGCCAGGCGCCGCCGGAGGTCCGTTGCTGGACTTTCACGGGCCGGACGTCGCGTTCGGCCTGGTTGTTGGTGAAGGGCACGGCGAGGTCGGCCACGAAGCGCAGGATCATGTCTTCGTGGGTGCGGAAGCGCTGGGCGAGTGTCAGCGCGTCGCTGGCCAGGGGGTCGGCGCGGGCACTGTTGGTGGTGATGCCCAGGGCGGTGGCGCCGCGGTAGTGGTTGCGGATCGTGGCGAGGGTGTCGGGGTCCAGGATGGTTAGTCCGGCGGCGCGGGCCGCCGCCGCGGCGGTGTTCGCATCAGTCAGGGTGGTCGCCATCGCGGCCGCCCAGATCTGGGTGTCGGGGTCAGCGGTGTGGATCGCGCGAAGATCACGAAGGAGATGGGCGCCGCACCAGGCGTGGTGAGCGTCTATGAGGTGGGCGTAGCCGGCGTAGCCATCGCGCACGATGATGCCGGCGTATCCGGGCAGGATCTGTCCGGCGTCGATGTCGGCGGCACTGCGACCGCCGGTATGCATCGCGGTCAGGAACGAGGTGGCCGCGACGTGCACGTACTCCAGTCCTCCGGCCGCCCGCCCCGGGGTCTCATCCACGTGCAGCACCCCCACGCCGCGCAGCAGCTCGCGCACCCGGGGCAGGAACGCGGACTCCAGCAGCTGGGCGGCCCGGTGCCGGACACCGCCCACAAACCCGGTTGAGGCCCCTACCCCGAGCATCGATCGCATCAGCCGCGTGGCGCGGGCCACCGGCAGGTAGTGGGCACACACCAGCTCCGCAGCACGAGCCAGCACCCGCGGCCCATATTGCACGCGAGCGGGCACACACCCCGGCGCAGCCCCGCTGGAATGGCTCCCGCACGCCGGGCAGGCCCTGGTGAAGATCTGGTACTCGGTCACCCGCGGCTGCGGCGGCTCCGGGAGGTCCACCACCTGCCGGCGCCGCACCCCAACCACCGGTGCGCTCGACACATCGGCACCGCAGCCGCCACAGCAGTCCGGATCACAGGCAATGATCTCATCCGGGTCGTCCACCAGCGGCATCGTCGACCCCGGATCCCCAGGCTGCTTACCCGGCTTCCGTCCCGACACCTTCCGCGAGGAACGCCGCACCGGCTTGCGATACGGTGAATCCGACGACGGCGGCCGACTCGAGGTCGAGGAATCCTCACCCAACCGCCGCTCCAACTCCGCAATCCGCCGCTCCGCCGCAGCGATCTGCTGATCCTTGGCCGCAACGACCTCCCGCAGACCGGCATTAGCCCGCACCAACTCCACGACCAACGCGCGCAACTCCTCCACCGAGGTGGGAAGGCTCGCCGCCGGATCGCCAAACATGCCACCACATGATCAGCACGAACCAGCCAAGATCAAGCCAACACTCCGGAGCCGCCCTGGGCAACTCAGCACCCACATCCGCTCAAGCGTGCTGAATAGTTACACTGGTGGGTGTAGGGTGTTGTCCGTCGAAGAAGGAACTCCCACGTTGGAGCTCTCCCTGCGTGGCAGCGGAACAGTTTTGGGTGTCGCATTCGCTGATATGATTACGCACACCCTCGTTCCAAGACCCGACGGGACCTACCGGGCAGATGGTGAGACAGTCTGGCTGACGGAAGACGGCGAGGTCTCCACCTGGAAAGGATTTGGCATCGGAAAATCAACGGGCGCAGGTTTCTCATCGAGCCTTGCAGTGGTTGGTGCTGTTCAGACGGCGTCGGCCAAACTAGCGCGCCTCAACGGCGTGGCGACCGTCGTTGAATACGATACTGACGAAAGTGGCAATTATCAATATCACTGGACTGCCTGGGAGTGGAAAAGCTCAGCCGGTTAGGTAACCACCGGACGAACAGCTACCCGCTGCTTGAAGCTACGCAGCACGGCCCTGCTGTCATGCGACGCGGCGAAATCTGATGCCGCAGGTGTAGGGAGAAGTAAAGACGGGCACCTTCGTTGTGCACAAATGATTCGTGCTACCGGAGGGTAATCCGATGAGCAATCTCGACAAGGACATCGACGAGGCCGCGGAGCCGTTCATGGAGCAAGCCGATGAGGCGCTCGGCGACGTGACCGGCGACGAAGACCCGGAAAACACTGAGGATCCTTCGCCGCGGCTTGGTCATCGGGGTGGTAGCCATCCGCAGACCGACAGGCGTTCCGGTTGAGATATAGCTCGGTACCGGCTGGCGTGCCCGGGACGACCGGGCTGGACTCCCGCGCCGTCGCGGAAGTCATGGCCCGATACGCCACTGAGGTTGTCAAACCGAGACGCTGAGCGCACTGGACGCTGCACTCGCGGCGAGGATCATCCGGAGTATGGTTGTCCGGACATCGATACCCGGCAAAGTGGAAGGCCGCGAGGGATGGCGCGTCGCGACCGGGCCAAGGCGGTGGATCGGAGCAGCCCGTTGCCGCTGTGGGCGCAGGTCCAGGAGGACCTGCGCAGGCGGCTGGGCACCGGTGCGTTCGCCGAGCGCTTCCCCACCGAGCTGGAGTTGGTCGAGCAGTACGCGGTGTCCCGGCACACCGTCCGGGAGGCGCTGCGCCGGCTGCGTGATTCAGGCGTGCTCGACTCCGCTCGCGGTCGGGGCACCTGGCTTGCGCAGCAACCTATCGAGCAGCCGCTGGGCAGCCTGTACAGCCTGTTCCAGCAGGTCGAGGCACGAGGCCTGCAGCAGCGCAGCGACGTGCTGGCACTGCGCGCTGAACGCAACCCGGAAGCGGCGAGACGACTGGAACAGCCAGACGACGCCGAGTTGGTCTACCTGGAGCGCCTGCGGTGGGCAGGCGAGGAGCCGCTGGCCCACGATCGGATCTGGTTGCCGGCAGCCCTTGCCGCGCCGCTGCTGGACGCCGAGTTCACCAGCAGCGGGCTCTACGACGAACTCGCCGCCCGCTGCGGGGTGCGCCTGACCGGCGGCCGGGAACGGATCAGCGCCGTGGTGCCGGATAAGGCGACCAGGTCGTTGCTGGCCGTTCCGCGCGCGGTGGCTTGCCTGCTCATCGAACGCACCGGCTGCCTGCACCGCCGGCCCGCCGAATGGCGGGTGGCCACGGTACGCGGTGATCGGTTCGCCGTCCTGACCGACTGGGGCCCGCGCGGCAACATCGTGCGGGCGCGCAGCGGTGTCACGACGGGCCATGCGAGTGCGGGTTTGTCGCCTGTTGCGGGTGCTGCTGGAACAGCCAGAACAGCCACGCCAGCGACGGCACCAGCACCACGGCACCCGCTACCAGGCTGATCAGCATCGCCCGCAGCGTCGGTTGGCCGGCGGCCGCGTTATCGATGCTCAGCGAGGGCACGAGAATTAGCGGGAACTGCGCCACGGCCCAGGCCCACAGTACGGCGGTCACCGCCAGCGCCGCCGTGATCCGCACCAGCCGGTAGCGGCGGGTAGTCAGCAGCCACAGCGAGGCCAACCCGGCCACCACGGAAGCAGCTACCACGGGCAGTGCCCGGCCGGTGAGCCCGGCGAACAGCAGCGGCGCGTCCGCGTGCAGCACCGCGATGCCGGCCAGCGCCACCACCCCGACGATCAGGCCGGTGCCCAGCGCGCGGCGGCGGAAGGCCTCGGCCAGGTCGTGCTGGGCGCCCCGGACCGCGTCGGCGCATAGGTAAACCGCGGCCAGGTAGGCGCAGATACCCACCGCGAGCACCCCAGCCAGCAGGGAGGTGGGGTTCACCCAGCTACCCAGCACGTCCCCCCGGGCCAAACCGGGCGGCACCCGCCCGGAAGCGATCCCGCCGGCCACCGTGCCGAGGAAGAACGGGGTGAGCACCGATGAGCTCGCGAAGGCCGCACCGAACAGACGCCGATGCGCGAGCGCCTGGACGTTCTTGCGGAAGGCGAACGCGGCGCCGCGGGCGATGACCCCGAGCGCAACCCCCGTGAGCGGGATGTAGAGCGTGGAGGCGATCGCGGCGAATGCCGGGGGAAATCCGGTCCAGAGCACGACCAGGACGAAGACCAGCCAGACGTGGTTGGCCTCCCACACCGGTCCGATCGAGTGTTCGATCAGGTCACGCTGCCGCGCGCCGCGGGTGGCACTGCCGGCGACCAGGTCCCAGCCGCCCGCGCCGAAGTCGGCGCCGGCCAGCAGCGCGTAGCAGGTCAGGCCCACCCACAGGCAGACCAGCACGGCGTCAGCGAGGCTCATGGTCATCTCAAATGACGCTGTATTCCTGCACGTCGGACTCCTGTGGGGCGGTCGGCACCGGGTGGCGAGCCAGCCGGCGCAGCACCGCCACCGTCGCGACGGTGAGCAGCGTGTAGATCACTAGTAGCGCATAGAACCCGTAGCGCAACCCGGGAGCGGGATTGATCGCCTCGGTCACCGTCATCAACCGGTAGACGATCCACGGCTGGCGGCCCACCTCGGTAGTCACCCAGCCGGCCTCCATCGCCACCGTCGCAGCGACCCCGGCCACCGCCACCGCGCGCAGGAACCACGGCGTGGCGGGCATCTCCCGGCGACGCCACCACGACCAGGCCAGCCAGCCACCCAAGGCGAGCAACGCGAAGCCGATCCCGACCATCAGGTCGAAGGCCAGGTGCACCAGGGTCACCGGCGGGCGCAGCGGGACAGGCACGACATCTAGCCCCTGCACCACGCCGTTCGGATCGAAGTGCACCAGCAGCGATAGCCCGTACGGAATCTCCAGCGCCCCATGCAGGCGATCACCGCTGTAGTAACCGCCGATCGCGATCGGCGCAGCGGCGCGGCTGTGGTACAGGCCCTCCATCGCAGCGAGCTTGGTCGGTTGGTCAGTCGCGACCATCCGGGCCGCCCAGTCACCGACCACTATCTGCACCGGCGTGACGGCGGCGGCCATGGTCAGCGGCAGCAGCAGCCCGAGCCGGTGATAGCGGTCCCGCCGGCCGCGCAGCATGGCCACCGCATACACCGCGGCCGCCGCGAACCCGGTGACCATGATCGCGGCCAGGATCATGTGAGCGGTCTCCGGGCCGGTGGCCGGATTGAACATCGCCGCCCACGGGTTCGGATCGACTACCCGCCCATCCACCAGCCGGAACCCGCGGGGGGCGTTCATCCAGGCGTTGGCCGCGACGACGAAGAACGCCGAGGCCACCCCGGAGACCACGATCGGCAGTCCGGAGGCCAGGTGCACTCGCGACGGCAGCCGATCCCACCCGTACAGATAGATGCCCAGAAAAATGGCCTCGACGAAAAACGC
>DASUVX010000021.1:0-53925 GCA_036378735.1 Pseudonocardiaceae bacterium | reverse complement strand
ACGGTCAGACGTTCACGTTGCCGCTGACCGTCAAGCTCGCCTCCGCCGCTGCGGACCGGTAAAGCCTACGGCCCAGGGCTGTGGTCGGCGGGGACCCAGTTGCCGTGGAAGCCGAAGGGGACGCGGTGCGGTAGGTGGATCGCGGCGACCGTCTCCAGGGTGGCGGCGTCGAGGATGACCAGGTCGCTACGGTCGGTGGCGGCGTTATAGACAAACCCCATGAGCATTCCGTCGTTCTCGGCGGCCTGCGCTGTGGAGGGGACGAAGACGAACTCGCCGACCCGGTGGTGCGTACCGAGTCGCCGAGCGGTGGTGAGGCCGTTGCGTAGGTCGTGCCTGAGTACCGAGTCGCCGGCGTCGCCTCCGCCGCGGGATGTCTGCATCGCGTAGCCATAGCGGTACTGATGCCCGACTAGCCGGTCGTCGGCGCGGGGGAACTCCTGCGGGTGGTCGTCCAGCCGGGTTTCCCGGACCTTGCCATCGGCGAGGTCGATCACCCACCGATCGAGGGTGGTGGGGCCTTCATTGGGCCCACGGAGATCCGAGGCGAACATCTTTGGATGCCGCACCACATCGGCGATGATCGTGTCGCCATCATCGTAGGCGTTGAGAGCATGAAAGATGTAACACGGCTCGACGTCGAACCACCGAACGTCGTCAGCGCCGCCGGCGCGGGGCATCACGCCGACTCGGGCCGGATAGTCCGGGTTCCAGCGGTAAGGCAGGCTCCCGTTACCGCCCATCCGCCTGCCGACCATCGCGACGATCGGGTCGGGCACCCGGATCCGGCCGATGAGCGCTGAGAGCACCAACCTGGTCGGCGCCCGCAGGGTTCGCGGGACCGAGACAGCGGCCGCCTGCCGTGGATCGAAGGTGACCGGCAGGTCGTAGAACACCACGTGGTCTCGGGTCAAAGAGAAGTCGTGCATCATCGGGCTGCCCGCGACCTCGACATCCACCGTGCGGCGGGCTGCGCCGTCGACTCCGATGACCGAGTACTGCACCCGGTTGCCGCGGCCGAATGAATATGACACCGCGTGCAGCTCCCCGGTGTCCGGATCACGCTTGGGATGCGCGGTGTAGCCGCCGCGAACGGTGCCTTCGAAGTCACACGGGCCGGCCGTGCCCAGGTCCTCGGTGAGCTCGTAGTTGGTGATCCCGCCTTCCACCAAGGCAAGCGTCCGGCCGGCATGGCTGACCACGTTGGTATTGGCACCCAGCAGTTCCAGTCCCATCCGGATGGGAGCGCTGCCGGGCACGGCCTCACCGAGCCGGCGCGCCACCGCAGGGGTGCGGATCCAGCGATTGCGGTACCAGTGCGCCTTGCCGTCACGCAGGCGCACGCCATGGACCATGCCGTCGCCGGTGAACCAGTGGTAGGTCTGCGGGTCGACGTCAGCGATGGGATTAGGTCCGTTGCGCAGGTACCGCCCGTCGAGATGAGCCGGGATGGTGCCGGTGACGGCTAGCTCGGTGACGGTGTGCTCGTCGCGCACCGGCGCGTAGTTGCCTTCAAGGTAGTGGTTACGCAGCGTATGCCCCTCCCCGCGCATTGATCGTTCTGTAACAATGTTATATTACCGGTTCGCTGTGTCGTGACGCGGCGGCGGGCACACGGCGACCTTGCCCCCGGCTGAACGGCAACCTACCCTGGGATGCGCTGTCGGGGCAGCACTACTGAGAGGGGTCGACGCAACACACGGGCAGATGTGCTGCACCCATTCGGTGGCCGGCTCGGATTTGGCCGGGAAATTACTTTCCGCAGGTGCATCGGCGTTCTATTCACGGAGGTAGAACCGGGGGGCATTAGATGAACTTCCAGTGGGCGCGTTCGACCAAACTTCTCGCGGTGCTGCTGGCGATCGCCGTGGTCATTGTGGGCGTATTGACCGCCCTGGTCATGCACCAGCAACACGATCTCAGGACGGCGAGCGGGCAGGTCCGTCTCGGCACAGCTCCTGCGGCACCTGGTGCGAGCGTTCCTGCTGGCGCGGACATCGTGGCCAATCCGAACGTAGTAACCCATCCGGACCCGGCTGCTACCCCCGATTCCGCCAACGTATCCGCCGGGCCGGCGTCCCAGCCGGCACCACCAGCGGACCCGGCGCCCCGAGTGGTTCCAGCGCCACCGGCCGCTCCCGCAGCAGGGCTGGCTACCACCCACATCACTCCAGCGCTGGTAGCACCAGCGCCTCAGATCATCACGCCACACCGGACGGCGCCGCCGCGCCAGAAGACGGTCACACCGAACGCACCGCCTCCCCGGCCAGCGGACCCGTTACCGGTACCGCGCCAACCGGCGCCGGCGCCGCCCGCGACCCCGGCGCCCGCGCAGGCTGACCCAGACGAGCCCGTCAAGTCCGATGTTCCGGTCAAGCCAGGCAAGCCGGATGACTCCTGGGGAAAACGTCGCTCGCAAGCATCAGACATTGGGCCTGATGCAGACAAAAAAGCAAGATCGAACGCTTGGATCAAATCGAGCCCTCCCGCGGCCACGCCGACCGATCCGGACAACTCCGGTTCGACCGAAACCTCGGATAATTCACCCGCGCCGGCTAAAACCAAAGCGATTCATCGCGAAGCGCCGACGGTGAAGGTGAACGACACGCTGGTGCCCCGCCCGCCAAAGCCGGCCGTAATGCGCCCGGTGGCACCCGACTCGGGTGACTTCAGTGCAAGCGACCTCAAGGCGCCCAAGCAGGAAAACATTCTGTCGCCTGATCAGTGACATCGCCGCCGCCGGGTCTGGTTCGCCGATTGGGTACCGGCGACGCGGTGGTCATCGGATTGAGTTCGATGATCGGGGCTGGGGTGTTCGTGGTGTTCGGGCCGGCTGCCCGGGCAGCGGGCACCGGGCTGCTGGCGGGTTTGGTGATCGCGGCGATGATTGCCTACTGCAACGCAACCGCCTCCGCGCAGCTGGCCGCTTGCTCTCCGACCTCAGGTGGGACCTACATCTTCGGGCGGGAGCGGCTGGGTTCCTGGTGGGGCTTCACCGCGGGATGGGGTTTCCTGGCCGGCAAGACTGCGTCCTGCGCAGCGATGGCATTGACCTTCGCCACCTATGGGGTGCCCGGGCCTTGGTGGACGCAGCGGCTGGTCGCCGTGGCGGGGGTACTCGGGCTCACCGCGCTGAACTATCGGGGTGTGACCAAGACCGCGATCGCGGCCCGAATCCTCGTCGGCGCGACGTTGGCGGTGCTGGTGGTGGTTGTCGCGGGCATCGCGGTGGCCGGTGGTATCCGGGTCGGTTATCTCGGCGGGCTGGTGACCAATAGCCACGGCGGCCTCTACGGGACGCTGCAATCCGCCGGGCTGTTGTTTTTCGCCTTCGCGGGCTATGCCCGGATCGCCACCATGGGTGAGGAGGTCCGCGATCCCGAGCGCACCATTCCGCTCGCGATCCCGATCGCGCTGACGATCACCCTGGCGATCTATCTGGTGGTAGGTATGGCCGCGCTGCTCACCACCGGTCCGGACCGGCTGGCCAACTCGGCCGCGCCGCTCACTGAGGCCGTCAACGTCGCCGGGGTGGCCTGGCTGGCACCGGTGGTCCGCGTCGGCGCGGCGGTAGCCAGCCTTGGTGCGCTGCTGTCGCTGATCGCCGGGGTAGGACGCACCAGTTTGGCGATGGCCCGCCACCACGATCTGCCCTCCTGGTTGGCCGCCGTGCATCCACGATTCCGTGTGCCGCACCACGCCGAAGCCGCCCTCGCCGTCCTCGTCAGCGCGCTGGTCTTGGTCACTGACCTGCGGGGCGTGATCGGGTTTTCCTCGGTCGGGGTGCTGGTGTACTACGCCATCGCCAATGCCGCCGCGCTCACCCAGCCGCCCGATCAGCGACGCTGGCCACGCGCCCTGCACGTGCTGGGCATCGGCGGCTGCGCGGCACTGATCGGCACCCTGCCGACCACCGCGCTGCTGGCGGGACTCGCCGTCTTCGCCGCTGGCCTGGCCGGCCGCCAGCTCACAGTGGCGCGACCCAACAGAGCATCAAGATCACGATTTGGGTGTCCTACGCGACAGAAAATGTCGCCCTAGGCACCAAACTGGTGATCACTGCGAACCCATGCGGGAACGTGTGCCAAAGCGGTGCCGGTACAGGTCACGCAGCAACATGATCTCCGCGCCGTGGTGAATGGTTTCCCGGTTGATGTGCAACACCAGCGCGGCCATCGGGTAATCGGCGAAAGAGCCCTCATCGGGTCCGCAAGGATGCGCCAGGCCGGCACTGCCCAGCGCCCGCACGCCACCGGTCCAGGCGGCGTAGACATCATCGAGCTGGCGTAGCGCCCCGGCGGCGGTACCTGCGTAGTCGAAGCTCTGGTAGTTGATCGAACGGTTGCCGAAGTGGTTGCTGGCGCGCGCCCCGAGCACCCCGACGATGATGTGACCCAACCGCCACGCGATCGTGGTCACCGGTGGTGGGTCGGGCTCGGGAAACGCGAAGTCGATGGTGAACGAACCGCTACCGGCCTGAATCGGTGCGGTGGATGCACCACGCGGCTGTACGTTCCAGCAGCCCTGCACGGGTTCCCAGAAGTACTCGTCGTCGGTGAGGCTGTTCAAATGGGGACGAAAGTGGTGCTGCCAGTGCCAGTCGAGCTGGTCTAGGAGCTGCCAATTCCAGTCGATGAGGTCATTCATATGGCGACGATATGGCCCGACACCGACAGTTCTGCAGAGCGCGGCGGCGCCTGAGGCCCTACCATCGACGAATGTTGCTCACATTGACGCAAGCCAGCCTGCTCGCCGCCGAACTCGAAGCCCGAGGTTTCCTGGCAGGCGTCGGCAAATTCATCCTTTTTGTGATCATCTTCCTTGTTGTCATCGGAGGATTGATCGGCTTCACAGTCGCCCGCAGGACCGGCGGGCGGCGCTAACGTCTGGCAGTGGCGCTCTCTTGTCGCCGAGTTCGACACGAGGGCTGCTCGAGATCGATCGAGCAGCCCTGATGCCGAACTCGGCGACAGGTTTGCCGTACTCAGCGGTCGCGGGATGGGGATCGCCACGAATGGAAGCCCGGTGAGCGGGGAAAGGTCAGGTCCACGACCCCGCCCACCGAGCTGCTCGCGAGTCGCCGACGAGCATAAGGCGTTCGGCGGTCACGGCTGATCGGTTCGCCAGCCCGGCCAGGTCGCCCCACGGGCCAGGTCATCCCACGGGCAACGGCAAAGGCACGGCGCTGCCTGGCTCAGCAGGCTCCGTGGTCATCGCCGGGGATGACGGGGCGGTCGATGGGGTCGATGCGGCGTGCGAGCAGCGATACTTGGGCGCGGTCACGGTGAAATCAGCGGCGCGTTGGCAGCTGGTGGTGGAGCCATCAGCTTCCGCAACGGTCCAGCCCACCGGCGGCTCACCGCGAGGACCCGGCTCACCCTGGGCACCCTGGCATTGGGTGGGTTCAGCAAGGCACGGTGGAGACTTACCCGCCTCGCCCCGTTCCCCTCGGGGGCCGCGCAGCTGCTCGCTGTTCGCCGCAACGTATGCCTGCACAGCCTCGGTGAGCTGTTGGGGCGTGGGTCCTACCGGTGGTGGCGGTAGCTTGGCCAGTTGAGCTGCGACCTCCGCCCGGATTTGGGCAGGAGTGGGCACCACGATGGACTCAGCGGCGATCTTGGCCGCGACCTGGGCGGTGGATGCCGCCGCGAGCACTTGGGAGTCCGGCGCGGTGCCCGGGGTGGGGATCGGGACGGTCGCCAGGCCGCGACGCGCGAGTTCGTCGTTCGCCTGCACACCCAGGTCGTGAGCACCCTGCGCGAGCCGCCGGATGTCGTCCGCGGACGCCTGCAACTGGGCTGCACGCGCCTGGTCGGCAGTGGTGTACGCGGAAAACTGCTCGGCGAGCAGGAACAGCGGAATGCCGACCAGCAGGGAGGTGATCACCGAAGCAATCACCGCGCCACGAAAGTAAGCGCGACCCTCCCGGCGAACCTCCTGGCGGGCCACCTGCGGCGCGGCTTCGGCGGTCTGCGCAATCGAGTCCCGCAGTTCCTGCAGGCCCTCAGTGAGCCGGTCAACGGTGGGCATCGGTACCCGCCATCTGCAGCGCCTCCAGCCGTCCGACTCGATTCTGCAGGTCACTGATCTCATGCTGAATGATCATGACCGCATCATCGGCCCGTTGTGCGATCACTGCGGCGTCCGGCGTTTTGAGCACGGCAGGGCGTGATTTGCGACGATCAACCACGACCGGACCGACCACAGCTGTGATCACAACCCCCAGCAGGGACAGTCCTGCAATGGTGATCGTCAGCCACGGCGGCCCGGCGCTTCCCGGGTCCACGCTAACTCAGCCCCCACAGTTTGCTTCCGGTCCGTCTGCCCCGCCATGACCACCACATTTGCGGCGGGGCGACGTCTAACCGGACGTGCCGGAATGATGCAGTTCAGGTACCGGGCCGTGCTATCCCGAAAAGGCGGGAAGGTGACCGTTCTTCGCTGCCTGGTGATTCGCTTCCCACGCGTTGAGCACATTGAGCGGAAGCCGGCCGCGATCACTGACACTGTGACCGTTCTGCTTGGCCCACTCACGGATGGCGCGCAGCGTGTCCCGGTTATAGCCACTTCGCGCGGCGCTACCATTGCTGCTTCCGCGACCGGCGGATCGGTCGCCTCGGGTACTCGGCCGCCGCGCGCTGGTCTTGCGCGCAGCCGCGACGTAACGCGACAGGTTGTCACGGAGCTTGGCGGCGTTGTCGTCCGCCAGGTCGATCTCGTAGGTCACGCCTTCGAGGGCGAACTCAACTGTCGTAATGTCCTCGGCTTCCTCACCGGTGAGGTCGTCGATGAGGGTGACGATGGTCTTCTGGGCCACGGGACGGATTCTCCTTACCGGAAGTAACGCGGCATAGGCGCAACTACCGTGTGGTTAACGGTGACCGCGACAAGATACACAACGCCGCGCGATGCAAACCGGCGGCATGCCGAAAGCGCTCGTTTCACCGCGCTACGAGGGCCGAGTGCGCTTCAGCGCCCGCCGTAAGCGCGCCACCTCAGCGAGCATGACACCGGCGGCGACCGATGCGTTAAGCGACTCGACCGGCCCCACCATGGGTATCGACACGACGGCGTCGCAGGTTGCCCGGACCAGCCGAGATAGCCCTCGCCCCTCCGAACCGACTACGAGCACCAAGGGCTCGGTGGCCAGCGGGAAGGCATCAAATGACATTGCGCCCCCGGCGTCCAGCCCGACAATCATCAGACCGGATGCGGCGAGATTCTTCAGCGTGCGCACCAGATTGGTCACCCGGGCCACCGGTAAGTGCGCGGCGGTCCCCGCCGAGGTCCGCCACGCCACTGCGGTCATTCCCGCCGAGCGGCGCTGCGGTACCAGCAATCCGTGCGCGCCGAACGCGGCGGCACTGCGCACCACGGCACCCAGGTTTCGTGGGTCGGTCACCCCATCCAGCGCCACCAGCAGCGGAGCCACGCCCGACTCCTGGGCGCCGGCGAGCACATCCTCGGCGAGTGCGTACTGGAACGGCAGCACGTACAGCGCCACGCCCTGGTGCAGGGCACCTCCGGACAGTCGATCGAGGTCGGCGCGTGGCACCTCCAGCACGGACAGACCGGCATCGGCGGCCAATCGGATGGACTCGCTGATCCGGTCGTCGAGATCCACCCCGATTGCGACGTGCAGCGCGGTGGCCGGAACACCGGCCCGCAGGCATTCCAGCACGGGGTTGCGACCGAGCACGGTCTCTCCCGGCTCGCTGCTGCCACGACGCCGGGCTGCAGGGTCGGCGTGCTGGGCAGGACGGCGTGGGGCACCCTGGCGCGCAGCTGGGTGGCCGGGCCGCAGCTCCGCGGGCGGGGTAGCACCGCGGCCGCGCAGCCCTTTGGGCTTTTGCCCACCGGAGCCGACTACAGCACCCTTCTTGGTTCCCGGCTTGCGCATCGCCCCCCGGCGCCGGGAATTACCCGCCATCAGCTCACGTCCCCTTGACCGTCCACACCGGACCGTCCGGGGTGTCCTCCACGGTGATCCCGGCCGCCAGCAGCTGATCACGCACCGCATCGGCGGTCGCGTAGTCCCGGCGGTTGCGAGCCTCGGCGCGCTCGCTGAGCAGCCGATCCACCAGCAGTCCCAGTGCTGCTGAGGTCGCGTCCGACCCCGACGTCGAGCGCCAGAGGTCGTCCAGCGGGTCCAGCCCGAGCACCCCGGTCATCGCACGCACCGAACCGGCTGCCCCCACCGCCGCCGTGTGGTCCCCTGCGTCCAGCGCGACATTGCCTTCGCGCACGGTGTTGTGGATCGCAGCCAACGCCGCCGGCGTGCTCAGGTCATCATCCATCGCCGCGACGAACTCCGCGCACCACGGCAGCTGCTCACGAGGCTCCGGCGTCCCGCAGCGTTCCCGGACCCGATGCACGAACGACTCGATCCGCTGGTAGGCGGCCACCGCCTCGTCCAGCGCCCCGTCCGAGTACTCGATGGCAGACCGGTAGTGCGCGGCGATCAGGTAGTAGCGCAGTTCGACCGGACGGACCCGGCGCAGGGTGGCCGGGATGGACAGCGTGTTGCCCAGCGACTTGGACATCTTCTCGCCGGACAGCGTCACCCAGCCGTTGTGCAACCAGTACCGGGCGAAACCGTCGCCAGCAGCATTGGACTGGGCCCGCTCGTTCTCGTGGTGCGGGAAGACCAGGTCCAGCCCGCCGCCGTGGATGTCGAACTGCGCGCCGAGGTAGGTGGTGGCCATCGCCGAGCACTCCAGGTGCCAGCCGGGGCGCCCTCGGCCCCATGGCGTCGGCCAGGACGGCTCGCCGGGTTTGGCGCCCTTCCACATGGTGAAGTCCCGGGCATCGCGTTTGCCCGGCGCGGCGGATTCACCCTGGCACATCTCGTCGAGACGCTGACCCGACAGCGCACCGTAGTCGGCGAAGGTGGAGACCGCGAAGTACACATCACCATCCGCGGCGTAGGCGTGCCCGCGGTTGATCAGCCGCGCCATCAACTCGACCATCTGCGGCACGTGCCCGGTGGCGCGGGGCAGCGCCGACGGTGGCAGGCAGCCCAGTGCGGTGTAAGAGTCCTCGAAGATGCGTTCGTACGTGTAGGCCCACTCCCACCACGGCCGGCCCGCCTCGGCGGCCTTGGCGAGGATCTTGTCGTCGATGTCGGTGACGTTGCGGACGAACACCACGTCGTGGCCGGTGGCCATCAGCCAGCGGCGCAGCACGTCGTAGTTCAGCGCTGAGCGCACGTGGCCGATGTGCGGCACGCCCTGCACGGTGGCGCCACACACGTAGATCGACGCCACGCGGGGTCGCAGTGGGACGAACTCGCGCAGGCTGCGCGTCGCGGTGTCGTACAGGTGCAGGCTCACGCCGAAGATGGTACGGGGGTCCTCCGGGCTCCGTTCGCCGCGTCGATCACGGCGGCGGGCGGGTGGCCGCGGCGAGCGCGGCGAGGTCAATCTCGGCGCTGAATGGCTCGGTCAGGCGCATCAGCTGTCCCGGCGCCGAGGACACGATCTCGACATAACGGTCTCGCTGCAACTGGTAGGCCACCGAGCTCGGGCCTAACTTGCCGAGCTCGACGCGCAGGAAGTGCTCAATGCCCGCGGTCGCGTACATCTGGGGCTTGATCGCCCGATCGGCCGCGACGCTACCTGGGCTGACGATCTCGACGACCATCGCGACATCGGCAGCGTCCCAGATCTTCAGGTCGAGTCCGGGATTGGTGACCACAACCAGATCGGGGATCAGAATGCGGTCCGGCCCCACCCGGACATTGATGGCCTCCAGTACTTCCATCCAGTCCGGCGCTGCCCGTCCCAGGGCGTAGCAAAGCTGGAACGACATCCGCTGGTGGCGGCCCCCTGGACCGGGGCTCACCAGCAGTGCCCCGTCCAGCAGCTCGATGCGCCGATCATCGGGTAACGCGAGGAACTCCTCCTCCGTCCACGGTCCGGCGTGGTCGAGCAGGACGGTCCGGCCGTAGGGGTCGTACTCGTCGTGCTGGGCAGGAGATGCCATCCGCGGCTCACCTCCACAGAGTTCGGTGGCAGTTTCATGGTCGCATGTTGGCGCGAGACCCTGACAATGTCTGGCGATCACGCCCGCACGAGCAGCACGGTGGCGACGGCGGCGACACCCTCACCGCGGCCGGTGAGGCCGAGGCCGTCGGTGGTGGTGCCGGACACCGAAACCGGCCCACCCAGGGCGTCGGACAGCACGCGCTGCGCCTCGGCACGGCGGGTGCTCACCCGCGGCGCGTTGCCGATCACCTGCACCGCGCCGTTGGCCACGCTCCAGCCGTGGTCGGCCAGCCGGTGGCGCACTTCGGTGAGCAGCGCAGCCCCGTGCGCCCCGGACCAGCGCTGCGCGTCGGTTCCGAACACCGCGCCCAGGTCGCCCAGACCCGCAGCGGACAGCGCCGCATCACACAACGCGTGTGCGGCCACATCACCGTCGGAATGGCCAGCACAACCGGGCACGTCGGGCCAGTTCAGTCCGGCGATCCAGCAAGCCCGATCAGGTTGCACAGGGTGCACATCGGTGCCGATGCCGACTCTCATGCCTGATCAACGGCTTGCGCGCCGGTCAGCATCTCGGCGACGGCGAGATCGAACGGAGTAGTGATCTTGAACGCATGCGGGTGGCCCAGCAGCGTGGTCACCGGCACGCCCAACGCCTCGACGAGCCCGGCATCGTCGGTCACCAGCGCAGATGGCGCCTGGTGGGCTCGCCGTAGCAGGTCGGCGGCAAATCCCTGGGGAGTCTGCACCGCTCGCAACGACGAACGGTCCACCGTGCGCACCACGCACCCGGCGGAGTTCACCTGCTTGATCGTGTCGACCACGGTCAGCACGGGCACCACGGCCGGCGCGCCGGCCACGACCGCGTGCACCACCGACTGGATCACGCTGATCGGGGCGAGGCAACGAGCGGCGTCATGCACTACCACCACATCGGCGTCGGAGGCACTATGCAGGGCTGCGCGCACCGAATCCGAGCGGTGCGCGCCACCGGTAACTATCTTGACCTGCTCCCCGGCCTCAGCGAGTACGGCTCGCGCGCGATCGTGATGCCGCGCACCGACTGCGACCACCACCAGGTGGATGCAACCGGACGCCAGCAATCCTTGTACGCAGTGCCAGAGCAGCGGGCGGCCACGTAGCGGCACAAACGCCTTCGGCATTCCCGCCGCCAACCGCACGCCTTGCCCGGCCGCCGGGACCAGTGCCGCGACGCGAGGTGTGAGCGACGTCAGCGTAGTCGCCAGGAGACGACTGGCAGTTAGGAGGCAGCAGCGAGGACCTCGTCGAGCAGCACCTCGGCGTTGTCCTCGTTGGTGCCCTCGGCGAGCGCGAGCTCGCTGACCAGAATCTGGCGGGCCTTGGCGAGCATGCGCTTCTCACCGGCCGACAGGCCGCGATCACGCTCACGACGCCAGAGATCCCGGACCACTTCTGCCACCTTGTTGACATCGCCAGAGGCGAGCTTTTCCAAGTTGGCCTTGTACCGCCGTGACCAGTTCGTCGGCTCCTCGGTGTGGGGAGCACGCAGCACCTCGAAAACTCGATCGAGACCTTCTTGCCCGACGACGTCCCGGACACCGACGAATTCGGCGTTAGCAGCGGGAACACGGACGGTCAGATCACCCTGAGCAACCTTGAGGACGAGGTATTTCTTCTCCTCCCCCTTGATCACTCGAGTCTCAATGGCCTCGATGAGAGCGGCACCGTGATGCGGGTAGACGACGGTCTCTCCGACCTTAAAAACCATGTGTCCTCTGCCCCTTTCGCTATACCCAGGTTACCACGCCCGTAAACCGGATCGCGCGGGGCTGCTGGAGCGTCGTCGCAGGTCAGAGGATCCGACAACGGGCTCAGCCCAGGCAACTCGGCGTTGTGCAGCTCACACTCACTCCACAGTGGACCGGCTGGCGCGGGTCACGTCTGTGCAGGCAGCGCAGCTGCCGGAGAAGCCGGTCAGATACGATTTGACCATGCGGGTGCCTCTCAACATCGCAGTTAGGGTCGTGGCGTGCTGCGTCTGCGCACTGACGGTCGCGCTGCCGGTGGTCGGCTGCGGTGCGGGCCAGATCACTCAGACCGATCGCCAGGTGGCTGCTGTCGACGGCGCTTCCGGCAACGCCGGCAACGCCATCGCGCTGCGCAACGTGTACATCCCCTTCCCGCCGAATAAGGATGGCACCTACCCCGCCGGCTCGACGGTGCCGGTGATCCTGACCGTCATCAATCAGGGGGACAGTTCCGACGAGCTGATCGGTGTCAGTAGCCCGGCAGCCGGTCAGGCGGTAGTGCTGGGCACCACCCAGATTCCGGCCGGTACCACCGTCATCAGCACCGCCGGTGCGACCGAGCCCACCAGCCCGCTGGTCGTCGGGGAGCTAAGGGTGCTGCTCACCACCAGCCAGCCGTTGCACGCCGGTCTCAACACCCCACTGACGTTCCAGTTCCGCAACGCCGGCAAGATCACCCTCCCGGTCCCCATGGCCCCACCCTCCATCTCAGCCAGCTAGCTCACCCCCTACCCCTCCACCCCGACATGGAGACATATCGGGGTGAAAGCGGCCCGCTAGACCCCGATATGTCTCCATGTGGGGGTGTCGGGGTGGGGGTGTCGGGGTGGGGGTGTCGGGGGCGCGGGGGTTGTCGGGGTGGGTGGATAGCGTGCGCGGGCATGGGACGGGTTTCCGTGGGGGTCCGGTGCGTGGAGTGCGGGCATGAAATGGCCAAGTGGGTGGGTCGGTGCCCGGAGTGCCACGCCTGGGGCAGTGTGGTCGCGGCCGGGCCCCGGTTGGCGCCGGCGGTGGCGGCCGGTACACCTTCGTCCCCGGCCTGCCCGATATCCCAGGTAGATCTGCAGTCCGCACAGGCCACCGCCACCGGAGTGGCCGAACTCGACCGGGTACTGGGCGGCGGCCTGGTCCCCGGCGCGGTGGTGCTGCTGGCCGGCGAACCGGGGGTAGGCAAGTCCACCCTGCTGCTAGAGGTTGCCCACCGCTGCGCGGCGACCGGACGGCGCGCGCTGTATGTGACCGGCGAGGAGTCGGCGGGCCAGGTCCGCTTGCGGGCGCAGCGCACCGGCGCACTGCACGACGAGCTGTTCCTCGCCGCCGAGTCGGATCTCGCCGCGGTGCTCGGCCATCTCGATGCCGTCGACCCGAAGCTGCTGGTCATCGACTCGGTACAGACCATGTGCTGCCCCGGCGTCGAGGGCAGCCCGGGCGGGGTGTCGCAGGTCCGCGCCGTGGCCAGCGCGCTGATCACTACGGCCAAGCAGCGCGGGCTGCCGGTCGTGCTGGTCGGGCACGTCACCAAGGACGGGACGGTGGCCGGGCCACGGGTGCTGGAACACCTGGTGGACGTGGTGCTGAGCTTCGACGGCGATCGGCACTCCACATTGCGGATGGTTCGCGGAGTCAAGAACCGGTTTGGGGCCGCCGACGAGATCGGCTGCTTTGAGCTCACCGACGACGGCATCATCGGGTTGCCCGACCCGTCCGGGTTGTTTCTCAGCCACCGCGACGGCGCGGTGTCCGGCACCGCGGTGACGGTCGTGGTGGAGGGCAAACGGCCATTGCTGGGCGAAATCCAGGCCCTGGTGGCGGAGTCCTCGCTTGCCAACCCACGCCGCGCGGTGAGCGGGCTGGACTCATCCCGGGTGGCGATGGTGCTGGCGGTCATCGAGCGACGCTGCGGCGTGAAGCTGGCGGGGTCGGACGTCTACACCGCCACGGTGGGTGGCATGCGGGTGTGTGAGCCGGCGGCCGATCTCGCCGTCGCGCTCGCCGTCGTCTCGGCGGCCGGTGACCTGCTACCGCCCCCGCGGACCGTGGCGATCGGGGAGGTCGGACTGGCCGGTGAGGTCCGGCCGGTGACGGGGCTGCGCCGGCGGCTCGCTGAAGCCGCCCGGCTGGGTTTCCAGCACGCGCTCGTGCCACCAGACTCCGACGGCGCCCCACCCGCCGGGATGCGCGTGCACCCGGTGCCCGACCTGGGCGCGGCGCTGTACTGGTTGCGCCCATAAACCACCGCTGCCAGCTGCTACTTCCGCCGGACCGCTACCGGACGGGATCCGCGTCGTCTCGGCTGATAGCGATCGCGGTACGCGGCTCCTACTTCCGCGGCGGCAGTTGTTGAAGTGCCCAGCTGTTGCCGTCCGGGTCGCTGAAGGTGACGAAGGATCCCCACGGCTGCACGTCGACCTCGCTGACCTTGACGCCCCGGTCGACGAGTTGCTGCCGAGCGGCCGCGACGTCCTCGACGACCACCTGCAGTCCGCGCTGCGAACCGGACGGCATGTCGGTGATCCCGGTGCCCATAGCGATCGAGCAGGCCGATCCGGGCGGGGTGAGCTGCACGAAGCGCAGCGTGTCGTCGACCTGGTGATCCACGTCGGCGTGGAAGCCGACCTGCTCGACGTAGAAGGCCTTCGCGTGGTCAACGTCGGTCACGGGAACGAACACCAACTCAAGTTTCCAATCCATGACCGCAACGTATCTATGGGGTCTGACAATCTTGGCGGTCATGGCAGCGGTTTAGCGTCGGGCTCGGTGGGCGATCTTGTTGAAGGCGTCGATGAGCTCTGGTGGTTCGGTGACGTCGAAGTCGGTGTCCAGGCCGAGCAGGTAGATGGCGAGCATGTGCGCGGTGGCCGCGCCGAGCAACCCACCCCGAGGACATCGCCGCCGTGGTGGCCTACCTCGCCGGGCCCGGACGCCAGTTGGCTGACCGGGCAGAACATCCGCGCCGACGGTGGCTTGATCTAACGAGGCCCCACAGCCGACACGTTCGCGGCTGGCTAGTTGCTGCGGATCTCGATGCGCTGCTCGGTGGCGGTCACCGTGAAACTCCAGCGGTCGACGCCGGGCTTGCCGTGATCTACCCACCACTGGTGTGCGGCGCCTACCTCGTCCCACAGCCGCCGGGGTCCATGCTGGCGCACCAAGAACTCGCCTTCGCTGGCATCCGGGGTGCTGTGCGTCAGCATGGCCCACGACCGGGATTCGAAGTCCAGCAACCAGAGCACCGCTTGCCCGTCCTGCTCGTCATAAGCCCAATACCGCCATTGGCAACACGGCACCCGCTGACCGATCGCGAACCGGGCTCCCTGGTCTGCGCAAACCCAGTGTGGATGTAGGCGAGTGACGCTTAGTTCACCGCGGTTATCACTAGAGCCGACGACCGAACGCACTGAGCCGCGCCGTTCCCGCTGTTGTCGCAACGGCATGAACGAAGACTCGCCGACGACCGTGCCGCTCGCGCTGCAGTGCGTATCGACGGTCAGGGCGACCAGCGCACCGGTATAACTGTTTGCCCAGGGCAGCAGGATCCGGCCGCCGGGCCGGGTCTGCTCCACCCAGGGGTAAGGGATCCGATGGGCGGCGGCGGTCGCGATGATCCGGTCGTACGGCGCACCCTGCGGATACCCGAGCGCCCCATCGGCAGTGACCACGGCCACCTCGCCGTAACCGGTATCGGACAGCGCCAGGCGGGCACGAGAGGCCATCTCGGGATCGACCTCAATGCTGGTCACCTGATCGGCGCCGAGCCGGTGAGCGAGCAACGCGGCGTTGTAGCCAGCGCCGGTACCAATCTCGCATACCCGCTGGCCCGGTTGGGTGTCCAGCGCGGCCAGCATCACCGCCACGATGATCGGCGATGACGCCGAGCTGGTGGGTATCCGCCCGGCGAGATCCGACCCGGTCGGCCGGCCGTCGTCGACCTGGATGACCACGGCCTCGTCACAGTAGGCCAACTCCAGCCACCGGTCCGGGTCGTCGGACCGGTGCAGCGGCAGCAACGCCGGACCATCGCCCTCGTTGTCGATCCACACGGTGTCCGGGAGGTAGCGATGCCGCGGCACCGCCGCCAGCATCGGCTGCCACGGCTTCCAGGCCCGCGCCCACTGAGCCAAATACGTGTTCGCCGCCAGCCGCTGCACCATTCGCGCGCGCAGCTCATCGGCGCAAGCCTGCGGTGCGGTCACCGGTCGTGCTTGTTGGGGTCCGGGGGCGGCGGCAGCGGGCGGACCGGATCCGGGCGCCCGTCGCTGGTGTAGTCCTCCCTGCCGTGCTTACCCGGATCATCTCGCGGGTCGGGTTGACGGTCGTCGTCTCGGTTCCTACCCATGATCAACTTTCTCTTTTCGGCAGCACGCGCACCAGGTGAGGCCGGATGCCGATCAGTTCGCTGTCGTTGTCAAATCGCACGATGAGGCGGGTGACGCCACGGTTGACGACCTGGCCGTGCCGGTGCAGCCGGGACGGCAACGCGCCAAAATTTTGCCCACCGCTACTTGCTCGATCCGGCACTGCGGCGGGATCGGTCGGCCATCTGAGTCGCGCCAAGGATCGTAAACGGACATCGTCAAGAACACCTCCTAGCTACCTGGTGGCCGGCCGGTGATCTCGGGAGCGCGTTCACGGCGCCGTCTGCCAGCTCAGCACCTCGTTGAGCACCGTCAGCGCCCCGCCGTCGACCTGGCGCTGCACCAGCGCGGTCCCGGACACGATCAGCGAGGAGGCCCGCTGACGCCAGGCGAAGCAGTCCCGGCTGAAGCCTTCGAGGTGGACGAGATCCACACACTCGCCGTTGATGCGATGCCCCACCAGTGGCCCATCCTCACCAGGAGCGACCCGCCGGAACTGGAAACCGACCGACTTGAGCTGGTCAAGCAGTTGCTTGGCGATCAACACATCTGGGCTGTCAGGCATCGCGCGCCACATCGCACGGGGTTGTCATGACAGCTGGCTCCTGCAGTGCTTACGTAACAGCGACCGACCGATCTACCCTGTGATGATGTCATCTACCCAGGCAACGATGCAAGTATCTGGGTAGCAATCAAGTTCGTGGCAGAAACTCTGACTTCACCTGGTTGATCAGCGGTACGGCCTCGGCGCCGGATAGCGCGAGTTCGGCCAGTCGTTCGTAGGCAGTCCTGTACTGCGCGACTTCGTTCGCGGCGGTGATGTTGACCCATCCGGTCAGCAGCGCCAGGCTGACTAGATCGGGCTCGCCGTCATTCCGGTCCGCCAGGATCGTGAAGCCGTGGTCGTGCCACACCGGGCCGGTGCGCTCGAATGGGAGCACTCGCACGTCCAGGTGCGGTTCGACCGCCAGCGCAGCGAGTCGGTCGAGCTGGGCGGCCATCACCTCCGGCGGCCCGACCCGCCAGCGCAGCCCGGCCTCGCCGATCACCCATCGCAGGGCCTTGTCCCGGCTGTAGAGGACGACCTGCCGTTGCATCCGCACCGCCACCGCCTCGGCCACATCGTGGTAGTCGGGATGATTACCGCTTACCAAGTGGGTGGCGTAGTCAGCGGTCTGCATCAGCCCCGGGATCAAAGCCGGAACGTACGCGATCAGCGTTGTGGAGGCTGCCTCGGCGGCAAGAGCCTCACGTTGCCGTTTCGCCAGCCCACTGGCGATCGCATCCCGGCGGGTTATGACCTCCCCTGCGACGAGGTCCACCAAGTCAGCAGCGGTCTCACGATCCGCTCGGCTCGCGCCCGTCTCCGCCGTCCAGCTATCGACCAGCTCGACTGTCGCGACCGCCTCACCGAGCTCCACTCGCGACAAATGCGACTGCGAGATGCCTAGCCGGCGGGCCAGGACCGGTCCAGACAGGCCAGCGGACTTCCGCAGCCGGCGCAGTATCGTACCCAGCCTGCGCTGCCGGGCTGTGTTCTTGCCGAACGCAAAACTCAAGGCATGCTGGCTATGAACTCGCGGTAGGGCACCGCCGCGGCACGCACCTGCTCGGCCAGCACCACGCAGTCGCGGACCACGTCGGGCTCCTCGGAGTAGTCATAGCCGGTCAGGATGTCCTCGGCGGTGTAGCGGTACCACATCACGGAGGTATCGTCAAAGACGACGAAGTCCTCCCGGACGTAGTCGAGCTCCGGGTGCAGCGCCCGGTCCAGAATGTGGATCTCCTCGCCGGCCTCAGTAAGTCGTGGGTAAGCAACCTCGAACTCGTGACGGGTGTATTCGGTGAACGGAAACTCCACGAACCGAACCCGCCCCACCTTTCGGCCGGACTCGGTTACCAGGCGCAGGGTTTTTGTGGTGCTCTCCCGCTGCGGAGTCGTCGGTTCCGGCTCACCTCGTCGCCACGCCGCAAGCCCTTCGGTCTCCCAGGGGACCGCGTATCGCTGCCGGGTCTCCAGCCGCAGGGCACGCCTCTTGATCCCCTGGTATAGGCCGATAACATCAATCTTGCTCATGCGGATCCAAGGTTCCGAGCCGATTCGAGCAGTACCGCCTTGGAGATCCGGCCGAGAATTTCCCCATCGGGGACGTAGTTGGGGCGTATCGCTTCGTGGTCGGCGGCGCTGGCCGGGCGAAGCTGAATGAGGACGTCGACGGTACCGTCGTCCCACGCCCGGTCGCAGCCTTGCCAATCATCGGAGCTGGTGTCTGGATTGAGCAGGCGCATACTGCCCCCTTCGGAGGACGGTCTTTACCCTGTAAGTCTGACGGCAACCCGGGTAGGCGTCAAGTCACGAGAATAGCGGATGCACTGTGGTACTCCAACTCACGATCTTTACCTAGGGTTACTCTGCGGGCACGCGTCGTTACGGACCGGCCGCTGGGGGAACGTTGCCCGATTCGTTCGTGCACTTACATGTCCACACTGAGTACTCCATGCTCGATGGTGCGGCGAAGATCAGCCCGCTGTTCGCCGAGGCGCAGCGGCTGGAGATGCCGGCGATCGCGATGACCGACCACGGCAACATGTACGCCGCCGCGGAGTTCTACCGGCAGTCTCAGAAGACCAGCGTCAAGCCGATCATCGGTATCGAGGCCTACCTGGCGCCTGCCAGTCGCCATCACAAGAAGCCGATCTTCTGGGGGCAGGCCAACCAGCGCGGCACCGACGAGTACGGCGAAGGCGGTGACGTCTCCGGCGCCGGCGCCTACACGCACATGACCATGCTGGCGGCCAACGCCACCGGACTGCGCAACCTGTTCAAGCTGTCCAGCCGCGCGTCGTTCGAAGGCTATTACAGGAAGCCGCGCATGGACCGGGACCTGATCGCCGACCACGCGCAAGGCATTATCGCCACCACCGGTTGCCCGTCCGGGGAGGTGCAGACCCGGCTGCGGCTGGGCCAGCCCGCCGAAGCCCTACAGGCCGCTGCCGACTACCGGGACATCTTCGGCACCGGGAACTTCTTCCTCGAGCTGATGGACCACGGCCTGCCCATCGAGCGCTCGGTCCGGGAAGGCTTGCTGGAGATCGGCCGCACGCTGAACTTGCAGCCGCTGGCCACCAACGACAGCCACTACGTCACCCAGGACCAGGCCGACGCGCACTCGGCCCTGCTGTGCGTCGGAACCGGCAAGACGCTCGACGACCCAAACCGGTTCAAGTTCGAAGGCAACGGCTACTACCTCAAATCCGCTGCTGAGATGCGCGAGTACTGGGACCGCGAGATCCCCGGCGCGGCAGACACCACCCTGTTGATCGCCGAGCGGATCGAGTCGTACGGCGAGGTCTTCGCCGAGGTCAACCGGATGCCGCGGTTCCCGCTGGCCGAGGGCGAGACCGAGGACCTGCTGCTGCGTCGCGAGGTGGAGCAATACACGCCGACGCGCTTCCCGGACGGGCTTCCTTCCGAGTATTCCGAACGCATCGAAATCGAGCTCGGCGTGATCTCCCAGATGGGGTTCCCCGGCTACTTCCTGGTCGTCGGCGACCTGGTGCGGTGGGCGAAGTCGCAGAAGATTGCCGTCGGCCCCGGTCGTGGTTCGGCCACCGGGTCGCTGGTGTCCTACATCCTGCACATCACCGACCTCGACCCGATCGCGCACTCGCTGATCTTCGAGCGGTTCCTGAACCCGGAACGGATCAGCCCACCGGACATCGACCTGGACTTCGACGAGCGCCGTCGCGGCGAGGTGCTGGACTACACCGTCAATAAATGGGGCGCGGAGAACGTCGCCCAGGTCATCACCTTCGGCACGATCAAAACCAAGGCCGCGTTGAAGGACGCCGCCCGCGTGCTGCACGGTCAGCCGGGCTTCGGCATCGCCGACCGCATCTCCAAGGCCCTGCCGCCACCGGTGTTCGCCAAGGACATCCCACTGTCGGGCATCTTCGACCCGCAGCACGAGCGCTACGCCGAGGCCGCCGAGATCCGCGCTTTGGTGGAGTCCGACCCGCAGGTCGCCAAGATCGTGGAGACGGCCCGTGGCCTGGAAGGACTGACGCGCAACGCGGGTGTGCACGCCTGTGCGGTCATCCTGTCCGCCCAGCCGTTGCTCGACGTGATCCCGTTGTGGCAGCGCGACGACGGCTCCATCATCACCGGCTGGGACTTCCCGGCCTGTGAGGCCATCGGCCTGCTGAAGATGGACTTTCTCGGCCTGCGCACGTTGACCGTGATCGACGACACGATCAAGGAAGTGCGCAATAACCATGGCGTAGACATCGATCTCGCCACCCTGCCTTTGGACGATCCCGCCACCTACGAGCTGCTCGGGCGCGGTGACACGCTCGGGGTCTTCCAGCTCGATGGCGCCGCGATGCGGGACCTGCTGCGCCGGATGCAGCCCAAGCGCTTCGGTGACATCGCCGCGGTGCTGGCGCTGTACCGGCCCGGCCCGATGGCCGCCAACGCGCACATCGACTACGCCGAGCGCTCCAACGGTCGGCAGAAGATCAAACCCATCCACCCCGAACTGCGCGAGGCGCTGGAGCCGATCCTCGGCGAGACCTACCATCTGCTGGTCTACCAGGAGCAGGTGATGGCGATCGCCCAGCGCCTGGCCGGCTACAGCCTGGGCGGCGCGGACCTGCTACGCCGGGCCATGGGCAAGAAGAAAAAAGAGATCATCGAAAAGGAGTTCGAGCGCTTCCGCGACGGGATGACCGGCAACGGCTTTTCCGCGGAGGCGACCCAAACCCTATGGGATGTGATGCTGCCCTTCGCCGGGTACGCGTTCAACAAATCCCACACTGCCGGCTACGGTCTGGTCTCGTACTGGACGGCCTACCTCAAGGCCAACTACCCGGCCGAGTTCATGGCCGCCCAGCTCACCTCGATCGGTGACAACAAGGACAAGTCGGCGATTTACCTGGCGGAATGCCGCCGCATGGGCATTAAAGTGCTGCCCCCGGACGTCAACGATTCCGGCCTGTACTTCGCTGCGGTCGGCGACGATATCCGGTTCGGCCTGGGGGCGATCCGCAATGTCGGCGCGAACGTGGTGCAGTCGATCGTCACCACCCGAGACCAGAAAGGCCGCTTCACCTCGTTCGCGGACTTCTTGGAGAAAGTCGAGTTGGTCTGTTGCAATAAGCGCACCATCGAGTCGTTGATCAAGGCAGGCTCATTCGACTCGTTCGGCCACACCCGGCTGTCCCTGGTCCAGGTGCATGAAGAAGCCGTCGACGCGGTGACCGGCTTGAAACGCCAGGAGGCGCTGGGTCAGTTTGATCTGTTCGGGTTCAACACCGGCGCCTCGGTCGCGTCGGACACCTCTCCGCTGGCGCACCTGGTGCTGCGGCCGGAGGAATGGCCGTCCAAGGAACTGCTGCGCTACGAGCGTGAAATGCTCGGGCTGTACGTGTCGGCGCATCCACTGGACGGCGCCGAGCGGATATTGCGAAAGCACGCCCCCAAGTCGATCGCGGTCATGTTGGATGAGGCACCCAAGGACGGTGAGATCGTGGTGTCCGGGATGATCGCCACGGTCGATCGGCGGGTGAACAAGCAGGGCGAGCCATGGGCGATCGTAACCGTGGAAGATCTCGACGCGTCCATCGAGGTCCTTTTCTTCGCCAAGGCCTACTCGATCCTGCACGAAAATCTGGTGGCCGACACCGCTGTGGCCATTAAAGGGCGGGTGAACTGGCGCGAAGACAAGATGTCGGTGTTCGGATTGGAAGTGATCCAGCTCGACGTCGGTAGCGCCGAACACAACGCTGCGGCGACACTGCCCTTCGTGCTGCACGCCGATGCCGTCAAGCTCGACCAGGACGTGGCGAGAGAGTTACGGAATACCCTAGCCGCGCACCGGGGAACTACGCCGGTGCAGCTCGTGTTGTGTAACAACGGCAGGAAAACAGCGCTGGCGCTCAGCGAGTATCCGGTGACCGTGGGCTCCTCCTTGCTCGGCGAGCTCAAAGCCATCTCCGGCATCACCGTGGCCTGATGCAGCAGAACAGCAGTCTGGATGCAGACTGCTGCTATCGGGGCCACCAGAACAGCACTCTGCATCCAGACTGCTGTTCTGCCGTGTGAGACAGAGCTGTCTGTCTGGGTGAGCCGCCGATATGCTGCGTCGGTAGAGAGTTCGCGATCAGGTGTTGGCGAGCCTCGGCGGCGGTAGGCCTGCATCGTTACAGTGCGGTAGCAGCGCCGAGCCAACCGCCGGCAGAGCCGGCGATACCACGACCGTCACGTCCACCTTCCTACGAGCCGAGGATTCGCCGATGAGTGCTCTGCCCGCTGACTACTTCATCAAACCCGTCTCCGAGGTCGATCCCGAGATCGCCGAGGTGCTTGCCAACGAACTGGCCCGCCAGGAGCACACCCTGGAGATGATCGCCTCGGAGAACTTCGTGCCGCAGGCGGTGCTGGACTGCCAGGGCTCAGTGCTCACCAACAAGTACGCGGAGGGTTACCCGGGCCGGCGGTACTACGGGGGTTGCGAGTTCGTCGACGTGGCCGAACAGCTGGCCATCGACCGGGCCAAGGAGCTGTTCGGGGCCGAGCACGCCAACGTGCAGCCCAACGGCGGGGCCTCAGCCAACGCCATCGTCTACAGCACCCTGATGGAACCCGGCGACACGTTCCTGGGCATGAAGCTCGACCACGGCGGGCACCTCACCCACGGCATGCGGCTGAACTTCTCCGGCCTGTACTACAACGTGGTGCCCTACGGGGTGACCAAGGAGACCTCGCTGGTGGACATGGACGAGGTCGAGCGGCTGGCCAAGGAGCACCGGCCCAAGATGATCCTGGCCGGCTGGTCGGCCTACCCACGGGAGATGGACTTCGCGCACTTCCGGGCAATCGCCGACGAGGTGGGCGCCTACCTGTTCGTCGACATGGCTCACTTCGCCGGGCTGGTCGCCGCCGGTGAGTACCCCAACCCGGTGCCACACGCGCACGTCGTCAGCACCACGATTCACAAGACGCTGGGCGGCCCGCGCAGCGGCATGATCCTGTGCAAGGACGAGTTCCGCAAGAAGATCAACTCAAGGACGTTCCCAGGCTGGCAGGGCGGCCCGCTGATGCACGTGATCGCCGCCAAGGCGGTGGCGCTGAAGATCGCCGCGTCGGAGGAGTTCCGGGAACGCCAGCGGCGCACCCGCGCGGGCGCGCGGGCGCTGGCCGAGGAGATGCTCGCGGGCGGGATCAACGTGCTCACCGGCGGCACCGACACCCATCTGGTGCTCGCCGACCTGCGGGAATCCCCGTTGAACGGCAAGCAGGCCGAGGACCGGCTCGCCGAGGTCGGGATCACCGTGAACCGCAACGCGGTCCCGTTCGACCCCCGGCCGCCGGCCGTGGCATCCGGGTTGCGCATCGGCGCTTCCGGACTGGCCACCCGGGGCCTGCAAGAAGGCGATTTCCATGAGATCGGCAAGGTCATCACCGAAGCGCTCACCGGCGATATGGACGACGCCAAGCGGGCGTCGCTGACCGAACGCACCAGCGAACTGGCCCAGCGCTATCCGCTGTACCCACAGCTCACAGCTCCAGCAGGATGGTGACCGGCATGCCGAACGGACCCGTGCACTTATACGTCCCCGGCCCGACCAACGTCCCCGACGCGGTGCGCCGCGCGATGAACGTTCCTCAGCAGGATCACCGAGCGCCGGATTTCCCCGACCTGGCCCTGCCGCTGTTCGCCGATCTGAAGAAGATCTTCGCCAACGAGACCGGTCGGGTGTTCATGTACCCCTCCTCCGGCACCGGGGCGTGGGAAGCGGCGATCACCAACACGCTCAACCGGGGTGATCGGGTGCTGATGTCGCGGTTCGGCCAGTTCTCCCACCTGTGGGCCGACATGGCGGAGCGGCTGGGTCTCGACGTGATCTGCGTCGACCGGGAATGGGGTGAGGGCGTCCCGCTGGACGACTACGCCCGCCACCTGTCCGAGGACCCCAGCATCAAAGGGGTCTTCGCCTGTCACAACGAGACGGCAACCGGGGTGACCTCGGACATCGCTGCGGTCCGCCGAGTGATGGATGAGGGGGGCTCGGACGCGCTGCTCTACGTCGACGCGGTGTCCTCGATGGCGTCGATCCCGTTCGAGCAGGAAGCCTGGGGCGTCGATCTGGCGGTGACCGGATCCCAGAAGGGCTTCATGATGCCGGCCGGGATGTCCATGCTCGGGGTCAGCGCCAAGGCGCTCGATGCGCACAAGTCCTCGACGATGCCCCGCTGCTATTTCAGTTTCGAGGACATGCTCAAGACCAACGACCAGGGCTATTTTCCCTACACCCCGTCCATCCCGATGCTATACGGCCTGCGAGCCGCGCTTGATCTGCTGTTCGTAGAAGGCCTGCCCCAGGTGTTCGCCCGGCACCACCGGCTCGCGGAGGGGGTGCGGCGCGCGGTGCACGCGCTGGGCCTGTCACTATGCGCGCTGGGCCCGCAGTGGTACTCCGACACCGTTACGGCGATCCGCACCCCGGAAGGCGTGGACTCGGCGGAGGTCTGCCGGATCGGCTTCCACCGCTACCGCACCTCGTTCGGCGGCGGTCTGTCCAAGGTGGCGGGCAAGGTGTTCCGGATCGGTCACCTCGGGGATCTCAACGAGGTGATGTGTCTCGCCGCGCTGGCCAGCGCGGAGATGTCGCTGGCCGACGCGGGAGCCAAGGTGGAGCTCGGGGCCGGCGTGGCGGCGGCCCAGAACTACTACCGCACCGCACTAGAGGCCGAGACGGCGCTTAGCGGGTCGGCGTCCGCGTCATCCCAGTAAGACGGTGCAATAGTCCGTCCACTTGGCGTGCTCAAAGGAGGAGCCAGTGCGATGAGCCACACCCTCTACCCGATGCGTCAGCCGCGGTTGCAGCGCAGCGAGCTCGCGGTACCGGGGTCGAACACCAGCTTCATCGACAAAGCAGCGGAGTCTGCAGCCGATTTCGTCTTCCTCGATCTGGAGGACGCGGTGGCGCCGCCGGACAAGGAGCAGGCCCGCCGCAACGTGATCGAGGCGCTGCGGGACATCGACTGGGCAGCCAAGGGCAAGACGGTGTCGGTGCGGATCAATGGGCTGGACACGCACTACATGTACCGCGACGTCATCGAGGTCATGGAGCAGGCCGGTGACCGCCTGCACACCATCCTGGTGCCCAAAGTGGGGGTGCCCGCGGATCTGTACTGCGTGGAGACGCTGGTCGCGCAGGTGGAGCAGGCCAAGAGCTACCAGCGCAAGGTCGGGATCGAGGCGTTGATCGAGACCGCACTGGGGATGGCGAACGTGGAGGCCATCGCCGCCGCTCCCGGCCGGTTGGAAGCGCTGCACTTCGGGGTGGCCGACTACGCCGCGAGCAACCGGGCACGCACGGTGAGCATCGGTGGCCTGAACCCCAACTACCCCGGTGATCAGTGGCATTTCGCGCTGTCGCGCATGATCGTGGCCTGCCGGGCCTACGGGCTGCGCCCGATCGACGGCCCGTTCGGAGACTACTCCGACCCCGATGGCTTCCGGGCCAGCGCGCGGCGTGCGGCGGCGCTGGGTTGTGAGGGCAAGTGGGCGATCCATCCCAGCCAGGTCAAGCTGGCCAATGACGTGTTCAGCCCGCCGGAAGCCGAGGTGGACCGGGCCCAGCGAATCATCGACGCGCTACGCGAAGCCGAAGCGCAAGGCAAGGGTGCGGCTTCGGTGGACGGCAAGATGATCGACGCCGCCTCGGAGCGGATGGCCCAGACGGTGATCGCGATGGACGAGGCGATCCGGGCGGCCGCGGCGAGCCGGGTCTGAGAGGGGCTGGGAAGTGGACATTCACGAGTACCAAGCCAAGGAGATCCTGGGCCGCTTCGACGTACCCATCCCTCGCGGTGGTCTGGCCTACAGCCCCGAGCAGGCGTCCTACCGGTGCACCGAGATCGGCGGGTCGGCGTGGGTGGTCAAGGCCCAGGTCCACGCCGGGGGCCGCGGCGAGGCGGGTGGGGTGAAGATCTGTTACTCCGACCGCGAGGTGCAGGACGTCGCGAACAGCATGTTCGGCCGGCGGCTGGTCACCAAACAGTCCGGCCCCCGCGGCAAGCTCATCTACCGGGTGTACGTCGAGGAGGCCACCGAGATCGCCCGGGAGCTGTACTTCGGGATCGTGCTGGACCGCCGCATCGAGCGGGTGTGCATCATCTCCTCGCCCGAGGGCGGCGTGGACATCGAGGACCTGGTCAGGTCCCGACCCGAGACCCTGGTTCGGACCACGATCGAGCCCGCCGCGGGCTTCCTCGAATTCCAAGCCCGCGAGATCGCCTTCGCGCTTGGGCTGCCACCAGCGCTGATCGCCCAAGCCAGCCGGGTGTTCCGGCGTGCCTACCGCGCTTTTCGAGACCTGGACGCCACCGTGCTGGAGATCAACCCGCTCGCCGTGACGAGCAAGGGCAGCCTGGTCGCACTCGACGCCAAGATGTCCTTCGACGACAACGCCCTGTTCCGGCACCTGGAGATCTCCGAGCTGCGCGACCGCAGCCAGGAGGACGCCCGCGAAAGCCATGCCGCCGACCGCGGGCTGGCCTACGTCGGCCTGGACGGCAACATCGGCTGCATGATCAACGGTGCCGGCCTGGCGATGGCGACCATGGACATGATCAAGCTGGCCGGTGGTGAGCCGGCGAACTTCCTCGACATCGGCGGTGGCGCCTCACCCGAGCGCGTGCTCAAGGCATTCCGCGCGGTGCTCCACGACAAGAACGTCAAGACGATGTTGATCAACATCTTTGCCGGGATCAACCGGTGCGACTGGGTCGCCCAGGGCATCATCGCCGCGTTCAAGGAGCTCGACGTGAAGATCCCGGTGGTGGTGCGGCTGGCCGGCACCCACGTCGAGCAGGGCCAGGCCATGCTGCGGGACTCCGGGCTGCCCATCATCACCGCCGATAGCCTCGCCGATGCGGCCGAGAAGGCTGTCGCCGTGGTAGGCACCGTCGGTTCCGCTGGTTGAGACCTGGTTGACGGGGCCGGGAGCTGAGGAGGGTCATGGCCATTCTGATCGACGAACACACCCGAGTGGTGGTGCAGGGCATCACCGGCCGCATCGGCCGCTTCCACACCGAGGAGATGATCGATTACGGCACTCAGGTCGTCGCCGGAGTCACCCCGGGCAAGGGTGGCGAGACGGTGCTGGACCGCCCGGTGTTCAACACGATGAAAGACGCCGTGGCGGCCACCGGCGCCACCGCCTCGATCGTGTTCGTGCCGCCTCCCTTCGCCGCGGATTCGCTGATGGAGTCCGCCGATGCCGGGATCCGGTTCTGCGTGTGCATCACCGACGGCATCCCGATGCACGACATGATGAAGGTCAAGCGGTACATGCGCCGCTACCGGGCACACCAGAAGATGACCCTGACCGGACCCAACTGCGCCGGCACCATCTCCCCCGGCCGGTCGCTGCTGGGCATCATGCCCGGCCACATCTACCTGCCCGGTCGGGTCGGGCTGATCAGTCGTTCCGGAACCCTAGGTTATGAGGCCGCGTCCCAGATGAAGGCGCTGGGCATCGGGGTGTCCACCTCGGTGGGTATCGGCGGTGATCCGGTGAACGGGTCGTCGTTTCGCGACCACCTGGCGTTGTTCGAAGCCGATCCGGACACCGACGCGGTGGTCATGGTCGGCGAGATCGGCGGCCCGCAGGAGGTGGAGGGCGCCGACTACGTCCGCGAGCACATGACCAAACCGGTGATCGCCTACATTGCCGGACTGTCCGCCCCCAAGGGGCGCAAGATGGGCCACGCCGGCGCGATCGTGTCCGCGGTGGGGGAATCCGCCCAGGAGAAGATCGACATCCTGACCGCCGCCGGTATCACCATGGCACCCAATCCGTCATGCATCGGCGAGACCGTGGCTCACGTCCTCGCTGACCACAACCTGGTCGGTGGCTCTTCAAGACCAGCCAACCCCCTTGTCGATCATCTTTAACCGCATCCAACACCCGGAATCCGAGCTGCTGGAGGATCGCCGTGGATGATCTCGTCATCGTCGTCACCCGGCGCTGGCCGGCATCGGTCGAGCAGGAGCTGGTGCGGCGCTTCCCGGACGTCCAGCTCAACGGCGGCGACGTCCCGCTGGGTCGCGACGGACTGCGCGCCGCGTTGGAACGCGCCGATGTGGTGCTGCCCACTGTGTCCGATCGACTGCCGGCCGAACTGTTCGACGGTGAGCTGCGGACCAGGTTCCTGGGCAATTTCGGCGTCGGTTACAACCATATCGACATCGAGGCCGCCGCCAAGGCCGGGATCGTGGTGACGAATACGCCTCGGGTGCTCACCGACACCACCGCGGATACCGCCATGACCCTGCTGCTGATGGTCGCCCGCCGGGCCGGCGAGGGAGAACGCGAAGTACGCGCCGGTCGCTGGACCGGGTGGCGGCCCACCCACATGATGGGCGCCGACGTCACCGGCAAGACGTTGGGCATCCTGGGCATGGGCCGGATCGGGGTGGCGGTGGCGCGGCGCGGGCACTTCGGTTTCGGCATGCCGGTGGTCTTCTACGATCCGGTCGACTTCGAACCCGATCATGGCATTCCCGGTGCCCGCCGCGTGGGCACCGTCGAGGAGGTGCTGGAGGTCGCTGATTTCGTGTCCCTGCACATGCCCGGAGGTAGCGGAAACACCCATCTCATCGACGCCGCGACGCTGGCACGGATGAAGCCCACCGCGTTTTTGGTCAACAGCGCTCGCGGCGACGTCATCGACCAGAAAGCGCTGATCGAGGCGCTGAGGTCAGGGACGATCGCCGGCGCCGGGCTCGATGTCTATGAGGGCGAACCTGAGGTCCCGGCCGAGCTGATCGAGCTGGACAATGCCGTGCTGCTGCCCCATCTGGGCAGCGCCACCCTGGAGACCCGCACCGCTATGGGCATGCTCGTGCTGGACAACCTGCAGGACTTCCTTGACGGCCGCGAACCGTCCTGCCGCGTCGCCTGAGGTTGGTAGCTCTTCAAGGACCACCAACCCCCGTCCGGAACGTCGTTTTGAGCAGCGCGCTGGGGGGTTGGTGGTCCTTGAAGAGCTACCGACGCCGGAAGTCTGATTCCCCCAGGTGGGGAGCTCACCACTGTCGCCTGCTCGAGTGGTCGCTAGCCGTAAGGGACACGTTCCGTAACGTCAGCGGGTACCCTGGCGATTACAGGGCATGCTCGGGGATCTCGCAGCGAGTAGCGCTGCCCTTACAACCGCGCCCGCCGAGGGCAGTACCGCCGCTGCGTGGCATCCCGGCGGACAGCCTTGGTGTTGCGCCCCCGTCCGGAATCTTTGGCTGTCCCGCAGGAGTGAACACCTCGAGATGGAGCATCGGGAGAGGCCGGCGACATGGTGATTTCGCGAGCCTATCGGGTGTCTATCGAGGCGGAGGGCATGGATGCCCGCCAAGCCTGGGTAGACCTGGTCAGCCAAGATCCGTGCATCGCGCTGTCGAAGACACCGCAGTGGATCGATTGCATCTGCGACTCCGACCACTTCGCGGATGCGACTTTGCTATTTCGTGGAGAAGACGGCCGCCGGCTGATCCTCCCTCGGGTGCGGAAAACGGGAGTTCCGTCCTGGCCGGGATTCTTCTCGTCACCTCCGCGCCATTGGAACCTTGGCGCCGATGCCAGCGGTTTTGTGAGTGAAGGCCGACCGGCATCGCCCGAAGAGACCAGTGCGCTGATCCAGGAAATGCGTCGCGAATCCGGCCTGCGTACCCGTATCGTAGTGGGTGGGGACGACGCCCAGGTATGGGCATCGTCGACTCCGAGTACGATCTATTCCATTGCCCGGACAGCACACGTACTCGATCTCTGCGGTGGTTTCGCCACAGTCTGGTCAAAGCGGTTCACGAGCAAGGTGCGATCCAATTCCCGGAAAGCAGAACGACGGGGTGTGGTGGTCGAGTCGGACAGCACTGGTCGTCTGATCCCTGTCTTCGACGTGCTGTACCGGATCTCCGTGGACAGATGGGCGCAGGAGCGGGGCCATCCGGTAACGTTGATGCGCTGGCTTTCCCAACGTCAGCACCCGCAGAGCAAGTTCGCTACAGTAGCACGCGATTTGGGCGATCAATGCACCGTGTGGATAGCGTGGCGACAGGGCGAGCCTATCGCTGGCATCATCATTTTAGGGAGGGGACCACGAGTCACCTACTGGCGCGGCGCAATGGATAAAGAGCGTTCGTGTGGCACTGGCGCCAATGAACTTCTCCATCGTTGCGCGATCGAGGCCGCATGCGCCAGCGAACGGCAGAGCTACGATTTCGGACTTTCCCAAACTGACCAGCTACGGAAATTTAAGGCTACTTTTGGCGCGACCGAAGTTCCCGTGCACGTCTACTACTTCGAGAGGATTCCCACCGCAGCCGCCGAAGACAAGTGTTACGGTGCGGCCAAGCAGATGATCAGAGCAGCGACGCGGTTTGCGCACCCGGGTAGGTAAGGTGACAGCGCTCGAAGGTGAGGTACCCACCACCACGGCGCGGAACTCTGCCACCGTTGCCGGGTGGACACTGGTCAGCAGGGCCACCGGTTTGCTCCGGGTGGTCGTGATCGGCGCGGTGCTCGGGCCTACCTATTTCGCCAACTCCTTCCAGGCCAGCTATTTCGTGCCGAATATCGTGTTCACCTTGATCGCCGGGCCGGTGCTGGCGATGGTGCTGGTGCCAGGCGTGGTCCGAGCCATCGGCGCCGGGGGGCTGCCCCGTGCCCGGGAGGTGCTCAGCCGGGTGACCGGGTGGCTACTCGCGGTCTCTTCCGCGGTAGTCGCCTTGTTGGTGATCGCCGCCCCGGCGGTGGCCTGGACGCTGAGCGTCGGGATTCCGGATCCCGCGCAACGGGCCCGGGGTCTATGGCTAACCACACTGATGGTGCTGCTGGTCGCCCCGCAGATCCTGCTGTACGCCCTGGGTGATCTCGGCGTGGCCGCGCAACGGGCGCAGGGCCGTTTCGCGCTCGCGTCGGCCGCACCGGCCGTGGAGAACATCGGGGTAGCCCTGACGGTGGTGCTGGCCGGCTGGTATTACGGGACGGGAATCGAATTCGATCATGTGCCGGTCGGCATGGTGATCGCACTAGGAGCAGGCAGTACTTTTGCGGTCGCGCTGCACACCGGATTGCAGCTATTCGGTGCGGCCCGGGTGGGCCTGTTGACGCGCCCGTCGCTGCACTGGAAGGCCGACCCCGAGGCCGTCGCGGTGACCCGCAGGTTGGCACGCTCAGTGGGAGTCGCGGCCTGCCCCGCCGCGGCGATGTACGTGCTGCTCGCGCTGGCCGGCTCGGTACCTGGTGGCGTGTTCGTCGTCCAACTGTCCTACGCGGTGTTGTTTTCGCTGTCCTACGTCAGTGCCCGGGCGGTGTCGATGGCCGCGCTGCCCGGTCTGGCGCACGCCGCCCATCGCGAGGATCTCACTACGTTCGGCTCGGCATGGCGCCAAGGGCTGTCCTACGCCCTGATCGCCAGCCTGCCGCTGCTGGTGTTGCTGGCGGTACTGTCCGGACCCACCGCGAACATCCTCGCCAACGGGGAGTTGCGCCATGCGGCCTTGATCGGGCCACTCGCTACCTGCCTGGCGGTGGTGGCGGTAGCGCAGCTGGCCGGCGGGTTGAGCGACCTCGGCTGCCAGGCGCTCTACGCGCGCCTGGACGACCGCATTCCGCGGCGGGCCAGTCAGGTCGCGTTCGTGGTCAAAGTGCTGGTCGCCTCCTCGGCACTGCTCGTACCAGCCGGTGGGTTGCGCCTGGTCTGGCTAGTGGTGGCCATCCTGGCCGGTGAGCTCGCCGCCGCGGGGATGGTGCTGACCCGGCTGCGCCGGGAGATGAGACCCCAGCGGTTCATAGAGCCACGAGCTGTCGCCGGCGCGCTGGTGGCTGCGGTTGCGATGGTGCCAGTGGTTGCCATGGTGTGGTGGGTCCAGCATGCCTACAGCGACGGCCAGCTCAGCACTATGGCAGTCCTCACCGTAGGCGGGATCGTGGCGGTCGGCGTCTACGCGCTTGTACTGCGCGCCACCATGGCGCGGTGGACCGGCGCGGCGTCATGACTCGAACCACCCTCCGGTTCCGGCGCTGCCGTGTTGTGACCAACCTGCTGCCGAACTGGGCGACAACAGGACGACAAAGATTCACATGGCCTGACGTACCGGGGGAGGTCGGGGAAGATGGTGCTTTCTCAGGCTTATCGCATCGCCATTGAAGCGGAAGGTGCCGATGCCCGCCCCGCATGGGAAGACCTAGTCGCCCGCGACGACAGCATCGCGCTGTCGAAGACCCCCGAGTGGATTGACTGCATCTGCAGTGCCAGCCGCTTCTCAGACGCAACCTTGCTGTTCCGGGGAGACGATGGCCGGAAACTGATCCTGCCTCGCCTGCGGAAAACCGGCCCCCCGCCGTTTTTGGGACCGTTCGAGTCACCGCCGCAAGGCTGGGGCCTTGGTGCAGATGCCAGTGGCGTCCTCAGCGAAGGAGGGCCGGCGTCGCCCGACCAGATCAGAACGTTGATCGAATATATCCAACGCCATCCCGGTCTGCGCACCCGCATCATGGTGGGTGAAGACGACGCCCCGGCATGGGCATCAGTGGCTCCGCGCGCACTTTATTCCACTGCCCGGACGGCGCAGGTGCTCGATCTCCGAGGTGGTTTTTCCACAGTATGGTCGCAACGGTTCACCAGTAAAGTACGATCCAATGCGCGCAAAGCAGAACGTCGAGGCGTGGTCGTGGAATCGGACAATACTGGACGGCTCGTCGACATTTTCGATGAGCTGTATCGCAGTTCCGTGGACAGGTGGGCTCAACAGCGGGGTCAGCCGTTGTCGTTGATGCGCTGGCGTGCGCAGCGCCGCGAGCCACAGAACAAGTTCGCGACAGTGGCACAGCGGATGGGGCAGCGATGCACCGTGTCGATAGCGTGGCGGGAAGGTGAACCTCTCGCCGGCATCGTCGTCCTCACGCGAGGCCCGCGGGCAACCTACTGGCGAGGTGCAATGGACAAGGAACGGGCGCGGGGCACCGGCGCCAATGAACTCCTCCATCGTTGCGCGATCGAGGCGGCGTGCGCGGAGGGACGGCATAGCTACGACTTCGGTATCTACCAGACCGAGGAGCTGAAAAGGTTCAAGAGCACTTTTGGGGCGCACGAAGTTCCCGTGCATGTCTACTACTTCGAAAAACTCCCCACAGCGGCTGCCGAAGCGAAATGTCAGCACGCCGCCAAGCAGGCGGTGGGAGCTGTCCTGCGGCTCGGGCGCCTCGGTGGCAAGCTCGGTAGCCCTCCCGCCACCAGCGCGCAGCATGATCGCTGAAAGTGAGTCGTGAGCGTGCCGCGCTCGCTGCACGTGAGCGCTCACTTTCCACGATCACGGAGTGGATCTAAAGGCTGAGGTATGCCGCTGGCAGGGTGCGCTGCACGAAGGCGCCAGAACTGTCGGGGTAGCCCGCGATGATGCGACCATGTCCGCGACAAGCAGTACGGAGGTGATGCAGCCATGGCCGCGCCCGTGCCGGAGGTCTTCGCCCACGACGATCCGTGGACCGAGGCGGAGTTCCTCGCGCTGCCGGTGGATCGGCGGGTCGAGCTGCTGGACGGGGCCCTGCTCGTGAGCCCGAGTGCGCGACTCCGTCACCAACGGTTGTCATCCCGGCTGTGGGCTGCCCTTGATGCCGCGGTGCCGCCCGGGCTGGAGGTACTGGAGGCGATCAACATCCGGGTAGGGCCGGGAAAGATCCTGATTCCCGACCTTGCGGTAGTCACCGTCCCCGGGCTCGATCTGAGCGTGTGCGAGGCGGCGGATGTCGTCCAGGTTGTGGAGATCACCAGCCCGGGCAACGCCGCGGTCGACCGCGCGGTCAAGCCGCAGCTGTATGCCCAAGCCGGGGTCCCGCATTACCTGCGGATCGAGCTGGACGAAGCCGGCCCACGAGCGCTCGTCTACCGGCTACAGCGCGACGGTTACGCGGAGGTGGTGTGCGTCGACCCCGGTCAACCGCTGGTGCTGACCGAGCCGCTCGCGGTCACGCTTGACCTGGCCGCCCTGGCGACCGCCACCAGGCCATCCAGCTGAGCCACGGTGGTCAGTGATCCGCGGGCACTGTTGCGGGCGATGTTCGACGCGGCGGTGGCGGCCGCGGACCCGCTGCAACGGGTGCCGGCTTTCCTGCCGGCCCGCCCTCGCGGCAGGACCGTCATCGTCGGCGCGGGCAAGGCGTCAGCGCGGATGGCGCAGGCCGTAGAAAGAGCCTGGGACGGGCCGCTGAGCGGGCTGGTGGTGACCCGTTACGGGCACGCCGTGCCCTGCGAGCACGTCGAAGTCGTCGAGGCGGCTCATCCGGTACCCGACGCGGCGGGCGAACGGGCCGCGCGCCAGATCCTAGAGCTGGTGTCCGGGCTCAGCGCGGACGACCTGGTGCTCGCGCTGATCTCCGGGGGCGGCTCGGCCCTGCTGCCATTGCCCGCGCCGGGGATCACATTGGCCGACAAGCAGGAGATCAACACGGCGCTGCTGCGGTGTGGGGCGTCGATCGAAACGATGAACCTGGTACGCAAGCACCTGTCGGCGATCAAGGGTGGGCGGCTGGCGGCGGGGGCGTTCCCGGCCACGACCGTGGGCCTGCTGATCTCCGACGTACCTGGCGACGATCCGGCCGTCATCGCCTCCGGACCGACCGTGCCCGAGGCGTCCACCCCGGCGCAGGCGCTGGCAGCGCTGGCGAACTACCACGTGACCGTGCCGCCGGCGGTGCGGGCGCACCTGGAAGCCACCCCGGGCTGCCCAGGACCGCACGACCCGCGGATGGCCCGCGTGCGCAACCACGTGATCGCCGCGCCGCAGCAGTCCCTCGAGGCCGCCGCAGCGGTGGCCCGGCAGGCCGGCGTCACACCCGTGGTCCTCAGCGACTCGCTGGAAGGCGAGGCCCGGGAGGTGGGGATCGTACTGGCCGGCATCGCCCGGCAGGTGCGCCGCCACGGCCAGCCGGCAACGGCGCCCTGCGTACTGCTGTCCGGCGGTGAGACGACCGTGACCGTGCGCGGCACCGGCCGTGGCGGCCGCAATGTCGAACTACTGCTGGCCCTGGCCCTGGCGCTGCGTAGCGCGCAGGGAATGCATGCCATCGCGTGCGACACCGACGGCGTCGACGGAGCGGAGGAGGTGGCCGGGGCGCTGGTCGGGCCGGACACGCTGCGCCGAGCCGAGCAGCTGGGCGTAAGCGCTGCTGCGGCGCTGGCCGACAACGACGGGCACGGTTTCTTCGCCGCGCTGGGCGATCAGGTCGTGACCGGCCCCACCCTCACCAACGTCAACGACTTCCGCGCTGTGCTGATCACCTGAGCCAAGTGTGTCCGCCCGGAATGCGTGGTACCTGCTACGGCATGGTGGCGCTGGCAGCTCAGGTGACCTCGGCATGGGCTCGGCTGCGCGGTGGGATCTGGCCGGTGGCACAGACTTCTGTCGCAGCGGGCAGCGCCTGGTATCTCACCCACAACGTGCTGGGGCACGCGCAGCCGTTCTTCGCCCCCATCGCCGCTGCGGTATCCCTGTCGGCGAGCACCGTGCTGCGTAGTCAGCGGGCCCTACAGTTGATCACCGGGGTCGCGCTGGGCATCGGCGTCGGGGTGGGGGTGGCCGCCGTTGCCGAAGGGCCGGTGGCCATCGGAGTGGCCGTGCTGATCGCCATGTGCGCCGCCCTGGCCGTCGGCGGCGGTTTCTTCGGCCACGGATTGATGTTCGTCAACCAGACCGCCGCGTCGGCGATCCTGATCATCGCCCTACATCGCAGCGGTAGCGGCAGCGAGCGGCTCGTCGATGCCCTGGTCGGCGGCAGGGTAGTGCTGGTGATCAGCCTGCTGCTTTTCCCGGCGGCGCCGCTGCGCCTGATTCACCGGGCTACTCGCGACTTGGGAATTGCGCTACGCCAGGCGCTGAGCCAGCTCGACGAACAGATCACTCGCCGGGAAGCGGCGGAACCCGGTTGGCTGCTGGCCGCCAGCCGGCGCATCCATGGAACACTCGCTCAACTCGCCAAGCGCGCAGCACTGCGCGCAACATCGTCCGGATCGCCCCCCTGCGGTGGCGGCGCAGAGACGCCGTCGACGCCGCCAACGAGCAGGCGGCCCAACTCGACCTGCTGGGCAACTCGGTACTCGGTCTGCTCCGGGCCTGCCAGGCGGCGCTGCACGCAGGTGAGGACGTACCCGCAGACCTCAGCACCGCGGTCGGCCAGCTGCGAGCTGCGGTCGGCGCGCTCGCCGAGCACGGCATCGGCAACGGCGCGGACGCCGCGACGGTGGAACCGGTACGGCACCTGGCGCAGTGGCCACCGTCAGGCGAAGCCGCCTACACACCCTTGGTCACCTTGCTCATCCGCGCATGTGCGCGCGATGTCCTGCGCATCCACGGTGTCAACGAGGGTGCATAAGCATCATGAGACCCCGCGGGGCCGAAAGGACTGGGTGGGGCGGTCACTCGGGCTGGGAGGCCAGGGCCGACACGATGGGCGTCACGAGGCAACCGATCTGGTCGATCTCCACCTCAACGGTGTCGCCGGGGTGCAGGAACCGTGGTGGCTGGCGAGTGAACCCGACACCATCGGGGGTTCCGGTGGCGATCACATCGCCAGGCCGCAGCGTCAAGCAGCCCGACGCGTAAGCGGCGATCTCGGCGGCCGAGAAGATCATATCCGCGGTGCATCCGTCCTGCACCACCTCACCGTTGACCCGGGTGACGATGCGCAGCCGTCCGGGTTCGGGGATCTCGTCGGCGGTGACCAGCCACGGCCCGATGGGGCCGGAGAAGTCGGCGTTCTTGCCCAGCGTCCACTGGTTGCCGGCCCGCTGGAAGTCACGCGCGGTCAGATCGTTGAAGCACAGGTAGCCCAGGATGGCCGCCCGCGCCTGCTCGATGGTTGCGTCGCGCAGGTAGCCGCCGAGGACGAAAGCCAGTTCGCCCTCCCAGTCCAGGCGTTGCTCCCGGGGCGGGACCGGGACGGGGCGACCGCTGACGATCAGCGTGGATGGCCACCGCCCGAACAAATCCGGCCTTTTCGGAACGCGCAAGTTCGCTTCGGCAGCGTGCGCCGCGTAATTGCGGCCGGCGCACAGCACATGGGCACTCAGCGGGACGGGCGGTAGCTGCTCGACCTGCTCGAGCGTGCGGGAGCTGGGCATGGCATGGCGTGCGGCCGCGAGACCGACCGGTGGCGCTGACCAGAACTCGTCCATTGAACCGGCAACGGCCAGCCTGCCGCCGTCCATGACCCGCGCCATGGTGGCACTACAGCCGTCCCGATACGCGATGAGTTTCACTCCTACCCCCCGCTACCGCGCCTAGCATGGCACTTCTCTCGTTCTACCCGTTTGGAAGGCGCCTTGACTGCCGGTTCCTATGAACTGCTGCCCCTCGCGCACGTCGAGTCCCCGTTGGTCGAGCCCGACATGGAGACATATCGGGCTCATCGGGCACCCGAAACCCCGATATGTCTCCATGTCGGGGTGGGCGTAAGTGAGGGTTAATGGTTTCGGTGGTGGGCGAGGTCAGCGTGGTGGTCGGCGCCGTCGCTGCTGTACGGATCGGTATGCACGATGGCCGACGTCAACCGCGGTACCGCGTGAATGAGGCGGTGCTCGGCCTCGACGGCGATGGCGTGTGCAGCCGCGACGGTCAGCTCGGCGGCCACGGCGACGTCGCATTCCGCGCGCAGCCGATGACCGATCCAGCGGACATGGATAGCGCCGACGTCGATGACACCGGACGTGGCCCGCAACGTGTTTTCGACCTGGTCCACGAGCGCGGGATCGACCGCGTCCATGAGCCGCCGGTACACCTCGCGGGCGGCGTCTTTGAGCACCAGCAGGATCGCCGCGGTGATGGCCAAGCCGACGACCGGGTCGGCCCATCGCCAGCCGATGGCCACCCCGCCGGCGCCGAGCAGCACCGCGAGTGAGGTGAACCCGTCGGTGCGGGCGTGCAGCCCGTCGGCGACCAGCGCCGCGGAGCCGATCCGACGGCCGACCCGGATGCGGTAGCGCGCGACGGTCTCGTTTCCGACGAACCCGACCAGCGCGGCCGCGGCGACCGCGAGCAGGTGGGACACCTGCGCCGGATGCAGCAGCCGCTCGATCGCCTGGTAGCCGGCCAGCGCCGACGAGGCCGCGATCACCGTTACGATCACGATGCCGGCCAGATCCTCGGCGCGACCGAAGCCGTAGGTGTAGCGCCGGGTCGGCGCCCGTCGACCGAGCACGAAGGCGATCCCCAACGGCACGGCCGTCAACGCATCGGCAACGTTGTGCAGCGTGTCGCCCAGCAGCGCCACCGACCCGGACAGCGCGACCACCACCGCCTGCAGGGCGGCGGTGACGCCGAGGACGGCCAGCGAGATCCACAGCGCCTGCATCCCATCACGGGAAGTCTCCATCGCCGGATCGACCTTGTCCGCGCTGTCGTGCGAATGCGGTGTGACCAGATGTGACAGCCGATGCAACCGGCCATGGCCGTGCCCGTGCCCGTGATTAGCGTCGCTGCCCATGCTGGCTGCCCTTCGCGGATAACCGGTCTGGTGCCATTGGACACGGCCGATCGCCGGGCCGCCAGCTAGCTCGAGGGGTGCACGCCCTGCGTTGCGCCCTGCGTTCCGCCCTCGGGAGCCAGGCTGAGACAGGCGACCCGGGCACCCGCTGTCCCCGCCTTGCCCGGAGCCGTCGCCGTCTCCATCGCCTCGTGCACCACGATCGAGCCGGGTCCGCGGTCGGTGAAGACGAACGGCACCGTGGTGCGTGCCGTGCCGGAACCGGTGGCGTCAGTGCGCAGGTCCAGCCAGACTTCGTTGCGCGGATTGGCGAATTCCGGATTACTCGACGGTTTTTGCGGGGTGGCAGCGGGATCGAGCCGGTTCTGGTAATGCGGCCCAGCCGCGGCAGCCGTGTCACCACAGACATTGGTGTGCGCGTGCACGGCGTAGCCCCGGTTGGGCAGCATCCCGGAGACCGTCAACTCCGCCGTGGTGGTGTCGCCCGAGGGGGTCAGGGTGGCCGACAACCGGGCACCGGCCGGTGCCAGTGCCGGGTTGTACGTGTCCGCCGTCGAGGAACGTGTCGCCGGGGCGAGCGCGCCGGCGCCATCGAGAGTGACCGCGTCTGCCGAGGACATGCTCAGTCCCTTATAGGCACACGCCACCGGCGACAGGGCCACCATTGCCGTCACTGTGGCAAGCACGAACCATCGCCTTATCGGATGATCAATGGACGCTCGTTGTGGGGACGAGTCCCCGCTTTTGCCCGTAGCGTGACGTCGATCATCAAAAGCGACTCCCCACATAGGTGCATGGTGCCTCACCTAGCAGACGCTTGGCGAGCGGAAATACTCCCCCCGCTGAGCCCAGCGCGATTCGATGAGCAGGTCGAATAGCAGCAGTCTGGTTGGAGGGCGGCCTGTGGGGTATCCCGCTACATGATGGCAGGCAGCAACGCGGGAACACCGGACGCAGTGGTGATCGGCGCAGGCCCGAACGGGCTGGTCGCCGCCAACATCCTGGCCGACGCAGGCTGGTCGGTCGTGGTGTGCGAGGAGCAACCCGAGCCAGGCGGTGGGGTACGCAGCGGGCCGGGGCCGGCGGAGGGTTTCGTCTACGACCACTGCAGCGCCTTTTACCCGATGGCCGCCGCATCACGGGCGATCCAGTCGCTGCAACTGGAGCAGTACGGGCTGAGCTGGTCGCACGCCAAGGACGTGCTCGCACATCCGCTGCCGGGCGGGCGAGCCGCGGTGCTGTCCCGCGACCTGGATCGCACCGCCGCGTCGCTGGACGGCCTGGGTGCCGGTGACGGTGCGGCCTGGCGGCGGCTGTACGGCCTGTGGCAAAGGTTGGGGCCGCATCTGCTGGACGCGCTGTTCGTGCCTTTTCCCCCGGTGCGCTCCGGGTTGCGGTTGGCCGCGACGCTGGGGCCGACCGGGCTGTTGCGGTTCATGCGGTTCGGCCTGCTGCCGGTGCGCAAGCTGACCGAGGAGGAATTCACCGGTCCGGGCTCGCTACTGCTGGCCGGCTGCGCGCTGCACGCGGATCTGACGCCGGAAACCGCCGCCAGTTCGCTGTACGGGTGGCTGCTGGCCATGCTCGGTCACCAGTACGGGTGGCCGGTGCCGGAAGGAGGATCGGGGCAGCTCACCGGGGCGATGGTGCGGCGCTTGAAGGTGCGGGGCGGCAGCGTGCGGTGCGGGGATGCGGTGCGCCAGGTAGTCGTCCGCCGGGGACGCGCCGTCGCGGTCCGCACCGGCTCGGGTGTTGAGATCCCAGCCCGCCGGGCGGTACTCGCCGCCACCGCGGCCACCCAGCTCTATGGCGATCTGGTCGGTTGGGAGCACCTGCCGGCGCGATTGCGCGACGATCTGCGCCGCTTCCAATGGGATTACTCGACGTTCAAGGTCGACTGGGCGTTGCGCGGACCGGTGCCGTGGCAAGCGGGCGGCGTCGCTGGGGCGGGCACCGTGCACGTCGCCGGCAGCCTGGACGAGATGAGTGACTACGCGGCGCAGATTTCGACCGGGCGGGTGCCGGCGCACCCGTTCCTGCTTGTCGGGCAGATGACCACGGCGGACCCGTGCCGGTCCCCGGCAGGTACGGAATCGCTGTGGGCCTACACCCACGTGCCGCGCCAGGTCCGCGGCGATGCGGGTGGCGACTTGATCGGATCCTGGGATGAAAGGGAACGGGAGACCTTCGCCGACCGCCTGGAGGGCCAGCTCGAGCGCTTCGCCCCGGGGCTGCGGAAGCTGGTGATCGCGCGGCGGATCACCGCGCCGAACCAGTTCCAGGCCAGCAACGCCAACCTCGTCGGCGGCGCTATCAACGGTGGCACCACCGCGGTGCACCAGCAGCTGGTGTTCCGCCCGACGCCAGGGCTGGGACGGCCCGAAACCCCGATCGCCGGCCTGTATCTGGCCTCATCATCGGCGCATCCCGGCGGCGCGGTGCACGGCGCCTGCGGCGCCAATGCGGCGCGGGCCGCGCTGCGCGGTGCCCGAGCGCACGCTCAACACCTCGCCGCCTCCGGCGCCCGGCTCGCGATCGGCAAGTGACGACCGCACAGATGTCACGGATACCGCTGGTGGACCAGCTTCGCCAGATTGCGCATCATGCGCTTGTTACGGAAGCCCAGCAGGATATCCGCCACCGCGGTGTGCAGCCGCGCCGGAGGACCGGTCAGCGGGTGCTCATCGATGACCACCAACGTGCGGTCCTTGCCCCACGGCATCAGCGCGATCGACACCCGGGCACTTCCCACCTGGCCGGCGTTGGCCTCCAGCTCCAACCGGCGCTGCGGCTCAATCAAACGGACCGTGGTGATGTCCTCGACCGTCCACCGACCGAAACCCACCGTGTAGTGAAGCTGCGAACCCTCCGCCGGCCAGTCCCGGTCGACGTCGCGAATGTGCTGGGTACCGACAACCCACTCGGCGTAGGCCCAGCCGTCACAAAGCACGTCCCACACCTGCTCCGGGTCACGGTCGATCAACACATTTAAAACAGCCACGCAACCCGAATACCCCCGCTAGCAGCGCCTGAATCCAAGGTTGTCAGGGGTGTGACGGCGCGGGCGGTGCCCCGTCGAGCTCGAAGAACAGGTCGTCCGGGTAGCACCACCACCAGTCCTCGCCCGGTTCGTAGGACCGGACGAGCGGGTGGTTGGGGTGTCTTTGCCAGTGCGCGGTGGCGTGGCGATGCGGGGAACTGTCACAACAGCCGACATGCCCGCAGCGCATGCACAGCCGAAGGTGGACCCACCGGCCCCCGATTCGTAGGCAGTCTTCGCAACCGGCGGCCGACGGTGTCACATCCCCCACTGTGTCGAGGTGTGTGCAAGTGTTGGGCATCGGAGGAACCTCCACTTTCGGTGGCTGATGCGCCGGCTGGCGAACCCCGAGCCTAGGGCCGGGCACGCGCCAGGCCGCCTGCCACCCGAGTTGAGGTGCCTTGGTCGGCAAGTGGTGCGGCGTGGCTGTGCACCCAGCTGTCTACCTTCGCCCAGGCGTCGTCGAGCCAGCCGGCCAACGTTTCGCGGTCACGGGGGACGGTCGCCGCGGGCGCCAACACAGTGCGCACGATGAGTTCGCGGTGCACCGGAAGCCGCCACCACGGCCGGCCACGACCATCGGCGGCAAAGCCGGTATGGGCGAGCAGCAGCACGTCGGCATCGGGCGATCCCATCAGCGCCGCGGCCGCACCACCACGGTGCGGTGGGAGGGTGTAGGTACGGCGGCGGGCACGTCGCGCGGCGCCGTGGGCACCGGCCGCGGACAGCGCCAACACCGCCCGGCGCCATCGCGGCCAGCTGAAGTTGGCACCCTCGGGAAACAGCAGCAACGCGTCGCCCGGGGACATCGCAGCCGCGAGGTCGTGGATCCTGCTGCGAGCGCGAGGCCCGCGGTGGCCGACGAAGCACAGCGGCAGGTGATCGGCGGCCATGTCGAGGGTGGGTTCCAGCCGCAGCGCGGACTTCAGCACCGCGCGCAGCCGCAACTGGTAGTGCACGACCAGCAGCCAGGCGATGAGCAGCGAGTCGCCGGGTCCGCAGTGCCGGGCCAAAACGAGCAAGCCATTGCCGGTGCTGACCTGTTCGCGCGTAGCGGATCCGTCTTCGAGTACGAGCCGGACGTCGAGGATGGCTTTGACCGCGGCGTACGCCCGGGCGAGCACATCACGCAGGACCGCATGCCAGTCGGGCTCGTCACGCCGGATCAGGCGCCGCAGCGTGGACAGCTCGATGCCGGCATAGGCCACCACCAGAGCGATGCTGCGCACCGGTCGCGTCGAGCCGGTCCCGGCTGCCACCAGCCCCGCGGCGACCAGCAGCAGCGGCGCGTAGATCAGGATGAGGACCTCCAGGATGATGACCGTCGGCACGGTCACCGCCCGGCGCAGCGCGGTCATGGCAAGCCGGCCAGGTAGGCGCGGGTAGCGTCGTAGGCGCGTTGGGCGCGCTGATCGATGCGCCGGCGATCGCGGTAGCGCAGGTTCGACCACGTTGCGGCGCGCCGTTGCGGCTGACCTGTCGGCAGCACGTGCACCGTCACGCCATCTGGTACCCGGCCGAGGTCGGTGTGGAACCGGTGCTGGCGGGCAATCTCGAACACCACGAAGCCCACCTCCCAAAGGAAGCGTGGTACCGCAAGCGCCTCCTCGAGGCGCCCGACGTGCAGCACCCACACCGTGTCGGCGCCCTGCTGCACCGCCCGGTCCAGCGGGATACTGTTCACCAACCCGCCATCGAAGAAATGCTCACCGGCGATCTCCACCGGGGGGAAGACACCCGGCAACGCGCAGGACGCCACCACCGCGTCGATCAAGTCACCGGAACAGAACCAGTGCTCGCGCGCCCCTTCGATACTCGCCGCGACACACTGGAACGGCACGACGAGCTCCTCGAAGGTGTGCACCGGCAGCCGCTCGCACAGCCGCTGGCGCAGCTCCGCGTTGCCGTGCAACGACGTGCCACTGCGCACGATCTCCACCATCCGGCCGACCAGGGAACCGCCGAGGACGGTGTCCGCCGCCAGCTCCTCCCACATCGCCAGCAGCTCCTGCGCACCGGTGGTAGTGGGATCCCCGGCCAGAGCCGCGCCGTTGATCGCCCCGATCGAGGTACCGCAGATCAGGTCCGGGACCACGCCCGCCTCAAGCAACGCCCATGCCATGCCCGCTTCGGCGGCGCCGAGCACACCACCACCGCCGAGAACGTACGCGGTGCGGGTCACACCATGCCAAGTGCCATCGTCGACCTCGTTTCAGGTCCTGCCGGACGCTAACCGGGTACCCGGTACGCGGCGCGCTACGCCCGCCACCGTGAACGTCGCCGCCCCGAGGTCGCTGGGCATGATCTACGACTCCTCCGTTGACGGCTGGGATCCGAAGGGAGCACGCGGCGCCTTCACATCGGATCGAGTAAGCGGATCGTTAATGCGCTCGTCCTCTGCGGCATCGGCAGCGGTCTGCGAGTCTTCGTCGTGTTGCTGCTCATCAGATTCGGCCATGTTCCGCTCCTGCGTATTGTGTTGTCGTTTAGTGGATGAGTGGCTAGAGCCGTTCGGACAGTTTGTCCTTGTACTCAGGGAAGTAGCCAGAGATAACGTCCAGCGAGAACACACGCATGATCGACGAAGCCGGCTCTCGCTCCAAGAGAAAAATGAACGACTCGCGTACCACGCTGTCGAGACTATCTTCGGGAAGCTGCAGCTCATTGATGAGGCTTTCGGGCACCGTGACGTGGTGGCTGGTTTCGAGAGCACCATCCTTGACCTGTACGTGGAACCTGTGCGTGCCTATGGGGGAAACGGTGATATCAGCCATGGTTGTGTTATCCTTCGCGACTCTGTTGGAGGCTTGCCATTAATGTAACATCGATGTCGATTCCTAAAATGCGCCGCGTTAGGCGCCCGTAAGCTAATCCGAGATTGTACTCACCTTGTCCAAGCGCGGCCTCATGCCGCCGCTGTCCGTGCGCGGTGCTGGGGCGCAAGCGGTGCCGTGGCGCTCGAACGGATCTATTCCGTAGATCGCAGCGCCGCCCGGTGGGCGTGGCACTGGGCTTCGTGCATATCGCGGCAGAAGCGCCTCGTCCAATCGTGGCATCGACCGTCGCGTACGGGCGTGAGGAGCCTCACGTCCAAGCCGTAATGGCTGGATGCCACGGCCGTAGCATCTTGTGAGCGGCCGCTTTGTTTGCCGTGGGGTTGCAAAAGCGGTTCACCTGAGGACAGAGTGGGCTAAGTGATTCCACGGCGCTGATCGTTCTCGCCACGCGCGAGATCATAGATCGTCAGGTTAACGCCGCGACGATGTCGTCAGCGAATCTTGCGCCACGTACTGCCATGGGCGACCCCGAATGTATGAGCCGATTCCCGGGCACTACCGAGCACTGGAAGGCGTGATGGATACCAGATCTGCAGCTAACGGTTCCGCCAACAGGCGTGTGCTTCTCATCGGGCCGGGTGAATTACCCGATGCCACGCACCGGGCTCTAACCGCCGCGACCGCCCAGGTGATCCGGCTGCCGCATCCCAATGATGCCGAGATCCGTGAGGTGCTTGGCGACCAGGTCGACTCGGTGATCGTATGCTCGCGAGACGACGCGGTTGCGCTTCGGCTTGCCCTGGTTGTTGAGCACGTACGGCCTGGAATACCTCTGATCGTCACGGTGCACAGTCGAGTCGTCGCCGCCCAACTAGAGCGGGCGGTAAGCAACATCCGCGTCACATCCATGGCCGAGATCGTCGCTCCTTCCCTGGCCGCTCCCTGCCTCGATGACCGTCTGCTGTGGGTGAGACCGACGCCCGAGGGGTTATCCGGCGTACGGGCAGACCACGCCCGCCCGCGGCTGGTGGAGATCAAGCCTGCCGACCGCCGCCGTGGCCAGCAGCTGCTAGCCAGCCTTGGCTCGCTCGTGCGCCCCTTCGAGCCGAGTGCCCGGATCCTGACGGCGGGCCTGTTCGGATTCCTGCTCCTACTCGTGCTTGACATCGTGGCGACGATCCTGATCTTCGGTCAATCACCCATCGATGCCTTCTACGCAGCAACCAGGACCATCGTCACGGTTGGACCGGACCAGGCCGTTGACCGAGGCCCTGGCTGGGCCAAAGTCTTCTCGGCGCTGAGCATGCTGAGCGCGGTGGCGTTCACCGCGCTGTGTACCGCGGGCGTCGTTGAGCGCCTGCTGGATCGCCGGCTCACCACCGTCATCGGCCCTAGAGCGGTGCCGCGCAACGGCCACGTGGTGGTCGTCGGTTTGGGCCAGGTCGGGCTGCGCTTGTGCCGGCTGTTGCGGGAGCTTGGCGTGCCCGTACTAGCGATCGAGAGCGACCCGGACCGCTACAACGTGGCACGCGCGAAGAACTACCGGCTTCCCGTGGTCATCGGCCGAGCCAGGAGCCACTTCGTTCTCCAGCGACTTTCCCTGCACCGGGCACGAGCGCTGGCCGCGGTGACCAGCCACGAAATCGAGAACATCTCGGTTGCGGTGGCTGCGCTGAGCATGCACGACACCCTCCGCACAATCTTGCGGGCAGGGCGTGGCGAAGTGGTCAACGAGACGCGTTCGCTGTTCCGTATCGGTGTGGTGCGGGATGTCTACCGGATCGGGGGCACCCTGCTAGCCGCTGCCGCCTTGGGCTCGAACGCAACGGACGCTTTCCTCCACGAACAGACGGTCTACTTGATCATGCCCGACGGCAGCATTGAACCGTTCGAAGCTGATGTGGCCGCCGCGTCCACCCTCGTACCCGCAGCGGGCTGGAAGTCGTCTAGCAAGTTCGCACCTAAATATCTGAATTCTACTGTTTCACTGGTTCGCCCCATGGTCTACGGCCGTGCTTCGGAGGCTCTGGACGGAGACGTCCAGTTTGCGGCGTGCGACACGATCAACCTATTTGACCGACTTAGGACGTATCACCTAACGTAACCTCCGCAGTACGGCCGGTTAGGTTGCCAGCAGCTAGTCGTGCGTGCTGGGGGGCTGGGGGACATTACAGAGGGGGTTTTGTTATGCCGTGGACTTGCGCCCGGGTGGCTGGTGGGGCGATGGTTGCGGCCATCGCCACGGTAGTCGCGGTGGTACCTGCGAGTGCGCAACCGGCGACGCCATCGCCGAAGGATCCAGGGGTGGGGTCGTCCACGGCCGTTGCTTGTGGGGTCAGTTATCCGGCCAAGGATTTCAGCCGCTGGCATCACTTCCCCGCGAACACTGTGACCTTGCGCAGCGGCCCGAGCAATTCCTGCATTCAAACTGGCCAGGGCGTACATGATCAGCTTGCCCAGTATCTGTGTTATACCCCTGGCGATGGCGGCACGTGGACCTTCCTGCGCAATGTTTCCACGGGCGAGCAGGGTTGGGTTCGTGATGACCTGTTGGCTGGTAACGGCAGTCAGGTGCCCTGCGAAGACAATCCCCCGCCTGCGTTTGCCAACCCGCTCTGATTCCGCCGCACCTAGCGCGTCGCCGGGCCCACTCCAGCAGTTGGGAGGTTGCCTGATGAGGCGCGGTGTGGGCATTCCCGGTGGTTGCGCGGCGGGGGTCTGGTGGCTTCTCACAGCTGTGGTAAGTGCTTGGGCTAGCTCAACGGCCTGCGCCGGGGTCATCACCGCCCCGGTTTGGGGAGTGGCGTGGAACAGTAACTCCACGTGCTCGTCGGTGGTGACCAGCAGCAGGTTGCACGCTCCACCGCCGTATTGGATGGGGCGCCGGGCGTCGATGACGTGACGGTGCTTGTGGTTGCGGTTCACCGTCAAAGTGACGGTGGCTGCCGGTGAGCGCAGCGCGCAAGAGCCCAAGTGCGGTCGGCGAATCCCCGGTGGTTGCGGGGCGCTGGTCTGGTGGCGTTTGACGGCGGTGGTAAGTGCTTGGGCTAGCTCAACGGCCTGCGCTGGAGTCATGACCGCCCCGGTTTGCGGGGTGGCGTGGAACAGTAACTCCACGTGCTCGTCGCTGGTGACCAGCAGCAGGTTGCACGCTCCACCGCCGTACTGGATGGGGCGCCGGGCGTCGATGACATGACGGTGCTTGTAGTTGCGGTTCACAGGGAGAGTAACGGTGGCCATTGATGATCGCAGCGCGCAAGAGCCCTTATAGTCACAAAAAGAGTGAATCATTACCGGCTCGGCGTGTCCGGCCACAATCATGCGGCCGATGTGATAACAGTGCATTGCCCGTAGTGCTACCGGCCCCCGACCCGGCAGCTCTACGGGCCTTTATGTCCCATCACCGTCGTTGTGGTTTGTTCGTGGATAGCGCTGATTACCTGCGCATTTCGCGTGCAAACGGTTGTTGTTCGTGGTCATTTTTGGTTATCTAGTTGGGTTTTGTGACCGTAAAGTGTCCAAACGATCATCATTGGCACGTGACTATCTTGCACGCTGGGCTCGTGTGGCGTCCCCTCGACCTGGCATCGCCCGACCACACGCCGGTCCGGGGCAGCTCTCCACGAAACCGCCACGTGCGTTGTCTAGCTCTGCCGCCGGGCTGGCGTGTGGTAGCCCTTCGGGGAGGTCGAGGGGACGCCACACTCTGCCCACCCGAGCCGCCGACTTCTGGTGGCTGCCAACCCCGAGGCCTGCCTGCTCGGCGAGGGCAGGGGGTGGTGGGCCGGTACTGCGTTTGCCGATGTATCGCTGCGCCTAGCCGAGGAGGTAACGACGGAGCATCGGGGGCGCGGACCTGTCAGTGGCGGCGGTTTGTGGTGAGGACCGGCTCATGGGTCGACGGGGATGGTGAGGTTGGCCCAGTGGCGTCGGTTGCGATCTTTGGCTTTGCGGAGGACCCTGGACACAGGTCGAAGGCACTTCGAGTGCGCCAAACAAATGGTGTTCCGTTTTCGATGCACTGCTCGCCATAGGGATCCGAGCTCCCTAGAAAGCTGGCATCGATGATGTTGGATACGTCAATTTCTGAGGCCAAGAAGCAGGGATCAACGGGATTTCGTGGCGCGGAAGCGCTTCGCGTCGCGATCGATCAGCCGATGCCCGGCCTGCGGGTGGTGCGGGTGGCGGGCGAGCTGGATCTGCTGACCGCGCCGCAACTGGATTCCTGCCTGCTCAGGCTGATCGATGTAGGTAGCGGACACGTCGTGGTGGACCTTAGCAAGGTCACTTTCCTCGCGGCGGCAGGCATTACAAGTCTGGTCAGGGCCCGGGACGCCGCCACCTGTCACCACATCGAGTTGCACCTGGCTGGTGTTGACCACCGAGCCATCGCCCGTCCTTTGGAGATCACCGGGCTACGCCCTACGTTCGCCATTTACCCCTCGACCGAATCGGTCTTTGCCCGTGCCGGCGGCCAGTCCAGCTAACCGATTCCGGCGGCCGCTACGGCATCCCAGCAGTCTGCAGCCGATAGCTCGATCTTAGGACCGCGACACTGGGGCTCGCCGGGCGGTCAAAGGTTCTATCGCTGCCGATGGCTCACTCCTACGACACCGAGTTACCGCGACCGGGAGCGGTTGATCCCGTTACCCAGCTGGGCCATGACCATGCTCAAACGTCGCCGTCTCGCCATCGCCTCGCAGGTGCACCCCGTGTTCCCCGACTCACTTGGCGGCTGGCGTGACCCCTCCAACGCGCGACGAGTCTGACGGCAAGTCCGCGACGACGCCGGCATCGACGGACTGGTCAGTCACACCCTGCGCAAGACCGTCGCCAGCTTCCTCGATGACGCCGCAATGCCCGCCCGCAAGATCAGCGACCAGCTCGGGCACTCCCGGGTCAGCATGACCCAAGATCACTACCTTGGGCGCAAGCTCACCGACCGGCAGACCGCCGACGCCCTCGAAAAGTTGCTGGGGTCCGACGGTGCGTGAGACGAAAAGTGTCCCAAAAGTATCCATTGATCTTGCTTTGGGACGCCGTAGAGACGGTCTACCTGGTGCTTTGTGGGCCGCCTGGGGATCGAACCCAGAACCCAAGGATTAAGGTTTGCCGCGCCGCGCCAGCCCGTTCGCTACGTCAACAAGAGTTGCGCGTGCAGGTCCGCATCCCGCCCCGGCGCGCCGACGAGAACCTTGTTCACAGGCGCTGATCGCTGCGTGCACTGCCTGGCAAGGTGATGATCCGTGCCAGTCGAGGACGTTGGCGATAGCCCAGCGGCAGTTGGATCCCTGACGTGGCGGCGGTTGATGGCCAGCGACCTCCCAATGCTGGCCCGTTGGCTGGCCGAGCCGCAGGTCGCACGCTGGTGGAGAACCAGGACTGTTCGCTTGAGGGCGTGGAGCGTGACTTCGGCCCTAGCGTGCGCGGTGAGGAGCCCAGCGAGGATCTCGTCGTCTTGCTCGATCCCCTACACCAACTCGATGATGATGCTCGGCACTGTTTCGCCGACGGGTCACAAGCTCGGCAGGCTGAGCCGATGCCCCCTGCGGCCATAATTCAGCCTCCATGTGATTGTCTTTTCGTTCGGCGCCCGGAGAAAAACAGCGCCTCGGTATCGCCCGCCTCCTGATCAACCGTCCCCGCCTGGCCTTCCTCGACGAGGCAACCTCCGCAGTCGACGCAGGCCTCGAACACTCGCTCTACACTCTGATCCGCACGCATCTGCCCGAATGCACGCTGGTCAGCGTCGGTCAGCACAGCAGCCTGACCGCCTTCCACACCCACACCCTGCATCTGCATGGCGAGGGACGTTGGGACGTGATAGCGCCCATCAGGCAGCGCAATGGACAGCGACGCTTCGACACCGTCCCCATCGCCGTGGAAGATCATGTACTCCGCTAAGAGGCCCGCAGTGAGTTTCACTCCGAAACCGTTACCGGAGCAACTCAATGGATGGCCGCCACCGACAGCTGGGTATGGAGTGCGGATTCCCATATGACCCGCCCGATGATGGGTTCCGGTAACGGAGGCCATACGGTAGCCGAGCGGGACCGCGCACCCAATCTTGTTGTGACCCTACAAGAGGAGGTCACTCTCCGAATTCGATCCATTTCGAACGTCTCGTTTGTCTCAGCTGGCTCCTTGCCCAAAATCGTGTCCAGCAGAACCTGGTTATGAGACACCTGTCGCGCGGACACGAGTTCCGCGACACATGGTGTCTGTTGGTAGTAACTGATCCGGCGAGTTCTCGGATCCGACTGCCCCAAGCCGCTAGCTTCGACGAGCTACGAGGTACAGACGCACGCTCGCGGGCCTGCGACTACCGCTCAACCGCACCTCCACGTGGTCGGCGCACTGCTTGGCGTCACCACACTCGATCCCGAGCCGCGCCTCAGTGGGCGATCGATATTTCGCGCGCACCAACGTTTCGAACCGATCCTGCGGAGGACCCGGTTGCGGCCGACGTGTGGCCTGAAACGACTCCGCTCGACGCGCGTGATCAGTACCGGACAGGCCGGGGAACAGCATCTAAAGGTCGGCCCGACGAGCTTCGCCGGGAACAGCTGCCTACCCCGCATCGAATTGAGGGGTGAATACTGACCATCCAGTTCCTGGCGGCGCTTGAGTCAGGCGGCAAGTATCAGCCAGCGCCGATGTAGGACTGCAGATATGCCCGATTGGTCTCCAGCTCGTCGATTCGCGCCTTAACTAGATCACCCATGCTGACAATACCGATGAGCTTATCGCCGACCATCACCGGCAGGTGCCGGATCCGTCGGTCGGTCATGATCCGTAGGACGTCGTCCACCTCGTCGGTGGGCGTGCAGCTGATCACGTCGGCGTTCATGATCTTCAAGATGTTGGACTGGATGAGCGAAGCTCCACGTTCGTGCAGGAGGCGGATGACGTCCCGCTCCCACACCATACCCACCACCGCGCCATCGTCGACGACGACTACAGCCCCGACACGGTGCTTAGCCATTTGGGCGAGCATAACGGTGGCAGGGGCGTCTGGAGGAACAGTTGCGACCACCGATCCCTTGACGCGCAGTACATTTGCTATCCGCACCGGACGGCCCTCCGATCGACAGGCCGAGATTTAACGAGATTGAAATAGTATGTCCAGCCAGCGCGGCGCGATAGGGCCACGACACTATTTTCAACCTTCCGCGCCGTCCGAAACGGGTCACATGAGTTCGACCTGTTCGACAGTCCATTGACCCGGACAGCTACCTGGACGCGCTGGCCCGCCACCACGCCACTGAGATCAACCTGGTACCGACCATGCTCGGCATGCTTTTTGCCGGTGGCGAGGCTGAGCGCGCTGCGTTTCGGGCCTTTGACGCCGACGGCAACGCTGCGGTGGCCGTGTTGTGCGGCCGCGGGGGGTGTTCTGCGCCGGCGCTGACCTCAAGGCGCTGGGTGGCCCGCACGGCACGGTGTTCCGCCCAGACGGGGACACCCCGCCTCAACGACACCAACGCCCTGGCGACTGAGTTCCGCCACGGCCAAGTCAGCCTGGCAACCGACGCACTGGCGGGGGCACGCCGCTTCGCCAACGGTGCCGGCCGCCACGGTGCTCCCGCAATCGCCGGATGACAATCCACCCGCCGCACAAGCTGGTCCTGCTGGTCATGATCGGCCTACAGGCCACAATCCGCCCCGGAACTTGCCACGGTAGGAAGCGCGGAAACGACCGGCGAACACCGTCACGGAGGCCGTCTAAAGATCTTCAGCCAGACGGCTTGACGAGTGTTCGCAGGTCGTCGCGATCCGGTGTTAGCTCACCCGAGAAACCCCGAGTGGACTCGGCAAGGGTTAGGGACAGTTGTGGATTTTGGGTTGAGGCGGAAGATCAGAAGCGCCCTCGATAGGCGCGCGGTGATGGCACTTGCCGTGCTGATGGGTGTCTTCGTGGGTGGCTGTGGCACCCAGCCTCGGGGACCGGTATCCCAGCCGACCCCGGTGCTGGCCGGTGTCCACCCTTGCGACCCGGCCGCTCTGGGTGCTCCCGCGCCTGGTGCTGGTACCGACGGTCTGTTCCGCGGTCCTGGGGGTGTCACGTTTAGCTGCGCAATGTTGACCGTGCCGTTGGATCATGCTGGGTTGCGGGCGCCGCCCCAGCAGCCCGGCCAGCTGTCGTTACCCGTCGCGATGGCCGACAACGTCACCGCGCCGCGGGGTGTGCTGGTCTGGCTCGTCGGCGGCCCAGGCGCACCGGGCGTGGGATTGACCGCGGTGATCGCCCGCCAATTCGACCCGGAAGTGTTGCGCAACTACCGGCTGGTGTTGTTCTCCGCACGCGGCACCGGCCCCGGCGCGCTGCGCTGCCCACACCTACAACAGGCGCTGGACGACCTGGCTGCACCCGGGCCCCCACCCAGCGCCGTGCAGGCGTGCGCCCAATCCCTCGGGGATCATCGGCGGTTTTACACCACCGCCGACACCGTGGCCGACCTGGACACCCTGCGCCAAGCGTTGGGGGTTGCCACGCTGACCCTCGCCGGGGTCTCCTATGGCACCTTCGTCGCCGAACGCTACGCGATCACTTACCCTGATCGGGTCTCGCGGTTGGTGCTGGACTCGGTCGTCCCGCACGACAGCGTCGATCCATTGGAAATCGCCGCCTTCAACCGCACCGGGCAAGTGCTCCAGATGGTGTGTACCCAAATCCGGTGTCCCACCGACCCAGCACAGGACCTCGCGCAGGTCATCCGGGCCCGCCACAACGGCCCCCAACTGTTCGATGTCCTCAGCGGGCTGACCCACGGTGCGCCACGGCTGGCCGGTGCGTTAGACGCGCTGCACAATGCGGCACGGGGTAGCTATGCCGCCTTGGACGCGATCATCGCCGCTGAAACGCAACGTAGGGCCGCGTCGGCCGAAATTTTTAGCCAGGGCCTGTTCGCCACTACGGTCTGTGAGGACTTCCTCTGGCCCTGGAGCACTGCAGAGACCCCGGTCGCCGACCGGGCCGACGCCACCACAACCGCCGTTGCCGCGCTGTTCCCCTACGACCGGGCCACCGCGGCCGGCAACAAAATCGCGGTGACGTGTGAACAATGGCCACCCACCCCGGTGGTGCCGTTTGCGTCCAACGCGCCCTTACCCCCGGTGCCGACACTGCTGCTGGCTGGCGACCACGACTTGATTACACCCCTGGCATGGACACAGCATGAGGCCAGCCTCGCCCCCCACGCTCACCTCGTCGTCATTCCCGGCTCCGGACACATCACCCAAAACATCGGCAACGGCCCCGCAGGTCGCACCACCGTCACCGCGTTTCTGACTGGCCCATGAGGTGACAACTTCGCCGATGTTCACGGTCACCGGCCGGTAGTCCCCGAACCGCTGCCGTTGTGCGGGGTAGTCGTGGTGATCTGGGTGAGGAACTCGGTGTTGGTGGGGGTTTTGCGGAGGCCGTCGAGGAGC